>NZ_JBIVLI010000007.1:0-337400 GCF_044751205.1 Streptomyces sp. NPDC088732
GTGGCCCTGGCTTCCGTAGCCGATGACCGCGACCTTGCGGCCCTGGATGATGGACAGGTCGGCATCGTCGTCGTAGAACAGCTCGGCCACTTCGGGTCTCTCCTTGGATCTGGCGGGTTGCCCACACAGTACGTCCGTGGGCGGAGAACTAGTTTTGCGGTCTCGCTATGCGGTCCGGTCGAGGGCACGCAGGGACCGGTCGGTGATCGAACGGGCGCCGCGGCCGATCGCGATCGTGCCGGACTGGACCAGTTCCTTGATGCCGAACGGCTCCAGCATCTTCAGCATGGCCTCCAGCTTGTCGGCGCCGCCGGTGGCCTCGATGGTGACGGCCTCCGGGGAGACGTCAACGGTCTTGGCCCGGAACAGCTGCACGATCTCGACGATCTGGGAGCGCGACTCGTTGTCGGCTCGCACCTTCACCAGGACCAGCTCGCGCTGGACGGCGGAACCGGCCTCCAGCTCGACGATCTTCAGCACATTGACGAGCTTGTTGAGCTGCTTGGTGACCTGCTCCAGCGGGAGCTCGTCGATCACGTTCACCACGATGGTGATGCGGGAGATGTCGGGGTGCTCCGTGGTGCCGACCGCGAGGGAGTCGATGTTGAAGCCGCGGCGGGAGAACAGGGCGGTGATCCGGGCGAGGACACCGGGCTTGTTCTCCACCAGGACGGAGAGCGTGTGCTTGGACATGTCGCGTCGTTCCTCTGCTTCTCTCGGTCCTCAGTCGTCGGCCGCGTCGCCGAAGTCCGGGCGGACGTCGCGGGCGGCCATGATCTCGTCGTTGGAGGTGCCGGCGGCGACCATCGGCCACACCATGGCGTCCTCGTGGACGATGAAGTCGACGACCACGGGGCGGTCGTTGATGGCATTGGCCTTCTCGATGATCTCGTCGAGGTCGGCGGGGTCCTCGCAGCGCAGGCCGACGCAGCCCATGGCCTCGGCCAGCTTCACGAAGTCCGGGACACGGGTGCCGCTGCGCGGGCCCTCGCTGGCGCCGGTGTGGGAGCCGCTGCCGGCGTTGGTCTCGCCGCCGTGCAGGACGGTGTTGGAGTAGCGCTCGTTGTAGAAGAGCGACTGCCACTGGCGGACCATGCCGAGGGCACCGTTGTTGATGACGGCGACCTTGATCGGGATGTTGTTCAGCGCGCAGGTGGTCAGTTCCTGATTGGTCATCTGGAAGCAGCCGTCGCCGTCGATCGCCCACACGGTGGAGCCGGGCATGCCCGCCTTGGCACCCATCGCCGCGGGCACCGCGTAGCCCATGGTCCCGGCGCCGCCGGAGTTGAACCAGGTGTTGGGCCGCTCGAAGGAGATGAACTGCGAGGACCACATCTGGTGCTGGCCGACGCCGGCGGCGAAGAGGGTGCCCTCCGGGGCCAGCTCGCCGATGCGCTGGATGACCTGCTGCGGGGACAGGCTGCCGTCGGCGGGCAGGTCGTAGCCGAGGGGGTAGGTGTCGCGCAGACCGTTGAGCAGCTTCCACCACTCGGTGTAGTCGCCGCGGTGGCCGGCGTCGTGGTCGGCCTGGACCGCGACGATCAGGTCGGCGAGGACCTCGCGGGCGTCACCGACGATCGGCACGTCGGCGACCCGGTTCTTGGAGATCTCGGCCGGGTCGATGTCGGCGTGGACGATCTTGGCGTACGGGGCGAAGGAGTCCAGCTTGCCGGTGACCCGGTCGTCGAAGCGGGCGCCGAGGGCGATGATCAGATCGGCCTTCTGCAGCGCGGCGACGGCGGAGACCGAGCCGTGCATGCCGGGCATGCCGACGTGCTGGGCGTGGCTGTCGGGGAAGGCGCCGAGAGCCATCAGCGTGGTGGTCACCGGGGCGCCGGTCAGCTCGGCCAGGATGCGCAGCTCCGTCGTGGCGCGGGCCTTGAGGACGCCGCCGCCGACGTACAGCACGGGGCGCCGGGCCTCGTTGATCAGCCGGGCGGCCTCGCGGATCTGCTTGGCGTGCGGCTTGGTCACCGGGCGGTAGCCGGGCAGATCGGTGGCCGGCGGCCAGGAGAAGGTGGTCTGCGCCTGGAGGGCGTCCTTGGCGATGTCGACCAGGACCGGGCCGGGGCGGCCGGTGGAGGCGATGTGGAAGGCCTCGGCGATGGTCCGCGGGATCTCGGCGGCATCGGTGACCAGGAAGTTGTGCTTGGTGATCGGCATGGTGATGCCGCAGATGTCCGCCTCCTGGAAGGCGTCGGTGCCGATCGCCTTGGACGCGACCTGGCCGGTGATCGCGACCATGGGGACCGAGTCCATGTGCGCGTCGGCGATCGGGGTGACGAGGTTGGTGGCACCGGGACCGGAGGTGGCCATGCAGACGCCGACCTTGCCGGTGGCCTGCGCGTAGCCGGTGGCGGCGTGTCCGGCGCCCTGCTCGTGGCGGACCAGGACGTGGCGCACCTTCTTGGAGTCCATCAGCGGGTCGTAGGCCGGAAGGATCGCGCCACCCGGGATACCGAACACGGTGTCGGCGCCGACCGCCTCCAGCGAGCGGATGAGGGACTGGGCGCCCGTGACGCGCTCGGCGGTGACGGGCTGCGGCGCGGCGCCGCGGGCCCGCGGCTGCGGGTGGTGGGCCCCGGTGGCCTGCTCGGTCATCTGCTTCTCATCTCTCAGAAGTTTGAGGGTGGAGAGGGTGGTTTGTCTGAATCCCAGGCAACAAAAAACCCCTCGTGCCCAGGGGCAAGCGAGGGGAGCGCGTCGGTGGTTTCCACGAGGCGGGATGCGGCCTCGGGTCAGCCGACGCGCTTTCCAAGTACGAGAATTCGGGTGCGCATGGGACTGACCTTCCTCCTCGGGCCTGCGGGGTGTCAAGCGGGTGGGACGGGCGTCTCAGCATTCGAGAGAATCTCGTCGGTGGTGCAGGTGCCGTGCGCGGGGGTCCTGCCGCCCGCCAGGAGGGCCGTGTCCCCGGGGACGGGGTAGCCGCCGCGGGTCAGCGAGGAGCGCAGCCGGTGCTCGTCCAGAGGCCCCGAGAATGCCATGCCCTGGCCGTGCGTACATCGCATCTCACGCAACGCGAGCACCTGCTCCGGGCGGTCCACCCCCTCGGCCACCGAGCGGATGCCGAGGTCCTCGGCGATGCCCAGCAGCCCCGCGGTGATCTTGCGCAGCCGGGCGGACTCCACAACGCCCTCGGTCAGTCCCCGGTCCAGCTTGAGGACGTCCAGCGGCAGCCGCCGCAGGACGTTCATCGGCGCGTAGCCGGTGCCGAAGCCCTCCAGGGCGATCTTCACCCCGAGGCGGCGCAGCGCGGTCAGCCGGCGCTCCAGCTCGTCGAAGGAGATGCGGGGGTCCTGGTCGGCCAGTTGGAGCAGCAGGGCGCCCGGGGGCAGCTCGTGCTGGGCGAGCAGCGCCTCGATGTCCTTCGTGGGCAGCTCGCGGTGCATCAGCCGGCGCGTGGACAGCCGGACGGCGACGGGGACCGGCAGGCCCGCCGCGTGCCGCAGCGCGGCCTGGCGCACGGCCTCCTCCAGCAGCCAGCGGGCCAGCTGGGAGGTGCGGTCGGTGTCCTCGGCGACCCGCAGGAACTCCGCGGGGGTGAAGAGGATGCCCTGGGCGGAGCGCCAGCGGGCCTGCGCCTCGACCGCGGTGACCTCACCGCTGCACAGGTCGACCACCGGCTGGTGGAGCAGCGCGAACTCGCCGTCGCGCAGCGCCGAGCGCAGGCGTCCGGCCAGTTCGGCACGGCGTACCACCTCGGCCTGCATGGCGGGCGCGTACATCTCCACCCGGCCCTTGCCGGCCTGCTTGGCCCGGTACATCGCCAGGTCGGCGTTGCGCAGCAGCTCGCCGGGGCTGACGCCCGGGTCGGCGAAGGCGACACCGATGCTGGCGGCCACCCGCACCTCCGTGCCGTCCACGCGATAGGGCTCGGAGAGCGCGGCCCGCAGCCGGTCGGCGACCTCGTGCACCTGGTACTCGCGCAGATGGCGGTCGGCGCTGGTGCCGCAGATGAGGGCGGCGAACTCGTCGCCGCCGAGGCGGGCCGCGGTGTCGCCGGCGCGCACGGACTCCTGGAGCCGGCGGGCGGCCTGGATCAGCAGCTCGTCGCCGGCCTGGTGGCCCACGGTGTCGTTGACCGCCTTGAAGCCGTCGAGGTCGATGAAGAGCACCGCGGTGGTGCCGGGTTCGCCGTCCCCGGCGCGGCGGCCGCCGAGGGCCTGCCGGATGCGCTCGGTGAACAGGGCGCGGTTGGGCAGGTCGGTGAGCGGGTCGTGGGAGGCGCTGTGCTGCAGTTGCGCCTGGAGCCGGACGCGCTCGGTGACGTCGCGGCTGTTGAAGATCAGGCCGCCCTGGTAGCGGTTGACGCTGGACTCGACATTGAGCCAGCTTCCGTCCCCGTGGTGGATGCGGCACTCGATGCGGGTGGCGGGCTCCTGCGCGGGATGCGCGGCCAGGAAGCGCCGCACCTCGTGCAGCACCCGCCCGAGGTCGTCGGGATGGATGTGGGAGGCGAACTCGGTGCCGACCATCTCCTCCGCCTCCCTCCCGTACACACCGGTGGCGGCGGGGCTGACGTACCGCAGCACGCCGGTGGGCGAGGCGATCATGATGACGTCGCTGGAGCCCTGCACCAGGGAGCGGAAGTGGTTCTCCTTCTGGGCGAGCTCCTGGGCGAGGGAGATGTTGTCGAGCAGCATGATGCCCTGGCGCACCACCAGGGCGAGGACCACGGTGCAGCCGGCGAACAGCACCACGCGGTCGATCCTGCGGCCGTCGATGGCGTTGTAGAGGATGCCGAGGACGCAGACCGCGGCGGCGAGGTACGGCGTGAGCGCGGCCAGGGAGCCGGTCGCACGGCGCGGCTGGGGGGCGGCCCGCCGCTCGGCGACCCGCTCCCGGTGGCCCACCCAGGGCGCGTAGGCCAGCAGCATGCTGCCCGCGAACCAGCCCGCGTCGAGGATCTGGCCGGAACGGTAGTGCTCGCGCAGCAGGGGCGAGGTGAACAGGGCGTCGCACAGCACCGTCAGGGCGAGCGAGGCGATGGCGGTGTTGACCGCCGCCCGGTTGGCCGAGGAACGCCGGAAGTGCAGCGCCAGCACCATGCTGACGAGCAGGATGTCGAGCAGCGGATACGCCAGCGACAGGGCGATGCACGCGGTGCTCCGCCCGTCCCACAGTGCGGCCTGGGCGAGCGCGAGCGTCCAGGACAGGGTGACCAGCGAGCCGGCGATGAGCCAGGCGTCCAGCCCCAGGCAGACCCAGCCGGACCGGCTGTCCGGGCGCTTGGCCAGCACCAGCAGGCCGATGATCGCGGGCGGGGCGAAGAGCAGGAAGCAGAAGTCGGCGAGCGAGGTGCGCGGCACGTCTTCGCGCAGCACGACCTCGTACCAGCCCCAGATGCCGTTGCCGAGCGCGACCATGGCGGACGACAGGGCGAACAGCACCCAGGCGGGCCGCTTTCGGCGTGACACGGTGCGGATGTACGCCAGGCACGAGACGGTGGCCGCCAGGGCGGCGCCGGAGAGCCCGAAGTCCCCCATCACCACGGCCAGCTCCTCGGAACCCCATCCGAGGGCGGCGCCGATCGCATAGCCGCCGCAGAGCACGGCCACGACGAGCTGCGGCAGGATCGACCGGCCCTCGGGGACCGGGGGTCCCGCGAGAACCGCCCCCTGGGCACTCACGGCGTCGTCCGGGAATGCCGTGAGCGCTCCCGGCGTGGTGTGCCGTGGTCCCGCTTGCGGTGCTCTCTCCATTGGCCGCACATCGCCCGTCGCCCCCCATCAAGTCCTGAGCCGTCCCGCGCCCGTTCGCGGCATTCCACGCCACGCCGGTCGCGTTCCCCCAATCCGGGACGATACACCAGAGCGGTCACTCAGGGACATAGTTCCTCTACACAGCGTGACCGGCAAGCGGTTCCAGGAGCGTTTCCAGTCACCCGGTGCCACAAGGGAGTTAAGGGGCCGTCAGGTCGTGGTCACGATGTTGGCCAGGTTCTCACCCGCCGCGAACCGGCGCAGCTGCTCGCGCAGCAGCAGCCTGGCCCGGGGGAGGAAGGCGGACGTACTGCCGCCGACGTGCGGGCTGATGAGGACACCGGGGGCGTGCCAGAGGGGGTGCCCCGCGGGCAGCGGCTCGGGGTCGGTGACATCGAGTGCCGCGCGCACCCGGCCCGACGTCAGCTCGGCGACCAGGGCACCGGTGTCCACCACGGGCCCGCGCGCGACGTTCACCAGGAGGGCGCCGTCCTTCATCCGGGCCAGGAACGCGGCGTCCACCAGCCCCCGGGTGGCCTCGGTCAGCGGGGTCGACAGGACGACCACGTCGGCGGCGGGCAGCAGCGCGGGCAGGTCCCCCAGGGCGTGCACCGGGCCGCGCGGGGAGCGGCGCGCCAGGCGGGCGACCCGGACGACGTCGCACTCGAAGGGCGCGAGCCGGTCCTCGATCGCGGCGCCGATGGACCCGTACCCGACGATCAGGACGCTCTTGTCGGCCAGGGCGGGGTAGAAGCCGTCGTGCCACTCCTCGGCGTCCTGCCCGCGCACGAAGCGCGGGATGCCGCGCAGGGAGGCCAGGGTGAGCGCCAGGGCCAGTTCCGCGGTGCTCGCCTCGTGGACACCGCGCGCGTTGCACAGGCGCACGCCGGAGGGGAGCTCGGCCAGGTGCGGCAGTACGTGGTCCACGCCGGCGCTGAGCGTCTGCACCACCTGAAGGCCCGTCATCCGCGGGAGCGGACGGCCCGCGACCTCCGCGCCCTTCATGTACGGCACTACGTAGAAGTCCGTCTCCGCCGGGTCGCCGGGGTAGTCCTCGGCGCCGTCCCAGAAAAGGTAGTCGACGGTGTCCGGGAGCCCCCCGATGTCCTCGGCGGGGATCGGCAGCCATGCGGTGGGGCGGTGGTTCCGGGTGATGTCAGCCATGGTCAGGAGGCTATGACACAGTGGGGCGGCGCGAGTGGTCAGCGGAGGTCATCCAGGTGGAGCGCAGGACGGTCGGGGCGGCGGCTCTCGAGGTGGGCGCCGTGGGACTCGGGTGCATGCCGATGAGCTGGGCGTACACCACATCGCAGCAGGACGGGGAAGCGTCCTTGCGGACGGTGCACGCGGCGCTGGACCGGGGGGCGACGCTGCTGGACACCGCCGACATCTACGGCCCGTTCACCAATGAGCTGCTGCTGGGGCGGGTGCTGAAGCAGCGCCGGGACGAGGCGTTCGTCTCCACCAAGTGCGGTCTGCTGGTGGGCGAGCAGCACCTGGTGGCCAACGGGCGGCCCTCCTATGTGCGGCGGGCCTGCGACGCCTCGCTGCGGCGGCTGCAGACGGACGTGATCGACCTCTACCAACTGCACCGGGCCGATCCGGAGGTGCCGGTCGAGGAGACCTGGGGCGCGATGGCGGAACTGGTCACCGCCGGCAAGGTGCGCGCGCTGGGGTGGTGCGCGGTCGGCGCGCGGCCGGCACGCCGCGCCGGGTCGCGGATCTACGACGAGACGCTCGCCCACCTGCGGCGGGTCCAGCAGGTGTTCCCGGTCAGCTGTGTGCAGGCCGAACTGTCGGTGTGGTCGCCCGACGCGCTGGCCGAGCTGCTGCCGTGGTGCACGCAGCGCGGTGTCGGCTTCATGGCGGCGATGCCGCTGGGCAACGGTTTCCTGACGGGCACGCTCACCCCGGGCCAGGGCTTCGAGCGCGACGACACGCGGGCACGGCACCCGCGGTTCACCGCCGAGATGATGGCCGCCAACCAGCCGATCGTGGCGGGACTGCGCCGGGTCGCCGAGGCGCGCGGCGCGACGCCTGCGCAGGTGGCGCTGGCGTGGGTGCTCGCCCAGGGACCGCAGGTGGTGCCGGTGCCGGGGACCAAGCGGGAGCGGTGGGCGGCCGAGAACGCCGGTGCCGCCGAACTCGCGCTGACCGCCGAGGACTTCACCGAGATAGCCGGCCTGCCGCCGGCCCGCGGCTCCTGGGACTGACCGCGCCGCCCCCTTGTCCCGGTTTTCCCGCCGCGGCGGGAACCGGCAACGGCCGGGCGGTGTAGAGACAGATGTGATGTGCTTGAAGTCCGTGCCGCAGGACCGCCGGGAGGGAAGCGTGGGACGCCGTGCCGCCGTTGTCACCGCCGTGCTGGCCGCTGCCGCACTGCTGACCGCGGGATGCTCCTCCGGGGACGCGCTGACGGCCTCCGCGACCTCCGCCCCCGCCTCCTCCTCCTCCGGTGCCGCCCCGGCCTCGCCGCCCGGCGGCGGCTCGACGGTCCCCGCCGCGCCCGCGAAGGGCTCGGTGAAGGTCGTCGGCACCGTCGCGACCGGGCTGAACACCCCGTGGGGCGTGGCGGTCCTGCAGGACGGCGGGCTGCTGGTCGCCTCGCGCGACACCGGCAGGATCGTCCGGGTGGACCCGGCCACCGGCCGCACGACCGAGGCCGGCACGGTGCCCGGGGTCTCCTCGGGCGGCGAGGGCGGCCTCCTCGGGCTGGCGGTCTCCCCCGGCTTCGCGACCGACCACCTGGTGTACGCGTACTTCACCACCGACTCCGACAACCGCATCGCCCGCATGCTCTACGACCCGGCCAAACCGGCCGGCGAGCAGCTCGGCGCCCCCGACACCATCGTGCGCGGCATTCCGCACGGCGCCATCCACAACGGCGGCCGGATCGCCTTCGGCCCGGACGGCATGCTGTACGCGGGCACCGGCGAGAGCGGCGACCGCGGCCTGGCCCAGGACAAGAAGTCCCTCGGCGGCAAGATCCTGCGCATGACGCCCGACGGCGAACCCGTGCACGGCAATCCCGAGGCGGACTCCCTCGTCTACTCCTACGGCCACCGCAACGTGCAGGGCCTCACCTGGGACGCCGAGGGGCGGCTGTGGGCCTCGGAGTTCGGCCAGGACACCTGGGACGAGGTCAACCTCATCGAGCCCGGCAAGAACTACGGCTGGCCCGTCGTCGAGGGGCTGGCCCACCGCGCGGGCTACGCCGACCCGATCGCCACCTGGCACACCGACGACGCCTCCCCCAGCGGCATCGCCTACGCCAAGGGCTCCTTGTGGATGGCCTCGCTGCGCGGCGCCCGGCTGTGGCGCATCCCGCTGGCGGGCACGAAGGCCGCGGCGCCGCCGCAGGCCTTCCTCGTCGGCACCTACGGGCGGCTGCGCACGGTCGTGGCCGAAGCCGACGGCGACCTGCTGCTGACGACGAGCAACACCGACGGCCGGGGGGATCCCCGCAAGGGCGACGACCGCATACTGCGGCTGAAGGTCGGCTGACGACGACACCCCGGGGGTGCGATGTTCGACGCGCTGCGGGAGCTGTTCGCGCCGGAACGCCGACCCGGGCCACGACCCGATCGACCCCGCCTCCAGCGCCGCGGTGATCCGCACGCCCGAACCGGACTCCCGGGCCACGGAGGAACGCCAACGCGCGACCTAGGCAGGCACGTCCGGGAAGAGACGCAGTCGGTGCGCGAGCGCGGCGGCTTCGCCGCGGCCGGAGACGCCGAGTTTGGCCAGGATGTTGGAGACGTGCACGCTCGCGGTCTTGGGCGAGATGAACAGCTCCTCGGCGATGCGGCGGTTGGTCCAGCCCGCGGCGACGCGGCGGAGCACCTCACGCTCGCGCGTGGTGAGGCCGAACGGCTCGGGCTCCTCCTCGGCCGGGGCCTCCGCGGCGTCGAGCGACAGGCGGCCGCGGCGGGCGAGCAGTTCCACGGCCTCGGTCAGGGACGCCGCGCCCAGGGCGGCCGACGCGTCACGGGCCTGCCGGAGCAGGGCGGCCGCGCGGTCGCGGGCCTCAGGACCGCCCCGGGCGAGCAGTGCCTCGGCGTGCCGCAGTCGTACCTGGGCCAGCGGGTGCGGGCGGTCCAGGGCCCCGAACGCCTCCTCCGCGGCCGCCCAGGGCGCGGGCTCCGTGCCGCCTTCCGCACGCGCCAGTTCGGCGTCGACCAGCAGGGCGTAGGCCGCCCACACCGGGGCGAGGCGGGGCAGCCGCCGCGCGGCGGCGCGGATGAGGGCGAGCGTGTCGGCCCGGTCGGCGTCGGCGCCGGGCAGGCCCAGCGCGTCGGCCTCCAGCGCGGCGGCGGTGTGCAGCAGCGGCCAGGCGTACCGGTGGACGGCGGGCGGCAACCCGGCGGCGAGTGCGGCGCGCACCCCGGCGCGGGCTTCGAGGAAGCGTCCGTGTCCGGCCGCGGCGGCCACCGCCAAGTGGCGCAGCGGCACGGTGTTCTGCGGCTGGTGTTCCTCGGCGCCCAGGTGCTCGCGGGCGGCGGCGACCTCGGCCTCGGCCGCCGCGTGGTCGCCGCGCAGCACGGCGACATGGGCCAGCAGCGTCGCCGCCCAGCCGAGGTAGAGGGCGTGTTCCGAGGTGTCGCGGCCGTGGGTGGCGAGAGCCGCCGCCTCGTCCCAGCGGCCGAGCGCGAGCAGGGACTCGGCCTCGTTGGCGGCGGCGAAGGCAGCGCCGTCGCGCAGCCCGTGGCACAGGGCGTTCTCGACGCCCCGGCGTGCGGTGGCCACGGCCTCCTCCGAGCGGCCCACCGCCTCCAGGGCGGCCGCGAGGTTGGCGTCCGCGTTGACCACGAGGCCGGCGTGCCGGCCGGAGTCGGCGGCCTGTTCGCGGGCCGCGGCGAGCTCGCGGAGGCCGCCGTCCACGTCGCCGCAGGCGCCGAGCAGGACGCCGAGGGTGATGCGGGCGCGGATCTCGGTCTCCTCCGCCCCGACGAGCCGGGCCAGTTCGACGGCGCGCTCGGCGGTGCCGACGCTCTCCGGCCCCGGATTGTGCAGCATGCCCCAGCCGGCGGCGCTCTCCAGCACGTCGGCGTGGACAGGTGACGGCGGCAGGCCCTCGACGAGCTTCTCGGCGCGGGATATCTCCGCCCACCCGTCGCCGCGCCCCATCGCCACCATCAGCCGCGACCGCTGAATCCAGAACCAGGCGGCGCGCAGCGGGTCGTCGTCGCGTTCGAGCAGCCGCAGGGCGCGTTTGGTGACGTCGTACGCCCCTTCGCGGTCGGCGCTGAGCCGGGCGGCGACGGCGGTCTCGGCGAGCAGGTCGAGATAGCGCAGGGGTGTGCTGCCGGGGTCGCAGCCGCAGGGCGGGTAGACCTCGACGTAGTCCATCGGCCGCAGTGCCGCCCGGACGTCCCGCGGGGCGTCGTCCCAGAGCTCCAGGGCGCGTTCGAGCAGGCCGTGCTGCTCGGCGTAGGCGTGCCGGCGCCGCGCGGCGACCGAGGCGCGCAGCACGGCGGGCAGCGCGCGGGTCGGATCGTGCGCGTGGTACCAGTGACTCGCCAGCCGGGCGGGCAGTTCGTCGGCCGGGACGAGGGCGGGTTCGGCCTCCAGCGCCTCGGCGTAGCGGCGGTTGAGGCGGCTGCGCTCCCCCGGCAGCAGGTCGTCGCCGACGGCCTCGCGGACCAGCGCGTGCCGGAAGCGGTAGCCGTCGCCGTCCTCGGTCGGCAGGAGGATCTTGGCCCCGACGGCGGCCCGCAGTGCCTCCAGGAGTTCGTCCTCGCCGAGCCCGGCGACGGCGGCGAGCAGCCGGTACTCGACGGCGGAGCCGCCTTCGGCGACGACGCGGGCGACCCGCTGCGCGGTCTCGGGCAGCGTCTCGACCCGCACCAGCAGCAGGTCGCGCAGGCTGTCGCTGAGTCCGGTACGGCAGCCCTGCGTGATGCTGCAGGCGAGTTCCTCGACGAAGAAGGGGTTGCCGTCGGAGCGGGCGAAGACCCGCTCGACCAGCGAGGGCGTGGGCTCCGCGGCGAGGATGCCGGCGACCTGGGCGCGCACCTCGGCCTGGCTGAAGCGGGACAGCTCGACGCGCTCCACGGTGCGCATCCGGTCGAGTTCGGCGAGGAAGGGCCGCAGCGGGTGGCGGCGGTGGATGTCGTCGGAGCGGTACGTGGCCAGCACGACCAGCCGTCCGCGGGACGCCGACCGCAGCAGGTAGGAGAGGAGTTCGCGGGTGGAGCGGTCCGCCCAGTGCAGGTCCTCCAGGGCGACGACGAGGGTGCGGTCCTCGGAGAGCCGCTCCAGCAGGCGCGCGGTGAGCTCGAACAGCCGGGCCCGGCCGTCCTCGTCGTGCCGGTCCTGCGGCGCGTCGGGGCCGCCGGGCAGCCCGATCCCGGGCAGCAGACGGGCGAGTTCGCCCTCGCGGCCCGTGGCGGCGGCGGTCAGTTCGTCGCCCAGTTGCCGGTGCAGGGAGCGCAGGATCGTGGCGACAGGGGCGAACGGCAGGCCGTCCGCGCCGATCTCGACGCAGCCGCCGACGGCGGTCACCGTGCCGGGACCGCGGGCCGCGGTCAGGAACTCCTCCACCAGCCGGGTCTTGCCGACCCCCGCCTCGCCGCCGATGACCAGCGCCTGCGGCTCGCCCGCGTGGGCGCGGGCGAGCGCGGAGGCGAGCCGGGTCAGTTCGCGGGCTCGGCCCACGAACACCGGGCTGACGGACTGGTTCTGCACGGTCCCGAGCATCGCACGGGGGTCCGACAGCGCGGTACCGGTTTGCGCCGGCACCGTGACGGTCATCCGGTCGCGCCCAGCCGGCGCGGTCGCCGGCCGCGCCGGGCGGCCCTGGCGGGCCGGGCCTCCCCGTCGTCGGGTGCGGCCTCGGTGCCGCCGCGGCGCGCGGCCCGGCGAACGGCGGCGGTCTCGCGCGCGGCCTGCCGCACGGCGCGCGCCAGGCGGAACTCCTCGGCCTCGCGCAGCAGTTCCTCGGTGCGGGCCCGGCCGAGCATTTCGTGCAGGTACATCGCCGACTCCTTGGGGACGGGGCGGATGGTCGACCGGCTTCGTTCTCCGGTGACTTCAGCCTCGCCCCCAAGGCGGGGGCGCCGCATCGGGCAACCTCCCAGGGTTCGGCGGCCGGGATGCCTTAGGCGGCCCCGGCGGGTGCCCAGGGTCAGCCGCCGGCTCCGGCGGGCGCGGCAGGCGTGGCGGGCACGGTGGGCAGGGAGGCGAACAGGTCGAAGTACATCCCGACCGCGATGAGCAGGCCCAGGGCACCGAGCACCAACCCGCCCCAGGCGAGGGCGCGCGCCCACGGGGCGGAGTCCCGCACGGCGAGCAGCACGATGCCGGTGACGATGAGCGCCACCAGCGCGAAGGCCCCGTTGATCGCGGCCACGGTGTGCCAGGGCGCGGCGTATATCTGGTTGATCTGCTCCGCGGGGCTCGCGGAGGAGGCGCCGATCTGCCCGACGAGTTCACGGCGGGCGGACAGGACGGTGCCCATCCAGGTGCCGGTCAGGGAGGCCAGGCCGAGGGCGGCGCCCACGACGGCCGCGGCGCCCGGGGCGACCGCGGCGGAGCGGCCGGCGGGGGTGTCCCCGTCGCCCTCGTCCTCGGCGAACTCGTCGTCCGCGTCGGTGTTCTCGACGGGCTCTGCCTTCTCGGCCTGCTCCGTACTGGTGCTGGTGCTGGTCTCGGTCTGCGCGCTGTTCTTGGCGGCGGCGTCCGTCGTGGCGCCGTCGGACACGGTCTCCACGGCGTCGGTGGTCGTGCCGGCTGCCGCGTCCGCGGTCTTGATGGTCTCCATGAGCGGCAACCGTAGGGTCAAATTCTGAGAACTTCCTGAGAATCCGCGCTTTCGGGCCCCCCGGAGCCGTCGCAGGTGCCTCGGGGACCCTCGATGCAGATCTTCGGCAGGCGCCGGTCCAGCCGTTCCGGCAGCCACCAGTTCCACCGCCCCAGCAGGTGCATCAACGCCGGGACCAGCAGCGTTCGCAGGACGAAGGCGTCCAGGGCCACGGCGGCGGCCAGTCCGATGCCGAACATCGCGATCACCCGGTCGCCGCTGAGGACGAAGGCCAGGAAGACGGAGACCATGATGACCGCCGCGGAGTTGATCACGCGGCTGGTCTCGGTCAGGCCGACCCGGACGGCCCGCCGGTTGTCGTGCGTCTCCCGCCACTCCTCGTACATCCGGCTCACCAGGAAGACCTGGTAGTCCATCGAGAGCCCGAAGAGCACCGAGACCATGATCACCGGGAGGAAGGGCTCGATCGGCCCGGCGGCCCCGAGGCCCAGCAGCTCGCTGCCCCAGCCCCATTGGAAGATCGCCACCACGATCCCGAAGGAGGAGGCGACCGCGGCGATGTTCATGACCGCCGCCTTGAGCGGGATGCCGATGCTGCGGAACGCCAGCAGCAGGAGCACGCAGCCGAGGCCGACGACCGAGCCGACGAACAGCGGGAGTTTGCCGACGATCACCGAGGCGAAGTCCGCGTAGCCGGCGGTGACGCCGCCGACGTACACCTGGAGCGAGGTGCCCTCGGTGGCCTCGGGGACGACGTCCCGGCGCAGGTGGGTGACGAGCCGGTCGGTCGCCTGGTCCTGCGGGGAGGTGGTCGGGACGACGTCCAGGACGTTCAGGCCGTTGCCGTGCTGCGCGGACTCCATGTGAACCGCGGCGACGCCCTCAGTGCGTTGGAGTACGTCGGTGAGCCGGTCCAGGGCCGCCCGGTCGGCCGCGTCGCCGGACTTGGCGACCAGTTGCAGCGGCCCGTTGAAGCCGGGCCCGAAGCCGTCCGACAGCATGTCGTACGCCTGCCGGGTGGAGGTCCCCGTGGCGTCGTTGCCCTGGTCCGAGGCGCCCAGGTGCAGGGACAGGGTGGGCACGGCCAGGAGCAGCATCACGGCGGCGGCGACCGTCGCGAGGATCCGCGGGTGCCGCTCGACGAAGGCGGACCAGCGCGCGGCGAGCCCGGTGGGCAGTTCCGGTGCGGGACCGTGCTCGGCGAGCCGGCGGCGCTCCCGGCGGCTGAGCGCCCTCATGCCGATCACGCCGAGCAGGGACGGCAGCAGCGTCACCGAGGCGGCGACGGTGAGCATCACGGTGAGGGACGCGGCGACGGCGACGCCGTTGAGGAAGGACAGCCGCAGGATCAGCATGCCGAGCAGCGCCACGCACACGGTGCCGCCCGCGAAGACCACGGCCCGCCCGGTCGTGGCGACCGCCTTCTCCGCGGCCTCGCGCACCGGCAGTCCCTGCTTGAGGCCTCTGCGGTGCCGGGTGACGATGAACAGCGCGTAGTCGATGCCCACGCCGAGCCCGACGAGCAGGCCGAGCATCGGCGCGAAGTCGGCCACCCGCAGCAGGTGGCTGAGCAGTTCGACGGCCATGTACGCGGTGCCCACGCTCACCAGCGCGGTGACGATCGGCAGGAACATCGCGAAGAGCGAGCCGAACGCCAGCAGCAGGACCACGGCCGCGACGGCGACGCCCACGACCTCGCTCATGTGGCCGCCGCCGCCCTCGGTGAGCGCGATGGCACTGCCGCCGAGCGCGACCGCGGTGTCGGCGTCGGCGGCCGCCCGCGCGGTGTCGACGACCTTCTGCACCTCGCCCGCATGCAGTTCCTCCGACGGCCGGTCGAACATCACCATGGCGTAGGCGGTGTGGCCGTCCCGGCTGATCTGGCCGGCGCCCTCGGCGCCGTACGGGCCGGTGACCGAGGCGACGCCGGGGAGCGCCGCGACCTCCTCCAGGGCCCCGGTCAGCCGCTCCTTGACGGGCGCGGCGCTGACGGTGCCCCGGTCGGTGTGCCAGACGATCGTGTCGCTGTCGCCGGAGGAGCCCGGGAAGGCCTCCTTGAGCAGGGCGGTCGCCGTGCTGGAGTCCGTGCCCTTGATGTCGTAGTCGTTGGAGTACGCGGAGCCGGCCACCAGGGCCGCCGAGGACAGGCCGACGAGGGCGGCCAGCCAGAGGACGACGACGAGGAGTCGGCGGTCGAGGCACCACCGGGCCAGTGCAGCCATACGCGCTCCTGCTCTTCCCTGGAGGTTGCGTGGATCTTTACGGGAGGAGAAGGCCCCGCGAAGAACACCACGTTCGTCTTCGACTGAACCAGGAAGAGGAGATCGTTGGCCGTTTTCGTGCCTCGAATCACATGGCCCCAGGGGAATTTATCGCGGCCTTATCTCCGGCGGACCCGTGACAAAGCCGAAGGGGCGGGCCCCCGTCAACGGGAGCCCGCCCCTTCCTGCGTCGCCGCGCCGGCCGTACCGGCCGCGCCGGGATCAGCCCTGCACGCCGAGCTTCTCCAGGACCAGTTCGCGCACGCGCTTGGCGTCCGCCTGGCCGCGGGTGATCTTCATGACGGCGCCGATGAGCGCGCCGGCCGCGGCCAGGTTGCCGCCGCGGATCTTGTCGGCGACCGCCGCGTTGGCCGCGATGGCCTCGTCGACGGCCGCGCCGAGCGCGCCCTCGTCCGAGACGACCTTCAGGCCGCGCTTGTCGACGACCTCGTCCGGCCCGCCCTCGCCGGCCAGCACGCCCTCGATGACCTGGCGGGCCAGCTTGTCGTTGAGCGAGCCCTCGGCCACCAGCGCCGACACCCGGGCCACCTGGGCCGGGGTGATCGGCAGGGCGGACAGCTCCACGCCGTCCTCGTTGGAGCGGCGGGCCAGTTCGCCCATCCACCACTTGCGGGCGGAGGCCGCGTCGGCCCCGGCCTCGATGGTGGCGACGATCGGGTCGATCGCGCCCGCGTTGAGCACCGACTGCATCTCGTGGTCCGAGATGCCCCAGTCCTCCTGGAGGCGCATCCGGCGCACGCGCGGCAGCTCGGGCAGGCCCGCCCGCAGCTCCTCGACCCACTCCCGGGCCGGCGCCACGGGGACGAGGTCGGGCTCCGGGAAGTACCGGTAGTCCTCCGCCTCCTCCTTGATGCGGCCGGAGGTGGTGGAGCCGGTGTCCTCGTGGAAGTGCCGGGTCTCCTGGACGATCGTGCCGCCCGAGGAGAGCACCGCCGCATGCCGCTGGACCTCGAAGCGCACGGCCCGCTCGACGCTGCGCAGCGAGTTGACGTTCTTGGTCTCGCTGCGGGTGCCGAACTTCTCCCGGCCGATGGGGCGCAGCGACAGGTTCACGTCGCAGCGCATCTGGCCCATCTCCATCCGGGCCTCGGAGACGCCCAGCGCCTTGATCAGCTCGCGCAGCTCGGTGACGTACGCCTTGGCGACCTCGGGCGCGCGCTCGCCGGCGCCCTCGATCGGCTTGGTGACGATCTCGATCAGCGGGATGCCGGCCCGGTTGTAGTCCAGCAGCGAGTGCGAGGCGCCGTGGATGCGGCCGGTGGCACCGCCCACGTGGGTGGACTTGCCGGTGTCCTCCTCCATGTGGGCGCGCTCGATCTCCACGCGGAAGACCTCGCCGTCCTCCAACTGCACGTCGAGGTAGCCGTTGAAGGCGATCGGCTCGTCGTACTGGGAGGTCTGGAAGTTCTTCGGCATGTCCGGGTAGAAGTAGTTCTTCCGGGCGAAGCGGCACCACTCGGCGATCTCGCAGTTGAGCGCGAGACCGATCTTGATGGCGGACTCGACGCCGGTCGCGTTGACGGCCGGAAGCGCGCCGGGCATGCCCAGGCACACCGGGCACACCTGGCTGTTCGGCTCGGCGCCCAGGGTGGTCGAGCAGCCGCAGAACATCTTCGTCTTGGTGCCGAGCTCGACGTGGACCTCCAGGCCCATCACCGGGTCGTAGGACGCGAGCGCGTCCTCGTAGGACACCAGGTCCGTGACGGTCACAGTCTTGATACCTCTCAGTTCCCCGTCAGGATGACAGCACGTCGTCGTCGCCGAGCCGCCGCAGCTGGCGGACCAGCAGGGCGACGCCGGTCGCGATCGCCGCGGCGCTGACGACCGCGTCGATCAGCAGCAGCGTGTCGCTCTCGGCGCGGCTCTTCTTCAGCTGCCGTGCGACGCTCACCGCACCGAAGAGCGTGGTGCCGATGGACAGGTAGGTGCCGGACTTGCTCTTCTTGAAGCCCTTGGCCTTCTCGAGCTTGCTCACAGGATCGGTGCCTCCTCCAGCAGCGGGTGCCCCCAGCGTGCGGTGAAGGCCGCCTCGACGGCCGCACCGACACGGTAGAGCCGGTCGTCGGCCATCGCCGGGGCGATGATCTGCAGCCCGACCGGGAGCCCGTCCTCGGAGGCGAGGCCGCAGGGCACGGACATGGCGGAGTTGCCCGCCAGGTTGGCCGGGATGGTGCACAGGTCGGCGAGGTACATCGCCATGGGGTCGTCCACGCGCTCCCCGATCGGGAAGGCGGTGGTCGGGGTCGTCGGCGAGATCACCACGTCGACCTGCCCGAAGGCGCGCTCGAAGTCCCGCGTGATCAGGGTGCGGACCTTCTGGGCGCTGCCGTAGTACGCGTCGTAGTAGCCGGAGCTGAGCGCGTACGTGCCGAGCATGATGCGGCGCTTGACCTCGGGGCCGAAGCCGGCCTCGCGGGTGAGGGCGGTGACGTCCTCGGCGCTGCGGGTGCCGTCGTCGCCGACGCGCAGGCCGTAGCGCAGGCCGTCGAAGCGGGCCAGGTTGGACGAGGCCTCGGACGGCGCGATCAGGTAGTACGCGGCGAGCGCGTACTGGAACGACGGGCAGGACAGCTCCACGACCTCGGCGCCGAGCTCGCGCAGCAGCTCGACCGACTCGGTGAACCGCTCCATGACGCCGGCCTGGTAGCCCTCGCCCGCGAACTCCTTGACGACGCCGATCCGCATGCCCTTGACGTCGGCCTGGCGCGCGGCCTCGACGACCGGCGGCACGGGCGCGTCGATGGAGGTGGAGTCCATCGGGTCGTGGCCCGCGATGACCTCGTGCAGCAGCGCCGCGTCCAGGACCGTGCGGGCGCAGGGGCCGCCCTGGTCCAGGGAGGAGCTGAAGGCCACCATGCCGTAGCGGGAGACTCCGCCGTACGTCGGCTTGACGCCGACGGTGCCGGTGACGGCGGCCGGCTGGCGGATGGAGCCGCCGGTGTCGGTGCCGATGGCCAGCGGGGCCTGGAAGGAGGCCAGGGCGGCCGACGAACCGCCGCCGGAGCCGCCGGGGATGCGGGTGAGGTCCCACGGGTTGCCGGTCGGGCCGTAGGCGCTGTTCTCGGTGGAGGACCCCATGGCGAACTCGTCCATGTTGGTCTTGCCGAGGATGACGATGCCGGCCTGCTTGAGGCGGGCGGTCAGCGTCGCGTCGTACGGCGGGATCCAGCCTTCGAGGATCTTGGAGCCGACGGTCGTCGGGATGCCCTTGGTGGTGAAGATGTCCTTCAGGGCCAGCGGGACGCCCGCGAGGGGGCCCAGCTTCTCGCCCGCGGCGCGCTTGTCGTCGACGGCCTTCGCCGCCTTCAGGGCGCCCTCGGTGTCCACGTGCAGGAAGGCGTGCACCTTCTCGTCGACCGCGGCGATGCGGTCCAGGTGGGCCTTGGCGACCTCGACGGCGGAGGTCTCGCCGGAGGCGACGGCGGCCGCGGTCTGCGCGGCGGTGAGCCTGGTCAGTTCGCTCATCGTGATCAGTCCTCCCCCAGGATCTGCGGCACCTTGAAGCGCTGCTGCTCCTGTGCGGGGGCGCCGGACAGCGCCTCCGCCGGGGTCAGGCTGGGCCGGACCTCGTCAGGGCGCATGACATTGGTCAGCGGCAGCGGGTGGGAGGTCGGCGGTACGTCCTCGCCGGCCACCTCGGCGACGCGGGCGACCGCGCCGATGATGGCGTCGAGCTGTCCGGCGAAGTGGTCGAGCTCTTCGTCCTTCAGCTCAAGACGCGACAGCCGTCCGAGGTGGGCGACCTCCTCGCGCGTGATGCCTGGCATGCAGCGATCCTCTGGGGGTGAGTTCGGTCTTTTCGCGCCCAATCCTATGGGCGCGGGCGCCCCGGGGGCGAAACGGTTTGCGCTTGCCGCCGTCCGCGGGTCCGCGCGGCCGTCCCTGCGGCCCGTGATGCCCGTGTGGCGGGCGGGGTCACGGTGCCGGTTTCCCGGGGCAGGGCAGTAGGCCGCACGGGCGCAGGGGAACCGTCACTGGGCGTCGGGGACGGCGGCGCGCTCCTTGGCGGCTTCCAGCTCGGCCGGGCGGTGCCAGCCGACGTGGCTGCGCAGCCGGAGCCAGGCGGTGGCCTCGTCCGGGGGCATGGCGGCGGCGACGAGCCACCCCTGGATGGCGTCGCAGTCCAGGTCGCGCAGGCGCTCCCAGGTCCGGTCGTCCTCGACGCCCTCCGCCACGACGAGGAGGCCGAGGGAGTGCGCGAGGTCGATCGTGCAGCGCACGATCTCCGCGTCCTCGGCGTCGACCACGAGGCGGGCGACGAACGAGCGGTCGATCTTGAGTTCGCTCACCGGCAGGCGCCTGAGGTGGACCAGGGAGGAGTAGCCGGTGCCGAAGTCGTCCAGGGACATCTTCACGCCGTGGCCGGTGAGCCCGGCCATCGTGTCCGCCGCGCGCTGCGGGTCGTCCAGGAGCACGTGCTCGGTGATCTCCAGTTGCAGCGCCCCCGGCGGGACCCCGTGCCGGGCCAGGCGCGCGGCGACGGCCCCGGCGAAACCCGGCGAGTGGACGTCGCGCGGGGAGACGTTGACGGCGACGGGCACGTCCAGGCCCATCGCGCGCCAGCGGGCGACCTGGCCGAGCGCGGTCTCCAGGACGTACTCGGTCAGCTGCGGCATCAGCCCGGAGGTCTCGGCGATGGCGATGAACTCCTCCGGGCTCACCCTCCCCCGCTCGGGATGCACCCAGCGCACCAGCGCCTCCAGCCCGGCGACGTGCCCGTCGAAGCGCACCTTGGGCTGGTAGTGGAGTTCGACCTCGCCGCGGTCCAGGGCGCGGCGCAGGTCGCCGAGGAGCCCGAGCCGGTCGGGGGTGTTGCCGTCGCGGGAGGACTCGTAGACCTCGACCCCGCTGCGGTCACGTTTCGCCTGGTACATCGCGACGTCGGCGCGGCGCAGCAGTCCCTCGGCGTCGGAGGCGTGGTCGGGGAAGACGGCGACCCCGGCGCTGGCCTCCAGCACCAGGGTCAGGCCGTCGAGACTGAGCGGTGAGCCGAGCGCCGCGACCAGGGCCCGGGCGATGCGCTGGGCGCGGGTGGGCGAGTCGCAGGTGGGCAGCAGGACCGCGAACTCGTCGCCGCCGAGCCGGGCGGCCTCCGCGCCGCGCGGCAGCGCCAGCCGCAGCCGGTCGGCGATCTGCAGCAGCAGGCGGTCGCCGGCCATGTGGCCGAGCGTGTCGTTGACGGAGCGGAACTTGTCGAGGTCGATCAGCACGAGCGCGGTCCGCGCGCCCTCGCGGTCGGCGTCCTCCAGTGCCGTCCAGGTGCGTTCCAGCAGCCACTGACGATTCGGCAGCCCGGTCAGCGGATCGCGCAGCTGCTCCTCGGCGCGCGCGTGGGCGATCCACAAGGTGGAGTCCAGGGCGATGAGCGGCACGGCGAACAGCGGCAGCAGCAGCGGCAGATCGGCCGCCACGATGATGATCAGCGGGGAGATCCCGAGCAGCGCCACACCGACGAAGCCCTGGCGTATGAGGGCGGTCCTGGCCACCGTCGGCAGGGCTCCGGCGCGCGGCACGATGGCGTACCACAGCAGGGTCCGGGTCGCAGCCAGGTAGGCGAGCGCGGCGCCGAACACCGACGGGATCGCTCCCATACCCCAAGTGGCGGGTTGCCAGGGGTGTTCGACGGTCGGGTGGATACCGAAGCCGGACAGCGCGAGCGAGGCCGCGCCGATGCCGAGGATGTCCACCGCGCCGTGCAGCAGGGCCTGCCGCCAGCGGTGCCGGCGGGCCGTGCCGACGAGTACGACGACGGCCAGGCTGACCAGGACCGCGGGCACCCAGCCGTACAGCAGCAGCATCGCCAGGGTCAGGGCGGCGCCGGAGCCCGTGCCTCCCCACCAGCGGTCGCGGCCCATCGCGACGAGGTGGCCGACGATGATCCCGGTGAGCACGGCGAACGCCCAGCCCACGTCACCGCCGGGGAAGAACGCGGCGCCGTCCAGCACCATCCGGACGACGCCCACCAGGAGGGCCGCCGTGGCCGCCCCCACAACCGCGTAGCGCAGCGCCGCGGCGGGCAGCACCGGCACGGTCTGCCTGCGCAGCCGTGGCGCCGGTCCGGCGCTGTCCGTCGGTTCCATGCCCGTCCCTCTCGCAGCCGCGTGTGCCGTCGAACCACACGCCCTGCCCGCGGCAGGGAGCCGCGGAACCGCTGCAGGGCTGATGCCCGGAAGGCGCGCCTCTCAACAGTAGGCCGCCAAAGGCTGTCACGGGCACCGATCGGCGGGGGTTGCCCGAATGGATCCCAGTCAACCGGATCGTTCTGGTATGGGCCGAACGGGTGGTGATGGGACGTCATTCCGCGGGGTTCACGGCGGCCTCCCGGGCGGCGTCGGCGCCCTGCTCCAGCAGGACGGCGAACCCGGCCTCGTCCAGGATCGGCACCTTGAGCTGCACGGCCTTGTCGTACTTGGATCCCGGGCTGTCGCCGACCACCACGAAGTCGGTCTTCTTGGACACCGAGCCGGTGACCTTGGCGCCGCGGGCCGTGAGTTGGTCCTTGGCGCCGTCGCGGGTGTGCGTGGCGAGGGTGCCGGTGACGACCACGGTCAGCCCCTCCAGGGGGCGCGGCCCCTCGTCGGAGCCTTCCTCGGCGAAGCGGACGCCGGCCGCCTTCCACTTGCGCAGGATCTCGCGGTGCCAGTCCTCCTCGTGCCACTGCTTGAGGGAGGCGGCGATGATCCCGCCGACCCCGTCCACGCCGGCCAGCCGCTCCTCGTCCGCGGCGAAGACGGCGTCCAGGTCGCGGAACTCGCGCGCCAGCGCCTCGGCGGCGACCGGGCCGACGTGACGGATCGACAGCCCGGCGATGACGCGGGCGAGCGGCTGCTCCTTGGCCTTCTGGATGTTCTCCAGCATGGCCACGGCGTTCTTCTTGAGCTCGCCCTGCTGGTTGGCGAAGACGGAGACGACCTTCTCCTCCCCGGTCTTCGGGTCGCGCTTGGGCAGGCCGCTGTTCTGGTCGAGCACATGGGCGCGGATGGGCAGCAGCTGTTCGGGGGTCAGGTCGAACAGGTCGCCCTCGTCGCGCAGCGGCGGGTCGGCGGGCTCCAGCGGCCCGGTGAGCGCGGCGGCCGCGACGTAGCCGAAGTTCTCGATGTCCAGGCATCTGCGGCCGGCCAGGTAGAACACCCGTTCCCGGATCTGTGCCGAACAGCCCCGCGCGTTGGGGCAGCGCAGATCGATGTCGCCCTCCTTCATGGGCCGCAGCGGGGTGCCGCACGCGGGGCACTCGGCGGGCATGACGAACGCGCGCTCGCTGCCGTCGCGCAGGTCGACGACCGGGCCGAGGATCTCCGGGATGACGTCGCCGGCCTTGCGCAGCACGACGGTGTCACCGATCAGCACGCCCTTGGCCTTGACCACGTCCTGGTTGTGCAGGGTGGCGAACTCGACCTCGGAGCCGGCCACCGTGACCGGCTCGACCACGGCGTACGGCGTCACCCGGCCCGTACGGCCGACGCCGACCCGGATGTCGACCAGCTTGGAGTTGACCTCCTCCGGGGCGTACTTCCAGGCGATGGCCCAGCGCGGGGCGCGGGCGGTGGAGCCGAGCCGGCCCTGGAGCGGGATCTCGTCCACCTTGACGACGATGCCGTCGATCTCGTGCTCGACGTCGTGGCGGTGCTCGCCGTAGTAGGCGATGGCCTCCTTGACCCCCGCGATCGTGTCCACGACGCGGGCGTACTTGGTGGTGGGCAGGCCCCACTCGTGCAGCAGCTCGTAGGCGTGCGACTGGCAGTCGATCGCGAACCCCTCGCGGGCGCCGATGCCGTGCACCACCATGTGCAGCGGCCGGCTCGCGGTGACCCGCGGGTCCTTCTGGCGCAGCGAACCGGCGGCGGCGTTGCGCGGGTTGGCGAAGGGCTTGTCACCCGCCTCGACCAGGCGGGCGTTGAGCTCCTCGAACTTCTCCATGGGGAAGAAGACCTCGCCGCGGATCTCCACCAGGGCTGGCACCCGCTCCCCCGCCAGCCGGTCGGGGATCTCGGCGATCGTGCGGACGTTGGACGTGATGTCCTCACCGGAGCGGCCGTCGCCGCGGGTGGCGGCCCGCACCAGGCGCCCGTTCTCGTAGGTGAGGTTGACGGCGAGGCCGTCCACCTTGAGCTCGCACAGGAAGTGGTAGCCGCCGCCCTCGCCCGCCGGGGGGCCCAGCTCGCCGGCCAGCCGCTCCGCCCAGGCGTCGAGCTCCTCCTCGGTGAAGGCGTTGTCGAGCGAGAGCATGCGCTCGCGGTGCTCGACCGAGGTGAACTCGGTCTCGTAGGCACCGGACACCTTCTGCGTCGGCGAGTCGGGGGTGCGCATCGAGGGGTGCTCGTCCTCCAGCGCCTCCAACTGCCGCAGCAGCTTGTCGAAGTCGGCGTCGCTGACGACCGGCTGGTCCTTGACGTAGTAGCGGAAGCGGTGCTCCTCGACCTGCTCGGCCAGCGAGGCGTGCAGCTCGCGCGCCTCCGCCGGCACGTCCTCGTTCCGGGCGGCCTCGGGGATCTCGGAGTTCTCCACGTCCACGTCCTTCCTCACTCAGGGCTCACTCAGGGTTGTCGACGAGCGAGCGTGCCGCCTTCGCGCAGTGCGTGAGCGCGGCACGGGCATAGGCCGGTGAGGCCCCCGCCAGACCGCAGGCCGGGGTGACCGCCACGGAGGTGCCCAGAGCCTCCGGGGACAGCCCCAGCCTGCGCCACAGCGCCCGAACACCACTGACGCTACCGGCAGGGTCGGACAATGGGGCATCGGTACCCGGCACGACACCGGTGAAGAGCGCGGTCCCTGCCTCGGCCGCCTCACCGAAGGCGTCCCAGTCACGCTCCGTGAGCAGTGCGAAATCGAACGACACCCCGGCCACCCCGGCCCGCCGCAGCAGCGCGAACGGCACGTCCGGCGCGCACGAGTGCACGATCACCGGTACACCACCGACGCTGCCCGCATCGCCGCCGGCGGCCGCCATGACGTCCCGCAGCGCGCCCTCGACCACTCCCCGGTCGACCGCGCGGTGCGTGCGGTAGCCGCTGGCCGTCCTGACCTGCCCGCGCAGCACGGCCGTCAGCGACGGCTCGTCCAGCTGCAGTACGGGCTGCGCGCCGGGCACGCGCCGGCGCACGTCCTCCAGGTGCAGCCGCAGTCCCTCGCCGAGCGAGGCGGCCAGGTCGCGGCAGGCCCCCGGGTCGGACAGGGCCGCCTCGCCGTTCTTCAGCTCGACCGAGGCCGCCAGCGTCCACGGGCCCACGGCCTGGACCTTCAGCGGTCCCTGGTAGCCCTGGGTGAACTCCTCCAGCGCGTCCAGGTCCTCCACCAGCCACGCCCTGGCCCGCCGGGTGTCCCGGCCCGGCCGGTCCCCGAACCGCCAGCCGCTGGGCTCCACCCGCGCGTACAGCTCGACCAGCATCCCGAGGGTGCGGCCGATCATGTCGGCGCCCGGGCCGCGCGCGGGCAGTTCCGGCAGGAACGGGAGCGCCTCCAGCGCCCCCGTCGCCGTGCGCGCCGCCTCGCGGGCGTCGCCGCCCGGCAGGGAGCCGACGCCGGTGGCCGTGCCGGGGCGCAGCACGAACCGCTTCTCCTCGCCCATGGCCACCGGTCAGGCTCCCGGGCGGATCGTCAGGTCGTTGACCTCGGCGTCCCGCGGCAGGTCGAGGGCGGCCAGGACCGCCGTCGCGACCGACTCCGGGTCGATCCAGCGGGAGGCGTCGTACGGCTTGCCCTCCTGCTGGTGCACCTTGACCTGCATGGGCGTCGCGGTGCGGCCCGGGTAGACGGAGGTGACCCGCACCCCGCCGGCGTGCTCCTCCTCGCGCAGCGAGTCCGCGAGCGCCTTGAGTCCGTGCTTGCTGGCCGCGTACGCGCCCCACTGCGCGTGGGCGTTCAGACCCGCGCCGGAGTTGACGAACACCACGTGGCCGCGGGAGAGCCGCAGTTGGGGCAGGACGAGACGGGTCAGCTCGGCGGGGCCGACGAGGTTGGCCGCGAGCGTCTGGTTCCAGGTCTTCGGGGTCAGCTCGCCGACCGGCGCGAGGTCCACCACGCCCGCCACGTGCAGCAGCGAGTCCAGCCGGTCCGGCGGTTCCTGGTGGCCCAGGGCCCACGACAGCCGCTCGGGCTCGGCCAGGTCGCCGACGAGCGTACGGGCGCCGGGGAAGCTGTCGGCCAGTTCCTTGGCGCGTCCGGCGTTGCGGGCCAGCAGCCACAGCTCGTCGCCGCGGTCGAGCAGGCGCCGCGCCACGGCGGCGCCGATGCCGGAACCGGCTCCGGTGATCAGGTGAATCGACATGGCCCCATGCTCGCATCACCCGGGCTCACAGGATGCCCGCGGTCTCCTCCAGCCACGCGAGCGCCGCGACCTCGTCCTCCGCGAAGAACACCAGGTCGGTGAGGGGCAGCGGCAGGAAGCCCTCCGCGTCCATGCGCTGGAACTGCTGCTTGAGCCCGTCGTAGAAGCCCGCGGTGTTGAGCAGGACGACCGGCTTGGCGTGCAGGCCGTGCTTCTTCAGCTCCAGGATCTCGGTGGCCTCGTCCAGGGTACCGGTGCCGCCCACCATGATCACGACGGCGTCGGCGCGGGCCAGCAGCTCCGCCTTGCGCTCGGCGAGGTCGGCCGCGGTCACCATCTCGTCGGCGTTCTTGCGGGCCTTGGCCGCCAGGAACTCCACCGAGACCCCGACCAGGCGTCCGCCGTGCTCCTGCACCCCGTCGGCCACCACCTTCATCAGGCCCACGTCCGAGCCGCCCCACACCAGGGTGTGGCCCCCCTTGCCGATCAACTCGGCGAACCGGCGGGCCGGTTCGGTGTAACGGGCGTCCAGGTCGGCGGCGGAGAGGAAGACGCAGATGTTCATACGGCCCAGTCTCCCGCATCGGCCGGTCGGGCCGATGCGGAGGGCCCCCGCCCGGTCACGCCGAGGCGGCGGCCCGGGCGCGGCGCTCCGTGGCGGCGATGGTGGCCGAGCCGACGACGCGGGTGCCGTCGTACAGCACGACCGCCTGGCCCGGCGCGACACCCCGGACGGGGTCGCCCGTGAAGCGGACGCGCAGCTCCTCACCGGCCAGTTCCGCCACGACCGGCACGTCCTCGCCGTGCGCGCGCAACTGCGCGGTGTACGCCCGCGGGCCGTCCCCCACGGGGGCGGTGCCGCACCAGCGCGGGCGGATCGCGGTGAGCGCCGTGACGTCGAGCGCGTCGGCCGGGCCGACGGTGACGGTGTTGTTCACCGGAGAGATGTCCAGCACGTAGCGGGGCTTGCCGTCGTCGGCCGGGACGCCGAGCCGCAGGCCCTTGCGCTGGCCCACGGTGAAGCCGAAGGCGCCGTCGTGGCTGCCCAGGCGGTTGCCGTCCTCGTCGAGGATGTCGCCCTCGGCGGTGCCGAGCCGCCGGGCGAGGAAACCCTGCGTGTCGCCGTCGGCGATGAAGCAGATGTCGTGGCTGTCCGGCTTCTTCGCCACGGACAGGCCGCGGCGGGCCGCCTCCGCCCGGATCTCGTCCTTGGTGGTGAGCGTGTCGCCGAGCGGGAACATCGCGTGCGCCAGCTGCCGCTCGTCCAGCACGCCGAGGACGTACGACTGGTCCTTGGCGGCGTCCGAGGCGCGGTGCAGCTCACGGCTGCCGTCGTCGTTGACCACGACCGCGGCGTAGTGGCCGGTGCACACCGCGTCAAAGCCGAGGGCGAGCGCCTTGTCCAGCAGCGCCGCGAACTTGATCTTCTCGTTGCAGCGCAGGCACGGGTTGGGCGTGCGCCCGGCGGCGTACTCGGCGACGAAGTCCTCGACGACATCGGCCCGGAAGCGCTCGGCCAGGTCCCAGATGTAGAAGGGGATGCCGATCACGTCGGCGGCCCGGCGGGCGTCGTTGCTGTCCTCGATGGTGCAGCAGCCGCGCGCGCCGGTACGGAACGACTGGGGGTTCGCGGACAGCGCCAGGTGCACGCCGGTCACGTCGTGCCCCGCTTCGGCGGCACGGGCGGCCGCGACGGCCGAGTCGACGCCGCCGCTCATCGCGGCGAGCACACGGAGGCGACGGCCGTCGCCAGGGCCTGTGGGTGCACCGGGGAAGTCAGTCATAGCGCTGTCCACAATACGCGCGCGTCAGGACAGCCCGGCGCTGCGGGCGCGGGCGACGACCGGCGTGATGGCGGTCACCAGGGCGTCCACGTCGGCGGCGGTGGAGGTGTGGCCCAGCGAGAAGCGCAGGGAGCCGCGGGCGAGGTCGGGGTCGGCGCCGATGGCCAGCAGGACATGGCTGGGCTGCGGCACACCCGCGGTGCAGGCGGAGCCCGTGGAGCACTCGACCCCCTGGGCGTCCAGCAGCAGGAGCAGGGAGTCGCCCTCGCACCCGGGGAAGGAGAAGTGCGCGATGGACGCGAGACGGCCCTCCGGGTCGGGGTCGCCGTTGAGGATCGCGTCGGGGACGGCGGCGCGGACCCGGTCGACCAGGTCGTCGCGCAGGGCGCCCACGTCCCGGGTGAACTCCTGGCGGTGCTCGGCCGCCAGGGCGCCGGCGACGGCGAAGGAGGCGACCGCGGGGACGTCCAGGGTGCCGGAGCGCACGCCGCGCTCCTGGCCGCCGCCGTGCAGCAGCGGCACGGGACCGACCTCGCGGCGCAGCACCAGCGCCCCCACCCCGTAAGGGCCGCCGACCTTGTGGGCGGTGACGGTCATCGCGTCGAGTCCCGAGGCCGCGAAGTCCACCTCGGCCTGGCCGAGCGCCTGCACCGCGTCGGAGTGCAGGGGCACGTCGAACTCCCGCGCCACGGCGCTGAGTTCCTTGATCGGCATGATGGTGCCGACCTCGTTGTTGGCCCACATCACGGTGGCCAGGGCGACATCGTCCGGGTCGCGGGCGATGGCCTCGCGCAGCGCCTCCGCGTGCACGCGCCCGTGTCCGTCGACGGGCAGCCACTCCACGCGCGCGCCCTCGTGCTCGGCGAGCCAGTCGACGGCGTCCAGTACGGCATGGTGCTCGACCGGGCTGGCCAGCACGCGCGTACGCCGCGGATCGGCCTCGCGCCGGGCCCAGAACAGGCCCTTGACGGCGAGGTTGTCGGCCTCGGTACCGCCCCCGGTGAAGACGATCTCACTGGGCCGGGCGCCGAGCGCGGCGGCCAGGGCTTCACGGGACTCCTCCACCGTGCGCCGGGCCCTTCGGCCGGCCGCGTGCAGGGAGGACGCGTTGCCCGTGACGGCGAGTTGCGCGGTCATCGCCGCCACGGCTTCCGGCAGCATCGGTGTCGTGGCGGCGTGGTCGAAGTAGGCCATGGTGAGCGTGATTCTACGGGTCCGGCGGCCTCCCGGACCCGCCCCGGCGCCCCGTCAAAGGCCGGTCCCGGGCCGCACAAGCACCGTCCGGCAGCCGCCGTGGCACGTCTCACACGGCGGCGTCCTCCTCGGCCCGGCTGTGCCGGTGCCAGGCGCGCGGGGCGCGCCAGTGGAAGCGCATCGCCAGCAGCCGCAGACCGAAGGCGCTCACGACGGCGACCACGCCGGTGGCGGGGGTCAGCGCCCCGAAGTGGATGAGCAGGGCCACGACGGAGGCCCCGACGATGGCCGGCACGGCGTACAGGTCGCGGTCCCAGCGCAGCAGGGACGGCACCTCGTTGCCCAGCAGGTCGCGCAGCACACCGCCGCCGACCGCGGTGGCCAGCCCGAGTGTGGCGGAGGCGGTGAGGTTCAGCCCGTACGCGTAGGCCTTGGTGGTGCCGGTCACACAGAACAGGCCGAGCCCGGCGGCGTCGAAGACGCTGATGGTGGGGTTGATCCGCTCCACCTGCGGATGGAGGAAGAAGACCACCGCGGTCGCGATCAGCGGGGTCAGGAAGGACCCGAGGTCGGTGAACGCGGCCGGCGGGACCGCCCCGATGATCAGGTCCCTGAACAGCCCTCCGCCCAGCGCGGTGACCTCGGCGAGCACCGCCATGCCGAACACGTCGTAGTTCTTGCGTACGGCGAGCAGGGCGCCGGATATCGCGAAGACGAAGATTCCGGCGAGGTCGAGTATGTGCTGGACGGAGTGGCTGAACAGTTCGGTGTGCACCGGTCCCATTGTGCAGGGGCGGCCCGGTGCGGCCGGTGCGGCCGGTGCGGCCGGTCGGGCCGGTCAGGCCGGTCAGGCCTCGGTGGCCGCCTTCCGTGCGGGGCCGGTCGCCCCGCCGGACTCCCCGCCGGTGTTCTCGGGGTGGTGGCAGGCCACCTGGTGGCCGGTGGCCAGGGCGACCAGCGGCGGCTCGGTGGTCTTGCACACCTCGGTCGCCTTCCAGCACCGGGTGTGGAACCGGCAGCCCGGCGGCGGTGCGATCGGCGACGGGACGTCGCCGGTGAGCAGGATGCGCTCCCGCTCGGTACGCCGCTTGGGGTCCGGCACCGGCACCGCGGAGAGCAGGGCGTTGGTGTACGGGTGCATCGGCTTGGTGTAGAGGTCCTCGCGGTCGGCGACCTCGACGACCTTGCCGAGGTACATGACCGCGATGCGGTCCGACACGTGCCGGATCACCGACAGGTCGTGCGCGATGATCACATACGTCAGGCCGAGCTCGGACTGGAGGTCGTCCAGGAGGTTGACCACCTGGGCCTGGATGGAGACGTCCAGCGCGGAGACCGGCTCGTCCGCGACCACGAGCTTCGGCTTGAGCGCCAGCGCGCGGGCGATGCCGATGCGCTGCCGCTGGCCGCCGGAGAACTCGTGCGGGTAGCGGTTGTAGTGCTCGGGGTTGAGGCCGACCAGCTCCAGGAGGTTCTGGACCTCCTTCTTCACCCCGTTCTCCGTCTGGACCTTCTGCAACCGGAACGGCGCGCCGACGATGGTGCCGACGGTGTGCCGCGGGTTGAGGGAGGAGTACGGGTCCTGGAAGATCATCTGCACGTCACGGCGGAGCGGGCGCATGCTGCCCGTGCCGAGGTGCGTGATGTCCCGGCCGTCGAACTCGATGGTCCCGCCGGTCGGTTCGAGCAGCCGGGTGATCAGCCGGCCCATGGTGGACTTGCCGCAGCCGGACTCGCCGACCACGCCCAGGGTCTCGCCGGCGTTGACGTGGAAGTCGATGCCGTCGACGGCCTTGACCGCGCCGACCTGGCGCCGCAGCAGGCCCTTGGTGATCGGGAAGTGCTTGACCAGGCCGCTCACCTTGAGCAGGGCGTCCGACCCTTCGGCGGTCGACTGCTGGGGGATCGTCATCTCCTGGCCTTTCACAGCTTCGGCGCAATCTCTTCGGTCCAGATGCGCTCCCGGTCCGCCGTGCTCAGGTGGCACGCCGCGAGGTGCCCGGCGCCGACGTCGCGCAGCTCCGGAACGACCGTGCTGCTGGCGCCGTCGGTGAGTCCCGCGTACGGGCAGCGCGGGTGGAAGGCGCACCCGGAGGGCACGTTGATGAGGCTGGGCGGCGATCCCTTGACCGGGATCAGCCGGTCCGTGCGCTCGCGGTCGATGCGCGGCATCGAGCCGAGCAGGCCCCAGGTGTAGGGGTGCTGCGGCTCGTAGAACACCTTCTCGGCGCTGCCGCGCTCCACGCACCGGCCGCCGTACATCACCAGCAGGTCGTCGGCGAGCTCCGCCACGACACCGAGGTCGTGGGTGATCATGATGACCGCGGAGCCGAACTCCTTCTGCAGGTCCCGGATGAGGTCCAGGATCTGCGCCTGCACGGTGACGTCGAGCGCGGTGGTCGGCTCGTCGGCGATCAGCAGCTCGGGGTTGTTGGAGAGCGCCATCGCGATCATCGCGCGCTGGCGCATACCGCCGGAGAACTGGTGCGGGTAGTCCGCGAAGCGCTTGGCGGGCTCGGGGATGCCGACCCGGTCCAGCATCTCCACGGCCCGGGCGCGGGCCGCCTTCTTGGTCACCGAGTGGTGCACCCGGTACGCCTCGACGATCTGCGCGCCGACGCTGTAATAGGGGTGCATCGCGGACAGCGGGTCCTGGAAGATCATCGCCATCTTGCTGCCGCGCAGCCGCCTGACGTGGTCCTGGTCGGCGCCGATGAGCTCCTCGCCGTCCAGCCAGACCTCACCGGAGATCGTGGCCTTGGCCGTGCGGTGCAGGCCCATGATGCCGAGCGAGGTGACCGACTTGCCGGAACCCGACTCGCCGACGATGCCGAGCGTGCGGCCGCGGCGGAGGTCGAAGCTCAGCCCGTCCACCGACTTGACGAGGCCGTCGTCGGTGTTGAAGTGGATCCTCAGGTCGCGCACCGAGAGGAACGCGTCCCCGGCGTCCGGGGGTACGGCGGGCCCGGGCTCGCCGACCGCCAGGGAGGCCCGGGGCTGCTGCGCCGGGACCTCGGCGGCCGCCGGAGCGGCGGCCTCCTCGCCGGCGGCGTCCGCCGTGACGTCCTCGGGGGACGCGGTGTCCACGAGGTCCACGGCGGGCTCCGTGCCGGAACCTTCCTTCGCGGACGTGGCCTCCCCGGAAGCCTCCGAGGAGGCCTCCGTGGCCCCGGAGGAGCCGTTCGAGGTGCTGTCGGCGGTGCTCACGAGAACCTCACCCTGGGGTCGATGGCGGCGTACACAAGGTCCACCAGGAGATTGCAGACGACGATGAAGAAGGCGGCGACCAGGGTCACACCCAGCACGATCGGCAGGTCGTTGTCCTGGACGCCGGAGACGGCGTAGGCGCCGATCCCCTTGAACGAGAACACGTTCTCCGTGATGACCGCGCTGCCGATGAGCAGACCGAAGTCCATGCCGAAGATGGTGACGATCGGGGTGAGCGCGGCCCGCAGGCCGTGCTTGACGACGACCTTGCGCTCCCGCAGGCCCTTGGCCCGCGCGGTGCGGATGTAGTCCTCGCCCATCGTCTCCAGCATGCCTGCCCGGGTGAGCCGGGCGTACAGCGCCGAGTAGAGGAACGCGAGGGTGCACCAGGGGAGCAGCAGGTTCCATGCCCAGTCCGCCGGATTCTCGGTGAACGGGACGTAGTTGATGCCCTCCGACCAGATCGGGATCTGGAACTGGAACACGCCGAGCACCAGGATGCCGGTGAAGAAGATGGGGAGGGAGACGCCGGCGAGGGCCACACCCATCGAGAGCCGGTCGAAGAGGGAACCCCGCTTGAGGGCGGAGACCACACCCACCGCCACACCGCTGATCACCCAGATGACCGCCGCGCCGATGGCCAGCGAGAAGGAGACCGGGATCCGGTCCTTCAGCTGCGGCCAGACCTCGACGTGCGACTTGAAGGAGTAGCCGAAGCAGGGGGCGCCGCAGTGGGTGGCGTCCGGGCCGAACTTGTAGTCGGCGCCGACGACCAGGGCCTTCAGGAAGTGCCAGTACTGCTGGTAGAGCGGCAGGTCGAACCCGAGGTTCTTCTTGACCGCCGCGATGGAGGCGGGGTTGGCGTCCTTGCCCACGTACTGGGTCGCCAACTGGGTGGTGGTCTGCCCGCCGAGGCGGGGGACCAGGAAGAAGATCGCGAAGGTGACTGCGCTGACGACCAGCAGCAGGATCACCGCGGCGAACACGCGTCGAATGATGTACGCAGCCACAGCCGTGCGGCGTCGGGCCCGCCGGGCCGGGGGGTCACCCGGCCCGGCGGGACACCGATGCCTTCACCTGCCTTCCGATTACTTGGACGAGCCGATCAGCAGGTAGTCGTACATACCGAGGTACGCCTCAGTCACCGTGACGTTGGTGGCGGACGGCGGACGGTACAGGAGGTTCTTGCGCCACAGCAGCGGCACGACCGAGGCGTTCTCCATGACCATCTTGTCGATGTCGCCCCAGGCCTTGGTGCGGGCCGCGGAGTCGGTGTTCGCGATGGCGTCGGACAGGGCCTTGTTGATGGCCGGGTCGTTCAGCTCCATCAGGTTGTTGCCACCCGAGGGCTTGATCGCGGAGCCGTCGACGATCTGGTCGAGGAAGCCGTAGCCGGTCGGCCAGTCGGCACCCCAGGCCATCATCATCAGGCCGATCTTGTGCTCGTGCACGTAGCTCGGCACACCGACGTAGTTCGAGAAGTACTTGCCGGCCGGGAAGGTCTGGATCTTGGCGTCGATGCCGACCTTCTTCAGCGAGGCCTGGATCGCGGTGGCCATGGCGACCTCGGACGGACGGTCCGTGCGCGCCGTCAGCGTGGTGCTGAAGCCGTCCGGCTTGCCGCAAGCGGTCAGGGACGCCTTGGCCTTGGCCGCGTCACCCTTGTCGCCCGGGGTCTCGTACAGGTTGAACTTGTTGAACCCGTTGACCGACGGCGGGATCAGCGTGGAGGCGATGTCGCCCTTGACGCCACCACCCGCGGCCGCCTGGACCGAGGCCTTGTCGAGCGCCCACTGGACGGCCTTGCGGCAGTCGGCGTTGTTGAACGGCGCGACGTTGACGTTCATCGCCATGTACGAGGTCGCACCGGCGATGGAGTTGTCGCTGTTCTTCAGGTTCTTCGGGCTGGTGAGGATCTTCGGCTGGGTCTGCGGCTGCACACCGGCGCCGGCACCGTCGACCGTGCTGTTGTCCGCCAGCAGGTTGTTGTCGATGGTGAGCGGGTTGACCTTCAGCTTCAGCACGAACTTGTCCGGCAGCGCGGTGCGGATCTGGTCCGTGGACTTGTCCCACTGCGGGTTGCGTACCAGCGTGGCACCCGAACCCTCGGTGTACGAGGAGAACTTGTACGGGCCGGTCGACACGATGTGCTGGACGTACGTCGCGCCCGTGTCCTTCGCCGCCGGCACGGGGGCCGTCTGCGAGAACGTCGCGAGGTAGTCGAAGTCCGCGAAGGGCTTGCTCAGGTGGAAGACGATGGTCTTGTCGTCCGGGGTCTCGATGGACTTCAGGCCCTCGGGGGACTTGTCCTTGTACGGACCCTGGTACTTGTCGCCACCGTCGAGGTAGGCCTTGAAGTACGTCGGGCCGTTGGCCATGACCTCGGGCGCGAAGTTGCTGCGCTCGATCGCGTACTTGACGTCCTTGGACGTGACCGGGGTGCCGTCCTCGAACTTGACACCGTCACGCAGGGTGTAGGTCCAGGTCTTGGCGTCCGCGGACGCCTTGCCGAGGCCGGTCGCCAGGTCCGGGACGAGCTCCAGACCCTCCTTGCCCGCGGCGGGCTTGAACGTCAGCAGAGTGCGGGCGTACAGACGGGAGAAGTTCTGCACCCAGCCGTAGTACGTGTTGCCCGGGTCCAGGGAGTCCGGCACGTCGGAGTCCTCCATCGTGACCGTACCCCCCTTCTTGTCCGACTTGTTGACGATCGAGGTCAGGGCCGCGTCCTTGGCGGCGCTCGCCTTGCTGCCGCCGCCGCCGGAGCCGCCGCTCTTGGTGCCGCTGCTGCACGCGGACGCGCCCAGGGCCATAGCCGTGGCAAGCGCCACTATGGCTGTTGCTTTTCTGCTGTTCATGCCGAGGTAAGCCCCCTCATTCGGTGATGTTGCTGCACTGCGGAGCACGTTGACCGCGCGCCGAGTCACTTGCTGCGGGGGTCGAGGGCGTCACGCAGCCCGTCGCCCAGCAGGTTGAACGCCAAGACGGTGATGAAGATGGCCAGGCCCGGCACGAACATGTACTGCGGGTCCGCCTGGAACACGTCGACGGCACTGGTCAGCATGTTGCCCCAGGAAGCCTGCGGCGGGGCGATGCCGACCCCGAGGAAGCTGAGCGCCGCCTCGAAGAGGATGTTGGTCGGGATCAGCAGCGTCGAGTAGACGAGGATCGGCGCCACCAGGTTGGGCAGCAGTTCCCGGAAGAGGATGAACGGCCCACGGGCGCCGAGGCTGCGGGACGCGTCCACGAACTCGCGCTCCCGCAGGCTCAGGGTCTGGCCGCGGACGATACGTCCCATGTACGGCCAGTTGAAGAAGCCGATGACGAAGATCAGTACGCAGATCCGCAGCGGCAGCCCGTTCAGGCCGAAGGCGCCGTCCTGCAGCGAGGCCGAGATGGAGATCGCGAAGAGCAGGAGCGGGAACGCCAGGAAGATGTCCATCATCCGGCTGATCAGGCTGTCGACCCAGCCGCCGTAGTAGCCGGCGACGATGCCGAGCACGGTGCCGATCACGTTGGAGAGGATCGTCGCCCCGGTGGCGACCAGGAGCGAGATCCAGGAGCCCTCGATGATGCGGGCCAGGATGTCGCGGCCGAACTGCGGGTCCACACCCAGCGGGTGGGACCAGCTCATACCGCCCCAGCCGCCCTTGGGGGACAGCAGTTCGGCATCGACCAGGTCCTGGTGGAACGCGTTGGGGTCGAGATGGAAGACCATCTCGATGGGCTTGGCAAGGACCGCCAGCAGCACCAGGAGGATCACAACGATGCCGCCGGCCACGGCCACCTTGTCACGCTTGAAGCGCATCCAGGCGATCTGGCCGAGGGAACGTCCCTCGATCTGACTCCGGGTGGCCCCGCTCAGCACAGCCTCCGGCGGTGCCTCGGTCTGTGAAGCGGTGGTCTCTATCGGTGCGGTCATGGTGAAACTGACCCCTCTCGCCGGCGGGTTACCGGCGCGCGCCCGCCGCTGTAGCGGCTTTACTCATCGTTGGTGCTGGTGATGCCGAGGTGCTGTGACAAAGTGAATGCGGGGGTTGTGGAACCCCCTGGCGGGTGAGTCTGGATGCTGGTCGCGATCACACACCAGACCTGGCGGTGAATGTATGCGCAACCGTGATGTGGTGACCCTTCGCCTGTTATTACCGCAGTGTTACGCGCGTTGACAGATCGCCGGGAGTGCTCTCGACTCGCTACCTTCGGGGCCATGAATGATCGGCTGCGCGCGGTGTGCGACCTCATGGTTCCCGTCGTCAGGGAGATGGCGGGACTGCACGAGTACGACGGTCAGGTGCAGGATCTGTCCCCGGACGGCGTGCGCCGCGGCCTGTCAGCACTGGCCGCCTCGCGGCGCCGCGAGGCGGCCCTGGAGGACCCGCACGACGAACGGCACCTTTCGGTCTTCGAGGACACCCTCAGGGTCCAGTACGGCGAGCTGGAGCTGCACCGGCGCGACCCCTATCCGCATCTGTCGAACCTCGAACTGACCCCCTACGACCGGGAGTACGCCCCGCGTGAGGAGCTCGCCGAGGCCCGCAGACGGCACCTGGCGCAGTGGCCGGACGCCGTGGACGCGGCCGTCGCGTCCCTCGACCGGGTGAGTGCGCCCGTCGCCGGGGCACTCCTGGGGGCGGTTCGCGGGCTGGCCGCCGGGCTGGACCCGGACGAGGAGCCCGAGGCCGGTCCCGCGCTCGCCGCGCACCGCCGGCTGGTGGACCACATCGCCCGCGCCGCCGAGACCGGCGACCCCGACCCGCGGCTCGGCGGCGACGCCCTCGCTCTGCTGATGGGCAGTCAGGAAGGCCTGCCGGTCGACCTGTCCGCGCTCGCCGAGGAGGCCGAACGGGAACGCGACCGGCTCACCGAGCTGCTGACCGAGTCCTGCCGGCGGCTCGACCCCGGGCACACCGTCGACGAGCTGATCCCGCGGCTGCTCGCCGACCACCCCGGCGCGGAGGGGGTGATCCCCGAGGCCGCCCGGCTCACCGAGGAGGTCATCGAGTTCACCCGGCGCCGGCGGCTCGTGCCGTGGCTCGACGGGGACTGCCTGGTGGGTCCCGCGCCGCCGTCGCGGCGCTGGTCGATGGCGATGATGACCTGGGCGGCCCCCGAGGAGGCCGACAGCGCCTCCTGGTACCACGTCACCCCGCCGGAGCCGGAGTGGCCGGAGGAGGAGCGCGAGGAGTGGCTGTCGGTCTTCAGCCGCACCAGCCTGCCCGCGATCACCGTGCACGAGGTCGCACCGGGGCACTTCGCCCACGGCCGGGCACTGCGGCACGCACCCACCCAGGTCCGGCGGGTGCTGCACTCGCTCTCCTTCTGCGAGGGCTGGGCCCACTACGTGGAGGAGGTCTGCCTGGAGGAGGGCTTCCGCTCCCGCGACCCGCGCTTCGCGATCGGCGTCGCCCTGGAGGCGCTCGTCCGCGTCACCCGGCTCGCCTGCGCCATCGGGCTGCACACGGGGGCGATGACGCCGGAGGAGGCCACCGCGCGGTTCATGCGCGACGCCCACCTGGCACGCGCGGGCGCGGCCTCCGAGGCCCGCAGGGGCACCTTCGACGCGGCCTACGGGCGGTACACCTGGGGCAAGTTGGAGATCATGCGGCTGCGGGAGCGGGCCCGGCAGGAGTGGGGGCAGGACTTCACGCTCCAGCGGTTCCACACGTCCCTGCTGGAGCTGGGCAGCCCTCCGCTCGGACTGATCCCCGCGGTGCTCTGACGGACCCGGGAGGACGGATCCCGGGGGCGGCCGGGGCAGACCCCTCGGCCGCCTCCTGGGCCCTCAGTAGCGCTGCGGCGCCCAGCCCCCGTGGACGGCGCCGGCGCCCCCGCCGCCCGCGTGCGCGTCACGGTCGTAGAAGGGCTGTGCGGCGGACCGCATCCACATGCCCACGGGGTCGTACTCGTCGGTGAGGGCCACCGCGGCGACGGGCAGCCCCTGGGGCACCGCGGGAAGGGCGGACTGCATCATCTGGCGCACCGTCTCCGCGGACTGGGGGCCCGCGTCGTAGAGGTCGACGCCGATCGCGAGATACGGCTCGCCCAGGACCGGCTGGACCCAGGCGCGCCGCAGGGAGCGCACCGAGGGGGTGCGGTGGGCCTGCTGCGACAACAGGGCGTAGTACTGCGGGATCTGGAGCGCGGGTTCGGCGATCCGCAGCGGTCCGGCGGGGGCCTGGTCCAGCCCGAGACCGATCCGGCGCAGGTCGAGCCAGGGGACGCCGACCCCGCCGCCGGGCGCGTGCGGGTTGAGCCACAGGCCCCAGCGGTCCGGGAAGAGGGAGGCGGCGACCTCCCGTCCGGACACCACCTCGTGGGCCCGGGTCCAGCCGCTGGCGGCCAGTTCGCGCGAGGACGTCACACAGGGGGCGTAACCGAGGCCGCCCACCTCCATGTTGCCGTACTGCGCGTCCGTGCCGCCCGGGGTGCCCTGCCACAGCAGCATCCACACCTCGCCGTCGGCGAGCGCGCGCAGCAGCGTCTCGTACGCGTCGAACCCACCGGGCGTCACCTGCCGCAGCGCCTGCTCCAGCCCGCCGTCCCCTCCCGCGCCCGCGCTCACGTGACCCGCCCTTCCGCCTCTGCGTCGTCTGCTGCTTCGCCTGCCGGACCCAGGTTATGCGCCGGCACCGACAAAGAAGGGTCGCACGCGTTCGACCATCCAGTCCCCCACGGGGTCCTGTGCGACGTCGAGCAGTACGAGATTGACCGGCCACGGCACCGGGACGGCGCCGAGCGCCGTGCCGAGCGCGGTCATCGCCGCGGCCCGGTCCTCCTCCTGCCAGCGGTCGAGTTCGACGCCGATGAAGAGCACGGCCGGGTCCCCCTCGACGCTGGCCAGGGCGCGGCGCGCGCTGAGCACGACCGGGGTGACGGCGAACTCGCCCGCGGCGGCGGCCAGGAACTCCACCGGCTCCTCGTCCGGCGAGGGCTCCCACAGCCGCACCCGGGCGCCGGTCGGCGTGCCGGGCTCGCGGGCCGTGCGGCACAGTTCCATGACGGCGGGGGGCGGCAGCGGAATCCCCACCGCGCCACCGGGGTTGACCGCGATGCCGACCTGCGGCGGCAGTCCGCGCGCGAACTCGCGGGCCGGGGCGACGGCGAAGTCCATGCCCCGCGCGGCGTGCAGGAACTGCTGCTCGGAACTGAACACCGGGACGAAGGCGCCGCCGCCGAGTTCGATGGTGGGCAGGTCCAGATCGGCGCTGGCCTGGCTGCCGCCGGCCGGCAGCGGGATCCACAACTCCGAGCGGCCGAGCACCTCCAGGACCCGGGCGGTCGCACCGGGATCGCCGAGGGCGGCGGAGAGGACTTCCTCGAGTTCATTGGCGGGCCAGGTACCGGCGGCCTGCTCGCCGGCGAACGCCGGGGCGAATCCGTCGGGTATCCGCTGCCCAGGGATGTTCACTGCGTCTCGCCTCGCAATAACCGGTCGTGGTGCCCTCTGCCAAAACCCTATCCGCAGGCGGGCGCCGCGGACCCCTCCGGGCCCGGAACCGTCACACCGGGCGACCGTCCGGTTGCGAGGGGTCACGACTTCTCACAAGGTGGGGCAGGCAAGGACAAAACCCTCACTTGGGAGATTCCTCAATATGCGCATCACCAGGACCACCTCCGCCCTCATAGCCGCCGCCGTCTGCGGCTCGCTGACGATGGGCCTCACCGGCGGTGTCGCGAGTGCCCACGCCCCGGTCCGGATCACGGCCGTTCACCTGGCGCCTGCCGCCGACGCGGCGGATTCCGGCCGTGCCGACCTCATCGCCAAGCTGGGTGACACGCTGTCGATCGGCGCGAAGCTCACGCAGGAGGCCCAGGCCCAGGGTCCCGACTCCGCGAAGCTCGACGAGCTCCGCCAGGGCCTGGAGGAGGCGACCCGGCAGCTGTCCACGGTCGTCGACCAGGCGGTCGCCTCGGCGGACCCGTCGGCCGAGGACTCCTCCGTCCCCGCCGACCCGGCCGCACAGCTTCCGGCCGACCCCGCCGACGGCAGCGAGCGCGCGGCCGACGCCGTGTCCGACATCCAGGCCCAGCTCAAGAAGCTGGTGGACGACGTCGCCACGCTGGTGAAGGCCGTCGTGGACAAGAACCTCGCGGCGGTGACCGCCGGTGTGGCCACCGTCGTCGCCGACCTGCAGGCGCTGCTGCTGTCCGTGCCGAAGCTGCTGACCGGCCTCCTTCCGCTTCCCCTTCCCGTCCCGCTGCCGCTGGAGGACGAGTCGGCGCAGGACCCGGGCGTGCCCGTGGCGCCCGAGGCCGCCGCGCCGGTCCAGTAGTCCGCCGGCAAGGCAGGTGGCGCCCGGTCACCGCAGCACCGTGGCGGCCCGGCCGCTCAGCCGTCGAAGTCGATGGCCTCGAGCTGCCGGGCCGCTTCGCGGTCCAGCAGCACCGCCGAGGTGCACGCGGCCGGCAGCCGGCCCTCCTCGGCCGCGCGCAGCAGCAGCCGCGAGGCCCGCTGGTGCCGGGCCATGGCGTACGCCGACACCCCCCGCCCCCGCTCCCGCTGCCCGTCACGGGCGGCCTCCACGGGCACGTCGAGCAGCACCAGGTGCATCCCCCGGCCGCGGCGCCGGGCCTCCCGTCCGACCCAGGCGCGCACCCACGGCAGGGTGCCGCAGTCGTGCAGGGCGACACCGGCCCCGGAGCGCAGCGCCCGCCACAGCCCCAGGTAGTGCGCCAGCCGCACCAGGGGGCGGTAGACGGCGTACGGCAGCAGCCGCGGCATGCGGGCCTGCCAGCGTTCACGGACGTCCTGGGAGTCGATCAGCACGGTGTCACCGGACACGCGGCGCATCAGCGTGCTCTTGCCGCCGCCGGGGAGCCCCGAGACGATCAGCACGTCGCCGGCGGGGTAGCGCAGCCGCCGCACCCGGGTGCGCCCCGCGCGCAGGTCGACCAGCCTGCGCGGGCGCACCGAGCGTGCGGCGCGGACCGCGCCGCGGGGAGGGACCGCCGGCCGCAGGGCCGCCGGAGGGGAAGCGGCCGGTGCCCCGGCCGTCGCGTACGCACTCTGCCACCGCACAGTCGCCCTCCCGGTGAGACTTTCAAGAAATGGTAAATCCTCGGTATGCACCTACCCAGGGAAGCGACGCGGTGACGACACGATCGGGACCCGACCGGGACATCGGGGACACGACCGCGACAAGGCGGAGCGGCCGTGCAATGATGGCGGCCTCAATCACATATCGGCCGTTCGAGGCCGCGCGGGAGAGTTCCCCGCTCCCGCCGTGGCGGGCGGGGCGCCGAAGGAGCAAGTCCTCCCTTGAATCTCTCAGGCACAGATACCGCGCGTCCGAGGCACATCTGAAAAGCGGGCGAGCCCTCCCGGTCGGGGGCGGCCGCCCCACCCAAGGTGCAAACCGGGGCTCCTCCGCGCGGAGGGTCCAGGTGAACCTCTCAGGTTCCGATGACAGATGGGGAGGGCAAGCCCCCTTCCTGTCATCGTCCGACCTGTTTTCCATGTCCTTGGGAGCCCGCCCGATGAGTGAACCCCGCCGTACCGCGCTGGACGCCCTGCACCGGTCCCTCGGTGCCACCATGACCGACTTCGCGGGCTGGGACATGCCGCTGCGGTACGCCAGCGAGCGCGACGAGCACACCGCCGTACGGACCAGGGCCGGTCTGTTCGACCTCTCCCACATGGGCGAGATCACGGTCACCGGCCCCGCCGCGGGCGAGGCGCTGGACTTCGCGCTGGTCGGCCACATCTCCGCGCTGGCGGTCGGCCGCGCGCGCTACACGATGATCTGCGCCCCCGACGGCGGCATCCTGGACGACCTGATCGTCTACCGCCTCGGCGACCAGGAGTACATGGTCGTCGCCAACGCCTCCAACGCGCAGGTGGTCCTGGACGCCGTGACCGAGCGGGCGGCCGGCTTCGACGCGGCCGTGCGCGACGACCGCGACGCGTACGCGCTGATCGCCGTCCAGGGGCCGCAGTCCCCCGGCATCCTGAAGTCGCTGACCGACGCGGACCTCGACGGGCTGAAGTACTACGCCGGACTGCCCGGCACGGTCGCCGGCGTCCCGGCGCTGATCGCCCGGACGGGGTACACCGGCGAGGACGGCTTCGAGCTGTTCGTCGACCCGGCCGACGCCGAGAAGCTGTGGCAGGCGCTCACCGACGCGGGGGCGGACGCCGGCCTGGTGCCGTGCGGCCTGTCCTGCCGGGACACGCTGCGCCTGGAGGCGGGCATGCCGCTGTACGGGAACGAACTGACCACCGCCCTCACGCCGTTCGACGCCGGCCTCGGCCGGGTCGTGAAGTTCGACAAGCCCGGTGACTTCGTGGGCCGGCAGGCGCTGGCCGCCGCCGCGGAGCGCGCCGCGGCCGAACCGCCGCGCACGCTGGTGGGCCTGGTCGCCGAGGGCCGCCGGGTCCCGCGCGCGGGCTACCCGGTGGTGGCCGGCGGTGCCGTGATCGGCGAGGTCACCTCGGGCGCCCCGTCCCCGACCCTGGGCAAGCCGATCGCCATGGCCTACGTGGACGCCGCGCACGCCGCGCCGGGCACCTCCGGTGTGGGCGTGGACATCCGCGGTACGCATGAGCCGTACGAGGTGGTGGCCCTGCCGTTCTACAAGCGGCAGCGCTGAGGCCCCGTCCGTACCCCGGGCACAGCCGTCCCACCTGTCAAGACAGCCGTTCACCAGCACATCCCGTCATCCAGGAGAATCACGTCATGATCAACCCCCAGCAGCTGCGTTACAGCAAGGAGCACGAGTGGCTGTCGGCCGCGGACGCGGACGGCGTGTCCTCGGTGGGCATCACCGAGCACGCGGCGAACGCCCTCGGCGACGTCGTCTACGTCCAGCTCCCGGCGGTCGGCGACTCGGTGTCCGCGGGCGAGACCTGCGGCGAGCTGGAGTCCACCAAGTCGGTCAGCGACCTGTACTCCCCCGTCTCCGGTGAGGTCACCGAGGTCAACGAGGACGTCGTCAACGACCCCTCCCTGGTGAACTCGGCCTCCTTCGAGGGCGGCTGGCTGTTCAAGGTGAAGGTGTCCGAGGAGCCCGCCGACCTGCTCTCGGCGGACGAGTACACCGCCTTCACCGGCAGCTGACGCCGCCGCGGCGCCCCGCCGCCCCGACCTGCCCACCCCGACCTCCGGACGGATGACCCCCCAGATGTCGCTTCTCAACAGCTCCCTGCACGAGCTCGACCCCGACGTCGCCGCCGCCGTCGACGCCGAACTGCACCGCCAGCAGTCCACCCTGGAGATGATCGCCTCGGAGAACTTCGCTCCGGTCGCGGTGCTCCAGGCCCAGGGCTCGGTGCTCACCAACAAGTACGCCGAGGGCTACCCCGGCCGCCGCTACTACGGCGGCTGCGAGCACGTCGACGTCGTCGAGCAGCTCGCCATCGACCGGGTCAAGGCGCTGTTCGGCGCCGAGCACGCCAACGTCCAGCCGCACTCGGGCGCGCAGGCCAACGCGGCCGCGATGTTCGCGCTGCTGAACCCCGGCGACACGATCCTGGGCCTGAACCTCGCCCACGGCGGGCACCTGACCCACGGCATGAAGATCAACTTCTCCGGCAAGCTCTACAACGTGGTCGCCTACCACGTGGACGCCGAGACCGGCCAGGTCGACATGGCCGAGGTCGAGCGGCTGGCCAAGGAGTCCCGGCCGAAGCTGATCATCGCCGGCTGGTCCGCGTACCCGCGCCAGCTGGACTTCGCGGCCTTCCGGCGGATCGCCGACGAGGCCGGCGCCTACCTCATGGTCGACATGGCGCACTTCGCCGGCCTGGTCGCGGCGGGGCTCCACCCCTCCCCCGTGCCGCACGCGCACGTCGTCACCACGACCACGCACAAGACCCTGGGCGGCCCGCGCGGCGGCGTCATCCTGAGCACGGCCGAACTCGCCAAGAAGATCAACTCGGCGGTCTTCCCGGGCCAGCAGGGCGGCCCGCTGGAGCACGTCATCGCGGCGAAGGCGGTGGCCTTCAAGGTCGCGGCGAGCGAGGACTTCAAGGACCGCCAGGTCCGTACCCTGGAGGGCGCGAAGCTCCTCGCCGAGCGGCTGACGCGGTCCGACGTCGCCGAGGCCGGCGTCTCGGTCCTGTCCGGCGGCACGGACGTGCACCTGGTCCTGGTCGACCTGCGCGACAGCGAGCTGGACGGGCAGCAGGCCGAGGACCGGCTCCACGAGATCGGCATCACGGTCAACCGCAACGCCGTCCCGAACGACCCGCGCCCGCCGATGGTCACCTCCGGTCTGCGCATCGGCACGCCCGCGCTGGCCACCCGCGGCTTCGGCACCGACGACTTCCGCGAGGTCGCCGACGTCATCGCCGAGGCCCTCAAGCCCGGATTCGACGCGGAGACCGCCAAGGCGCTCGGCGCCCGGGTCGCCGCGCTCGCCGGGAAGCACCCGCTGTACCCCGGCCTGAAGTAACGGCCGTCACCCCGTGTGCGGGACCGCCCGGGCGGGCGGTCCCGCACACTGGACCTTGCGCGCCACACCCGTGCACGCCATCCGCACCACCCGGCGGCGATCCCGCCGGCCACCCACGGACAACGGGGTCCGTGAACCCGAGGAGTCCTTCACCGTGGCCATCTCCGTCTTCGACCTCTTCTCGATCGGCATAGGCCCCTCCAGCTCGCACACCGTGGGCCCGATGCGGGCCGCCCGGATGTTCGCCCAGCGCCTGAAGAACGACGGACTGCTCGTCGGTGTCGCCTCCGTGCGCGCCGAGCTCTTCGGGTCCCTCGGCGCCACCGGGCACGGCCACGGCACCCCCAAGGCGGTCCTGCTCGGCCTCGAGGGCGAGTCCCCCCGCACCGTCGACGTGGAGACCGCCGACGAGCGTGTCGAGCTCATCCGCAGCAGCGGCCGCATCAACCTGCTCGGCGCCCACGACATCCCCTTCTCCGCCGACAACGACCTCGTCCTGCACCGGCGCCGTTCCCTGCCGTACCACGCCAACGGCATGACGCTCTTCGCCTACGACGAGTCCGGTGCGCCCGTGCTGGAGAAGACCTACTACTCGGTGGGCGGCGGCTTCGTCGTCGACGAGGACGCGGTGGGCGAGGACCGCATCAAGCTCGACGACACCGTGCTGAAGTACCCCTTCCGCACCGGCGACGAGCTGCTGCGCCTCACCCAGGAGACCGGTCTGTCCATCTCCGGCCTGATGCTGGAGAACGAGAAGGCCTGGCGCTCCGAGGCGGAGATCCGGGCCGGGCTGCTGGAGATCTGGGGCGTCATGAAGGAGTGCGTCGCCGCGGGCATGACCCGCGAGGGCATCCTCCCCGGCGGCCTCAAGGTCCGCCGCCGCGCCTCGGCCACCGCCCGGCAGCTGCGCGCGGAGGGCAACACGGCCGCCCACGCCATGGAGTGGGTGACGCTGTACGCCATGGCCGTCAACGAGGAGAACGCGGCGGGCGGCCGCGTCGTCACCGCGCCCACCAACGGCGCCGCCGGCATCATCCCGGCCGTCCTCCACTACTACGTGAACTTCGTGGCCCAGGCGTCGACGGAGGCGGAGAAGGAGGACGGCGTCGTCCGCTTCCTCCTCGCGGCGGGCGCGATCGGCATGCTGTTCAAGGAGAACGCCTCGATCTCCGGCGCCGAGGTCGGCTGCCAGGGCGAGGTCGGCTCGGCCTGCTCGATGGCCGCGGGCGGGCTCGCCGAGGTCCTCGGCGGCGGCCCGGAGAAGGTCGAGAACGCCGCCGAGATCGGCATGGAGCACAACCTCGGCCTCACCTGCGACCCCGTCGGCGGCCTCGTCCAGATCCCCTGCATCGAGCGCAACGGCATGGCCGCGGTCAAGGCCGTCACGGCCGCGCGGATGGCGATGCGCGGGGACGGGCGGCACCACGTCTCCCTCGACAAGGTCATCAAGACCATGAAGGAGACCGGGGCGGACATGAAGGTCAAGTACAAGGAGACCGCGCGGGGCGGTCTCGCGGTGAACGTCATCGAGTGCTAGCCCGCGGGGTCATACCTGGCCCGGAGCCCCCCGCGAGAACCTCGCGGGGGGCTCCGCCGTCCCATGTACGGTGCCGTCAGGCCGCTTCGCGCTCGAGCAGTTCCACCAGGCTGCCGAAGTAGGGGCCGTTGCCGGCGTCCCAGCCCTCCTGGGCACCGAGCTCGATCTGCAGCCCGCGAGCCGCGGCGAGGAGTGCCCGCGCCAGGGGACGGCGAATGTGCTCCGGGTGCGCCTCGAAATCCACGCCGTAGTCGAAGATTTCCCACTGCAGGCTGTCGAGCCCCTGCGCGCGAAGCTGCTCTCGGGTCCGGTCCAGCAGGCTGTTCCAGCCGCGCCGGCCGACCGACCAGTCGCTTCCGTCGCTGAATCCCACCATGGCGGACATCAGTATCCGTCTCCCGGAAACGCAGTCGTCAGCTCTCGTAGTGGTATCGGCACTGCGCGACCAGAATCGAGTCGTCCGTGACTTTGTAGATCAGTCGGTGCTCGTCATTGATGCGGCGCGACCAATAGCCAGGGAAGCCGTGCTTGAGGGGTTCGGGTTTGCCGATTCCCTCATTGCCGTTGCGTGCCACATCTGCGATGAGCGTGTTGATCCGCTTCAGAATCCTGCGGTCCTGGACCTGCCACCAGAGGTAGTCCTCCCAGGCACGGGAGGAGAAGGTGATCTTCACTCCGGGTCCGTCAGCTCCCGCACCGTGCCGCCACCGTTCTCCAACTCCTCGATGGAAGCCAGGAGGCGGCGTGCGTTCGCGGGGCTGCGCAGGAGATACGCCATCTCCTTCAAGGACTCGTAGTCCTCGAGGGAGACGATGACAACCGGCTCGTGCCCGGCGCGCGTGATCACTATCTCTTCGCGGTCGTCGGTCACCGCGTTGAGCACTTCCGCGTACTTCGCCCGCGATTCCGAGTACGACATGGTCTTCACAGTCGGCCTCCTATAGGTACAAAAAATTGTACGTCCTGCGGTGCGAGCGGGCAACGGAACGGGCGCCGAGGGTGCCGCCGCCCCACACGGCGGCACCCCCGGCGCCCTTCGGACCCGCGACAGGTCGGCGCTTACTCCTCGCCGGCGGGGAGCGCGTTCTCCCGGATCACGTTCGCGTACCAGTGCGCGCTCGCCTTCGGGATGCGGCGCTGGGTCGCGTAGTCGACGTAGATCGTGCCGAAGCGCTTGGAGTACCCGTAGGACCACTCGAAGTTGTCCAGCAGGGACCACAGGAAGTAGCCGCGCACGTCCGCGCCCTGGGCGATGGCCTCGCGCACCGCGTCCAGGTGGGCGTGGAGGTAGCTGATCCGCTGCGGGTCGTTGACCACGCCCTCGGGCGAGACGTAGTCGTCGAAGGCGGCGCCGTTCTCCGTGACCATCAGGGGGAGTTCGGGGTGCGAGGCCGCCAGGTCGGTCAGCAGGGTGCGCAGTCCGCTGGGGTCGATGGCCCAGTTCATCGCCGTGAGGTTGTCGTTGGCGAGGTGGAAGGCGATGTGCTCGGAGCCGCTCCACGGCGAGTGGTCGCTGGCGCCGTGCCCGTCGTTCTTCGTGGTGCCGGCGCCGTCGGCGGGCAGCGAGACGACCGTCGGGGAGTAGTAGTTGACGCCGAGAACGTCGATCGGGCGGGAGATCTCCGCCAGGTCGCCGTCGTGCACCAGGGCGTCCCAGTCGACCAGGTGCCGGGTGTCCTGGCGCAGGTCCTCGGGGTAGGCGCCGTCCAGGATCGGGCCGGTGAAGACCCGGTTCCCGACGGCGTCGATACGGCGCGCGGCCTCGACGTCGCCCGCGCTGTCGGTGAGCGGGCGCACCTGGTGCAGGTTGAGCGTGATGGAGGTCTGCGCGGACACCGGCAGCGCGGCCCGCAGGGCGCCGATCGCCAGGCCGTGGCCCAGGTTGAGGTGGTGGGCGGCGCGCAGGGTGGCGGCCGCGTCGGTGCGGCCCGGCGCGTGCACGCCGGAGCCGTAACCGAGGAACGCCGAGCACCACGGCTCGTTGAGGGTGGTCCAGACGCCGACCCGGTCGCCGAGGGCGCGGGCCATGATGTCGGCGTACTCGGCGAAGCGGTGGGCGGTGTCGCGGTGCGGCCAGCCGCCCGCGTCCTCCAGCTCCTGGGGCAGGTCCCAGTGGTACAGGGTGGCGACCGGGGTGATGCCGGCCTCCAGCAGCTCGTCGGTGAGCCGGCGGTAGAAGTCCAGGCCGCGCTCGACCGCGGGCCCGCGGCCGGTGGGCTGCACGCGGGACCAGGAGACGGAGAAGCGGTACGCCTGGAGTCCGAGGTCCTTCATGAGCGCGACGTCGTCGCGGTAGCGGTGGTAGTGGTCGGCGGCGATGTCCCCCGTGTCGCCGTTTCTGACCTTTCCGCGGGTGTGGCTGAAGGTGTCCCAGATGGAGGGGGTCCGGCCGTCCTCGGCTGCGGCTCCCTCGACCTGGTACGAGGCGGTGGCGGCTCCCCAGATGAAGCCCTGCGGGAAGGAAGAGGCCGAGGCCGGCCGGGGGCTCGCCTCGGGTCGTACGGCGGTCATCGTGAGAACGCTCCCAAAGTATCGGGTGAACGGCCTGGACAGCGGGGTCCGGCTCGCGGGAAGTGCGGCGGGGAAGTGGGCGTGGGCGCCCGCCGGGTGCGGCCCGCCCTCGGGGCGGGCCGCGGGGCACGGTGGACGCGGCGGCACCTGGGCTGCCGCGGCCTCCGGCCCGGTGCGGTCGGTGTCAGCCCTTCACGGCGCCCGCCATGATGCCTCCGACGATCTGCTTGCCGAAGATCACGAACACCAGGAGCAGCGGCAGGGTGCTGATCAGGGCGCCGGCCATGACGATGCTCTGGTCCGGGGTGTAGGAGGCGCTGAGCTGGCCGAGGGCCACCTGGATCGTGGGGTTCTGCTGGTTCAACGCGAGGAAGGGCCAGAAGAAGTCGTTCCACGCCTGGACGAACGTGAGCATGCCCAGCACCATCATCGCGGGGCGTGCCACCGGCAGGACCACGCTCCAGACGATCCGGAGGTTGTTCGCGCCGTCCACCTTGGCGGCTTCGATCAGTTCGTAGGGCAGTGCCTCGATGAGGTACTGGCGCATGAAGAAGACACCGAAGGCGCCGACGAGGGTCGGGAAGATCACCGACTCCAGCTTTCCGCCCCAGCCGATGTCCGACATCATCATGAACAGCGGGACGACGCTGAGCTGCGGCGGAATGGTGAGCGTGGCGATGACGGCCGTCATCAGGGCGCCGCGCCCGCGGAACCGCATCTTGGCGAAGGCGTATCCGGCCAGGGTGCAGAAGAACAGCGTGGCGAGCGTGATGCAGCCGGACACCACGATGCTGTTGACGATCGCCTTGCCCAGGTTCGCCTGCTCCCAGGCCGCCTGGAGGTTGCTCCACAGGCGGCCGCCCGGCACGAGCGGCGGCGGCGTGTCCAGGACGCGCTGCTGGTCGTGCGAGGCGGCGACCAGGGTCCAGTACAGGGGGAAGATCGAACCCAGGCCGACGACGACGAGAGCGGTGTAGGTCAGCGGGCCGGCCTTGAGTTGCTGGCCGGCGCCGAGCTTGAGGCGGCCCCGGCCCCGGCCCTGGGGCTTGGGCAGACCTGCCGCACGGAGGTCGGGTGCGGTGCTGGTGGGACTGGTCGTGGTCATCGAAGTCGCTCCCGTCAGGCCGCGCTCTTGCGCACGAGCCGGCCGACGATCCAGTTGATCAGGGCAATGAGCAGCAGCAGGACGAGCATCGCCCAGGCCACGGCCGCGGCCGGGCCCAAGTGCCCCAGCTTCCAGCCGTAATTGAAGAGATAGATGCTGAGGGTCTCGTACTGGTGCTCGCTGCCGCCGATGGATCCGAGGGTTCCGCCCTGCAACAGCAGCGGCTCACCGAAGAGCTGCATCGAGCCGATGGTGGAGATGACGATCGTGAACAGGATCGTCGGCCGCAGCGAGGGAATGGTCACCTTGCGGAACTGCTGCCACCGCGACGCCCCGTCGATCGCCGCCGCCTCGAACAGGTCGGCCGGCACGGCCTGCATGGCCGCCAGGTAGATCAGCGTGTTGTAGCCCGTCCAGCGCCAGATCACGATCACCGAGATGGCGATCTTGGACGTCCACTCCCCGTTGCCCCAGTCGATGTTGTGGAACCCGACGAAGTGCAGCACCCAGTTGAGCAGACCGCCGTCGGCCCGGAAGACCAGGGCGAACACCAGGGCCGCGGTCGCGACCGAGGTCGCGTACGGGGTGAGGATGACGGTCCGCCACACGGTGCTGGCGCGCAGCTTGTAGTTGAGCAGGTGCGCGAGGCCCAGCGCGACGAGCAGCTGGGGGACGGTGGAGATGACGCCGATCACGAAGGTGTTGCCGACGGCCGTCCAGAACTCGGAGTCCTGGAGGATCTTGGTGAAGTTGTCGAAGCCCACCCACTGGGACTGGTCCAGGCTCGTCATCTCCACCCGGTGCAGGGCGATCCACCCGGTGTAGAGCAGCGGGTAGAGGCCGAAGGCGCCGAAGATGAGGAAGAAGGGCGCGATGTACGCGTAGGGGGAGGCCTTGTCGTCGAAGCGCCACAGCCGGCTGCGCCACGCCTGCCTGCTCTTCGACGCGGTGCCGGAGCCGCTGGGCGGCGGGCTGACGGCGTCCGGGGTGGGGGTCGTTGTTGCCACGGAGGAGGTCCTTCTCTGGGGTTCGGCCGGGTACGTTCGGGACCGAAGTCGCGTCCTTGGGCCGGGCGCCGGTCCCCTCATCCCCCGAAGCGGGTCGGTACGGTTCCGGGCGCGGCACGGCCGGCACGGCACGGCACCGTACCGGGACCGCGCGGCGGGCGCCGCGACGCCCTCGCCCTCACGGGCCCGGGTGCCCCGCCCCCGCGGCGGGCCCTGACCCGCCGCGCGGCCCGGGCACCCGGGCCGGTGCGGGCGGCAGCCAGAGCCGCCCGCACCGGAGTGCGTCAGCCGATGGCCTTGTCGATCGTGTCGGTCGCGGCCTTCCACGCGTCGTCGGGCTTGGTGCCCCGCTGCTCCATGTTGTTGATCTGCGTGGAGATCGTGTCCTTGATCACGCCGTCCTTCGGGCCGAGCACGGCCTCGGGGATGGACTTGGCCTCCTCGGCGTAGATCTGGCCGATGGGGGCGTCGCTGAAGTACGCGAGCGTGGCGTTCTTCACGTCGGGGAGCTCGTAGGCGCCCTGGTTCGACGGGAAGATGCCGGCCGCCTTGAACACGGCGGCCTGCTGCTCGGGGGCCGTCAGCCACTTGACCAGGTCGGTGGCCTCCTTGACGTGCTTGCCGCCCTTGGGAACGGCCAGGAAGGAACCGCCCCAGTTGGCCGCGGTGGTGCCGGGCGCGCGGGAGATGTCCCACTTGCCCTTGTAGGCGTCACCGGAGTTGTTGGAGATCTGGTTGGCCATCCACGCCGGGCAGGCCACGGTGGCCACGGAGCCCTTGCGCAGCGCCGCCGTCCAGGCGTCGGTGAACTGCGGCAGGCCCTGGCTCAGCTTCTTCTGCGCGGCCTCGGCGGCCAGGTTCCAGCCCTGCTGCACGGCCGGGCTGTCCTTGTAGATCGGGTTGCCGTCGGCGTCGTAGTACTGCTTGGCGTCCGAGCTGACAACCGCGTTGTACATGGCGCTCGCGGAGTCCATGAAGAAGGTCCCGGCGGGGGCCTTCGCCTTGTACTTCTCACCGAGCTTGAGGTAGTCCTCCCAGCCGCCGGCGACCGCCTTGGCGACCTCCGCCCGGTCGGTCGGCAGGCCCGCCTGCTGGAAGAGGTCCTTGCGGTAGCACAGCGACATCGGGCCGATGTCCGTGCCCGCGCCGATGACCGCGCCGTCCTTCGTGGTGGCCTGCTTCTCCTTCCAGGACACCCAGTCGCTCACGTTGATCGACTTGCTCAGGTCTGCGAACTTGTCGGCCTGGGTGTCGACGACCTCCTTGATGCGGCCGACCTCGATGCCGGTGACGTCCCCGAGACCGCTCCCCGTGTTCAGCTGCTGAAGAAGCTTCGGGTAGTAGTCCTGCTCGTTCGCAGTGACTTCTTCCTTCACCGTGATGTTCGGGTGGAGCTGGTGGTACTTGGCGAACAGGTCGGCTTCCTTGTAGCCGAACTGTCCGAAGTCGGCCACGGTGAGAGTGATGCCGCCGCCGGAGGCGGACGCGTCCGAGTCGCCGTCGTCACTGCTGCTGCATCCCGTGAGCAGCAGAGCCGAGGCCGCCAGGACCGACGTGGTCAGGACCGCCACTTTGCGGCCGCGACCGCCGCCGGTGCCAGTTATGCGCATTTCCACTACTCCTTGTTCCAGTGGGGGAACGGACCTCAGGATTCGGGCCGTCAGCGGTCGACGGTCCTGACCAGTCCCTCGCGGGTCGAGCGCCGGCCAGTGCAAGAGCGCCACGCACGGCGAAAAAGCACTGGTCATACGGCATTCGATGCACGATCGGAGGGAAAGGCCTGCGGTTCTTCGGCGCCGCGCGAGACGCCCCCGGCGAACCGTGGGACCGCTCCCATGCGGCATGCCGGAAGACTCGTTCGTGACGGGCCAGATGTCAAGAGTTGAAAACGACGTCGTTGCGCAAGCGTGTCCGTCGCGTCACATGGATGTGTCGCGCCGCGGAAGCGTGGTGCACAATCCTCGCAGGTCACGGTTGAGAGGCCGCGGGAGTGCGGCCGGTGGGCCACCCGAGGACCGCCCTCCCGGTCTCCGGGGTCACAATGAAGCAGCCCGCGCAGTACGCCGGAAGGTGAATCATGAGTCCTGCCGCACAGCCACCAGAGGTCACCCGAGCCAGACGCCCCACGCTGAACGCGGTGGCCGCTCGCGCCGGTGTGGGCCGCGGCACGGTCTCCCGGGTGATCAACGGCTCGCCCAAGGTCAGCCCGCAGGCCCGCGCCGCCGTCGAGAAGGCCATCGCCGAACTCGGCTACGTCCCCAACCGCGCGGCCCGTTCGCTGGTCACCAGCCGTACCGACTCCATCGCCCTGGTCGTCCCCGAGTCCGAGACCCGGCTCTTCTCCGAGCCGTACTTCTCGGCCATCATCCGGGGCGTCAGTTCCGGCCTCGCCGACTCCGACATGCAGTTGCTGCTGGTGCTCGTGCGCGACGAGAGCGAGCGGGCCCGGCTCGCCACGTACCTGACCGAACAGCGCGTGGACGGCGTGCTGATGGTGGCGGTCCACCGCGACGACACGCTCCCCGACCTGCTGGCCGAGCGCGCCATCCCGACGGTGCTGGCGGGGCGCCGCGGCGCCGAGGAGCCCCTCGGGCACGTCCGCGCCGACAACGAGGGCGGCGCGCGGGCCGCGGTCCGGCACCTGCTCGACGGGGGCCGGCGCACCATCGCCACCATCACGGGCCCGCTGGACATGGACGTCGCCCGGGGGCGCCTCGACGGCTACCGCAACGCCCTGCACGCCGCCGGTGTCGTGGCCGACGAAGGGCTCGTCGCGGCCGGTGACTTCACCGAGGACGGCGGGCGGGCCGCCATGCGCGAACTGCTGCGGCGGCGCCCCGGACTGGACGCCGTCTTCGCCGCCTCCGACGTGACGGCGTCGGGCGCCATCCTCGAACTGCGCGCGGCAGGACGCCGGATACCCGACGACGTCGCCGTCATCGGCTTCGACGACTCGATCGTGGCCCGGCACACCGATCCCCCGCTGACCAGCGTCCGCCAGCCGATCGAGGAGATGGGCCACCGGATGGCGAAACTGCTCCTCGACGAGATCGCCCAGTTCGGCACGGGCCGGCAGGAAGTCGTCCTGCCCACGCGGCTGGTGGTGCGGCAGTCCGCGTGAGCGCTCCCGGGCGGTGAGCCCGGGCGCGCCGGAACGCGCCGGCCGCGGAGTCGCGGTCACGGCGTCGCCGGCGCGGCCACCAGGCGGACCCGCACCCGCGCGCGGCACCGGCCGGGGCCCCGCGTGCCCTCGGGGCGGCGCGTGCGGAACCCGGCGGCGACGCACCGCCACGCTCAGACCACGATCTTGCGCGGGTTGAAGTTGCCGCCCGGGTCGGCGGCCTCGAAGAGCCCCGCCATGACCGCGACACCCTGCGCCGAGATGTCCTCCGCCAGCCACGGCGCGTGCTCCAGGCCCACCCCGTGGTGGTGCGAGACCGTGCCGCCGGCGTCGGCGAACGCCTGCTGGATCGCGCGCTTGACCGTGTCGTACTCGCCGAGCGGGTCGTCGCCGAAGACGAAGGCGAAGGTGAAGTACAGGCAGGCACCGGAGTGGTACGAGTGCGACAGGTGCGACATCGTCCATCCCCTGCGGCCGATCTCCTCGTACGCGCGGTCGGCCGCCGCGTAGACCGCCGCATGGATGTCACGCAGCCTCGACCAGGGACCGGCGGTCTCGCTCACGTCGCCGGCGGCGCCGCGGTCGAGCAGGAAGTCGCGGATGTACGGCGTGTCGAACTTCTTCCGGTCGTAGAGCGCGCCGGGTCCCTTGCCGACGCCGATGCCCTGGTGCTTGCGCACGATCCGGTCGATGTGCGACTTCTGGAGTTTCACGTGCGCCTCGCCGCCCTCGAAGCCGATGAAGGACAGGCACATCTCGTCGAGCTTCCAGCCGCGTCTCTTGAGGTACGCCGTCAGCGCGGCCTGGGCCGCCTTCTTGACGCCCTTGGACTCCTTGCCCGTCGCCAGGGAGAAGCCCGTCTCGTGTGCGTCCGAGACCCGGGTGACCGAGGGCGGGACGTCGCTCTCGGCGATCTCCCGCATGGCGGCGAGGCCGTGGTCGAAGTCCTTGAAGAAGTACGCGTGGATGGCGCGCCGCTCGGGGATCCGGTGCACCTGCACCGTGATCTCGGTGATGACGCCGAGCCGCCCTTCCGAGCCCACCACCATCTCCCGCACGCTCGGCCCGGTCGACGCGCTCGGAACGGCGCGGATCACCAGGACCCCGCCGGGCCGCACGACCCGCAGCCCCTTCACGATGTCTGCGATGTCGCCGTACTTGTCCGACTGCATGCCGGACGAGCGCGTGGCGACCCACCCGCCGAGCGAGGAGTGGGTGAACGAGTCGGGGAAGTGGCCCATCGTCCAGCCGTGCCGGTTGAGTTGCTCCTCCAGGTCGGGTCCGAGCGTCCCGGCCTGGATGCGTGCCAGGCCGGAGTCCGTGTCGATCTCCAGCACCCGGCGCAGGCGGCCGAGGTCGAGCGAGACGACCACCCGCGGCTCGTCCGGGTGCGGCTCCAGGCTGCCCGCGATGTTGCTGCCGCCCCCGAAGGGGATGATCACGGCGTCCGCCGCGACGGCGGCGTCGACGACGCCCCGCACCTGCGCCTCGTCGGCCGGGTAGACGACCACATCGGGACAGCGCGCGATCTTTCCGGCGCGCAGGCGGACCAGGTCGCGCAGGCTCTTGCCGTACGTGTGGACGACCCGGGCCAGGTCGTCCACGACGGCGTTCCCGGGTCCGACGATGCCGCGCAGCGCCGCGACGAACTCCTCCGGCGCCGTCGAGGCGGGCACCTCGACCTGCGAGAAGTCGGGCCGCTCGGTGCGCGCGGCCGCCCGGAGGTCGAGCCCGACGGCCCGGTGGACGAACGGGGCGAAGGCGGGCTTGTCCTCGTGGTGGAAGCCGACGCCTTCCACGCCCCAGCCCCACCACTTCATGTGTGTCACCTCATCGGTGCGCGGTGCCTCGGTGCGGCGGGCGGGTTCGGTCACGGGGGTCTCCTTCAGATGTGACGGCGTGCGGTGGTGTGTGCGGGCCGAGGATCCGGTCGGTGTGCTCCTCGGCCAGGGCGGCGACCGCCGAGCGGATGCGTTCGCTGAACTCGCCCACCGGCTCGCCGGGACGGGCGGTGAGCGGTTCGCCGAAGACCACCCCGACCGGCAGGCGGCCCGGCTGGGGCCAGTTCGATCCGCGGGGGTGCGCCGCGTGCGCGCCGATGACCGCGACGGGGAGCACCGGCACCGCGGCCGACGAGGCGAGCGCCGCCGCCCCGGGCTTGAACGCCCCGAGCGATCCGTCGCGCGAGCGGGTGCCCTCGGGGAAGATCAGCAGCGGCACTCCCCGGTTCAGCAGTGATCTGGCGCTCACCTTGCGGGCGTTGGTCCCGCTGCGGTCGACCGGGAAGGCGTTGAAGAACAGGGCGGTCAGGCCCCGCCGCCGCCACACGTCGAAGAAGTAGTCGGCGGCGGCCCCGACCGCGAGGTAGCGCGCCAGCCGGCGGGGCAGCGCGCCCATGATGAGGGGCGTGTCGAGGTGCGAGGTGTGGTTGGCGACGACGACGTACGTGTCCTCGACGGCCGCCAGCCGCTCGCGCCCGAGCACCGTGACGGTGGTCACGCTCCAGACGACGGGCTTCAGCAGCCCGCGCTGCGCGACGAACCGCGCGGCGGCGTGGGAGCGTGAGGTGAAACGGTCGCGCATCGTCGCGGCCATCCGCTTCCTTCCGGTGCGGGCTCGCCCGCACTGCTTCTTTCAGGGAGTGGGAGTGTCGTTGCGGCTGGACGAGATCCGCCGCGAGATCCATCGCACCGAGCGGCGCGGAAGATGGCGCGTGCCCCAGATGAGCAGCCGGTACCGGAAACTCGGTATGGAAATGACCCGTCCGCGCCGTACGTCGCGCAGGCTCGCCGCCACGAGCCGGTCGGCGTCGAGCCAGAGGAAGTCGGGAATGCCCGACGAGCGGATTCCGGCCCTGGTGTGGAATTCGGTACGGACCCAGCCCGGACAAAGCGCCGTCACGGTGACGCCCGTGCCGCGCAGTTCGTTCGCCAGGCCCTCGGTGAGCAGGGTCACAAAGCCCTTGACGGCCGAATAGCTGCCCATCGTGACGAAGCCGGCCGTGCTCGACACATTGATGATCGCGCCGCGGCCGCGCTCGCGCATGGCCCGCCCGGCGGCGCCGCCGAGCACCATGACCGCGCGCCCCATGACCTCGATCGCTTGGTCGTGCGGCACGGTGTCGGCCGAGGTCATCAATGCGTGCACGCCAAAGCCGGCGTTGTTGACCAGCATGTCCACCGGACGGGCGGGGTCCGCCAGCCGGGCGGCGACCCGCCGGACGTCGGCGCGGTCGGACAGGTCGGCGCGCAGCACCTCGACGGCGCGGCCCCGGGACTCGAGTTCGGCCGCCGTCCGGGCGAGCCGCTCGCGGTCGCGCGCCACCAAGACGAAGTCCCATCCGCGGTCGGCCAGAGCGCGTGCGAACGCCGCGCCGATTCCCGACGTGGCACCGGTGACGAGCGCGACCCGCGTGCCGCTCAACATGGTTTCACAGGGCATCTGATCGGCATACGAACTCCCCGTTCATAACGGCGATATGAGATGGCAAGCGCTTTCACGCCGGTGATCCGGAAGCGGTCTTCCGAGCCGTCCGACGGGCGGGCCGGAAAGCGGGCACAGCACACCCCTGTTTTCCGGCTCACATCCTTCGACCGGGCATGCGCCGATCCTGTGACACCCGTTTTCGGGCGTGATCACGCGAACTCGGGAATCGCCCCGCCTGTCACACATCGGCCCCTGGCCCGGTCGCAGGTAATGGCCCCCGGCGGCGTTTCGCGCGTTCCGGTGCCCCGCAGGAATTCCCCCCACCCCCAGAAAGCCCGCGCATGCACTCACACGACGAGGCGGCGACCGCGCCACCCGGTACAGCGGGCTTCGACGTGCGGGAGTTCGCCCGCACGGCACACGGCAGCCACCGCGGAACGCTCGACCTCGAAGCGCTCGCCCGGGAGCCGCTCGACACCGCGTCCGCCCGGCTCGTCCGCGCGCTGCGGGACACGGAACGTGCCACGCTGCACCGCGTCCGCGACCTCCTGGTGACGGCGACCCACAAGGACGCCCGAGTCACCGCGTTCCTCACGACCTGGATGTTCGAGCGGTTCTGGATCGCCGACGCCCTCGACGCCGTCCTGGACTCCTCGCCCGCCGCCCGCGCCCTCCCGTCGAGCGCGGGCCCGCCGCGGTGGTCCCTGACCGAACGCCGCGAGCACCGCGGCCCGCTCCGCCGCTCCCTCGTCGCGGGCGTCACCGGCACGCAGATCGTCGCCGAGCACATGACGACGGGCCTGGTGGACGAATGGGTCACCGGCGCCGCCTACCGGCGGCTGGCCCGGGTGTCCCCCGCCATGGCGGCGGTCGTCGACCCCGTGGTGGAGATCAAGGGGCGCCACATCGGCTTCCTCGCCGAGGAGGCCGAACTGCGCCTCGGGCGCTCGGTCCGCGCCCAGCGCCTCACCCGCCGCGCCCTGCGGCACTCCGCCTGGCCGCTGGGCTGGGCCGGCCGCTCCGCGCACGAGCGCGACTTCTTCGAACGCAAAGTCTTCGGCGGCCGGCGCGGAAGGGCCGAGGCGGCCCGGGTCCGCGCGCTGGTCGCCGCACTCCCCGGCATCGGTCCCGGTGTCGCAGCCACCGTGGAATCGAGGCTCCTTCCGTGATGCCGCACACCGCGAAGACCGACCTGGGCACCGCGCACGTCCTGCTCACCGGCGCGACCGGCTTCGTCGGGCAGGCCGTGCTGGAGCGGCTGCTCACCGATCACCCCGGCACCCGCGTCTCGCTGCTCGTGCGCGGCAAGGGCAGGCAGACCGGGCAGGACCGGCTCCGGCAGCTGCTGCGCAAACCCGTCTTCCGGCGCTGGCGGGAGGCCGTGGGCGCCGAGGAGGCCGAACGCGCCGTCCGTGAGCGGATCACCGTGCTCGACGGCAGCATGACCGCCGTTCCCGAACTGCCCTCCGACCTGGACGTGGTGATCCACTCGGCGTCGGTCGTCTCCTTCGACCCGCCCGTCCACGAGGCGTTCGACACCAACGTCAACGGGGCGGTGAACCTCTACCAGGCGCTGCTCGCCTCCGGGGCGGACCCGCACGTCGTCCATGTGTCGACCTGCTACGTCGGCGGACTGCGCCGCGGTGTGGTGCCCGAGGCCAGGCTCGACCACGACGTCGACTGGCGCACCGAGTGGCGCTCCGCGACCCGGGCCCAGGAGCGCACCGAACTCGCCTCGCGGGAACCGGCGCGGCTGGAGCGGTTCATGTCCCGCGCCCGCGGCAGCCACGGCAAGCAGGGCCCCATCGCGGCGGCCCGCGCGAGCGAGGAGGCCCGGCGCGCGTGGGTGCGTTCGCAGCTCGTCGACGCGGGCCGGCGGCGCGCCCAGAGCCTGGGGTGGACGGATGTCTACACCCTGACGAAGGCGCTCGCCGAACGGGCCGCGGAGGACCTGTGGGGCAAGGCCGGGCACCGGCTGTCCGTGGTCCGGCCCGCGATCATCGAGAGCGCCCTGAGGCATCCGTTCCCCGGCTGGATCGACGGCTTCAAGGTCGCCGATCCGCTGATCTTCGCCTACGGCCGCGGCCAGTTGCCGGACTTCCCGGGACTGCCCGACTCGATCCTCGACGTCATCCCCGTCGACTTCGTCGTCAACGCCGTCCTCGCCGCCGCGGCCAACCCGGCCCCCGCCGACGAGCCGGCGTACTTCCACATCGCCTCGGGCGCGTCGAATCCGCTGCCGTTCCACCGCATGTACGACAACGTGCGTGCGTACTACCTGCGGCACCCGCTCCCGGGGGACGACGGCTTCGTCACGGTGCCGGTCTGGAAGTTCGCGGGCGAGCGCACCTTCAACCGGCGGCTCGTGCTGGCCCGGCGGAAGGCCGCCCTGTGGGACGCCGGTCTGCGGCTGCTGCCGAACGACGAGCGCAGACGCACCCTCGCCGCGCGGAACGCCGAGCTGCGCTCCGGCATCGCCACCCTCGGCACCTTCACCGACCTCTACCGCGCCTACGTGCGGACCGAGATCGTCTTCGACGACCGCAATGCGCGTGCCCTGCACCACGCCCTGCCGGCCGAGGTGCGCGAGGACCGCGGTTTCGACGTGGAGCGGATCGACTGGGAGGAGTACCTGCAGACGGTGCACCTCCCGTCCCTCGGCGAGCTGACGGCCGTCCACCGCCGCCGCAAGGCCGCGGCCGCCCGGCCGGCCGGCGCCCGCCCGAAACCCGCACTGCCGCACCGCACCGACGTGCTGGCCGTCTTCGACCTCGAACGGACCGTGGTCGACTCCAATATCGTCGAGCAGTACCTCTGGGTGCGCACCTCGGGCTTCCGCAAGGCGGCCTGGCCGAAGGAGGTCGTGGACCTGCTCGCCTCGCTGCCCGGCTACCTCCGCGCCGAGCGGCGCGACCGCGGCGAGTTCATCCGCGCCTTCCTGCGCCGCTACCGCGGCATGCCGCTCGCCCGTCTCGAAGAGGTCGTCACCCGGCGCGGCTACGCCGCGGCCGTGCTCCGGCACACGAGCGCGGACGCCCTGGAGCGCATCCGCGAGCACCGCGCGGCAGGGCACCGCACCGTCCTGGTCACCGGTTCCATCGGCCTGCTGGCCGCGCCGCTCGCCGGGCTGTTCGACGAGGTCGTCGGGAGCACGATGCACACCAAGGACGGTGTGCTCACCGGCTGGCTCGACAGGCCCCCGCTCGTCGACGAGGCGCGGGCCGCGTGGCTGCGGCGCTACGCCGAGGAGGGCGGCTACGACCTCGCCGCCTCCTACGGCTACGGCGACAGCCACTGCGACCTGGCGTGGCTGTCGCTGCTGGGCAGGCCCTCGGCGATCAACCCCGACGCCGGACTGGCGCGCGAGTCGCACCGGCGGCACTGGGGCATCCACCGCTGGAAGCGCGGCGGTCCGGGCGTACTCGGCGAGATCACCGCTGCCGGGCCGGCGACGCCGGCGGGCACCGACGAGAAGGGCGACTGATGGCTTTCGACATCGACAAGTACGCGCAGAACTCCGCGGCGGTGCGATGGGCCGACCTCGACTTCGACGCGTTCGAGCGCGACCCGCTGCCCGAGGGGACGCTGCGCACGCTGCGGTACATGTGCGACATCGAGTACCACACGGTCTGCTACATGCGCGACCTGCTGACGACCCCGTCCCACAACGAGCCCGCGGTGGGCACGTTCATGACGATGTGGAACCGCGAGGAGTTCTGGCACGGCGAGGCACTCGCGGCCGTGCTCGAACGCCACGGGATCCGGGTCGACTTCGACGCGCTCAGGGCGACCCGGCTGAAGCTCGGCTGGAAGGACCGCCTGGGGACGGTGAAGCAGACGGCGATGAGCCGCCTCGTCGGCCACGACTTCGTCGCCGTCCACATGGCGTGGGGCGCGGCCAACGAGTGGTCGGCGACCGCGGCGTACCAGCGGCTGGCCGCGCTGGAGACCCATCCGGTGCTGGTGACGCTGCTGAAGCGGATCGCGCAGCAGGAGACCAAGCACGTCGCGTTCTACGCGTCCCAGGCGCGGAGACGGCTCGCGGCGAGCAGGAAGGCCCGGGTGTTCGCCCGGTTCGCGCTGGAGAGGGCCTGGGGCCCGGTCGGCTCGGGCGTCATGTCCGAGGACGAGGTCACGTACGTCATGACCCATCTGTTCGCGGGCGCCGAGGGCCGCAGGCTCGTCCGCGAGATCGACGCGCACATCGCGAAGCTGCCGGGCATGGACGGGCTGCGCATCGTCGAGGACGCCATGGACGAGCGCGGCATCCCCGCCTGACGCCGGTACCGGACGGCCCGGCGCCCGGCGCCCGGCGCCCGGCACGGGAACGGCCCCTCCGGGTGAACAGCGGTGTTCACCCGGAGGGGCCGGCTCAGTGGTGGCGGTGCGCCTGTGCGGGAGCGGGGATCCGGCCGCGGTCCCGTGGGGCCGCGGCCGGTCCGGCGGTCAGGTCGTGCTCTGCTCCGCCGGGGTCTCCCCCGGGATCCACATGGGCTCCGCCCACTGCGTCCCCTGCGTCCAGAACCCGGTGCCGCCGAGGAAGTCCGCCCCGTGGCCTCCCTCGTGGCCCCACGGGCCGGAGGAGGGCCAGTGGCCGGAGTCCCCGTCGTCGCAGTTGCCGTTGCCGCCGGCCGGAACGGGCCGGTGGTCGCGGTCGGTGGGCTGGAACCCGACCGTCCAGGTCCGGGTGACCTCACCGTTGGCCGAGGTCACCGTGATGGTGCGGGTGGTGAACCGCTTTCCGCCCGAGAGGATCCTGCTGCCCTCGGTGACCTTCACCCGCGCGCCGGACTGGGCCGGCACGGCGGTGACGGACGGGATCTTCTTGTCCTTCGGCCAGTCCACGACGTACGTGGAGACCTCCGGGTCGAACCCGTCGATCGCGGTGCCCCCGACGGTGATCGCCGTGGCGCCGGCATCGGAGGCCCTGGTGGCGTCCGAGTAGTTCGTCACCTTGACCGACCCGTCGGCGCGCACGACCACGCGGGCCGTCATCGCCGCCGCCAGGTTGATCCGCTGCCAGCTCGCCTGGCCGTCCGCGGTGAGGTCGAGCGGGTAGCCCGAGTCCGTCGCGGTCTGCTCGACGATCTGCGTGCGCTGCGCGGCGGTCAGGTTCGGGAAGGCGGTGACCAGCAGGGCCGCCGCGTCGGACGGCGCCTTGAGGCTCTGCCCGGCCTTGCCCACCTGGGGGAACCCGTAGGTCAGGCGCTGCGTGTACAGGTCGACGTCCTGCGCGCTGCTCAGACCGGCGTAGGGGTCGCCCGCGCAGGCCGCGAGCGTGTCGCCGTACCCCTCCTTCTCGCACTGCGCCAGCAGCACGTTCTCCATCTCGGTGTGGGCCTGCATCAGCAGGTCCGCGAACTCGGGGTCGGCCCACCGGTGGGCCACGGTGGCCTGTCCGGCGATGCGGCCGCCCATGACGTCGAGCGGGTAGTGGAACCCGAGGACGATGCGGTTGTCCCCGTACTCCGAGGTGCGCGCCAGGATCGACGGCGCCAGTTCCGGCAGCAGCGTGGCCAGGATCGTCCCGGCCTCGTAGCCGCCGTAGGTGTGGCCGCTGGGGTACGAGCCGCTGGTGGTGAGGCTGCCGTACGAGCCGTCCTGCGACTCGTAGATCTTGCCGCCGTCGCCGACGAACCCGAGCCGCACGTACGGACGCTGGTAGCCGAAGTGGTCCTTGGCCGCTCCGCCCTTGTCGAGGCCCTGCGTGACGCGGCCGAACAGCGCGCCGGTCTTGGGCAGCCGGCCGCCGTTCAGGGCGTCGAGGTAGATCTGCCCGAGCCGGGACCCGAGGCCGTCGGCCATGGTGACGGTGGAGCTGTTCGTCGCGTCGACCTCGGCCCGGTCCACCTCCTTCTGCGTCGCCGCGTTGTTGATGCGCACGGCGATCCGGTCGTTCTCCGCGGTGAGCGCGGCGCCTGCCGGCACCTTGGTGTTGGCGGCGAGGATGCCGGAGTCCAGGTCGTTGATGCCGTTGAGGAGACCGTAGAAGTAGTCGCTCCCGTCGCCGGTCCCGGGCCAGGTGTCCGAGGCGTAGTTCGCCTTGAGCGTCTCGTCCGGGAAGGGCGAGGGCTCGTACGCCGGGTCGGTGGCGTCCGCGCCGGCGGTCGCACCCGTCGCGGCGGACGCGTCCGCCTCGTCGGAGGTGCCGGCCAGGGTGACCGCGGTGACGGTGGCCGTGTGCGCCTTCGCCGTGTCCTTGGTGGTGAGCAGCGCCGTGTCCGCCGTGGCGGGCAGGTGCGCCGTGGTGCCGTCACCGAGGGCCACGGTGTAGCCGATGACCGGGAATCCGCCGTCGCCGGCCGCCCGCCAGGTCACCCGGACCTGCTTGCCGTCGGTGAGCACGCCGGTCACGGCGGGCCGCTGCGGCTTGCCGCCGTCGGCCACCACGGGTGCCGTGGCGGCACTCGGGCGCGAGGCGCCGAAGGTGTTCACCGCCTGGACGCGGGCCGAGTAGGACCGGCCGGACCGCAGCCAGGTGAAGGTCGTGCTCCGGGCGGCCGGATCGTCGATCTGCACCTCGTGGCCGTCGTTGAGGGTGACGCGGTACCCGGTGACCGGGGAGCCGCCGTCGTCCTCGGGTGCGGACCAGGCGACCGTCACGCTCGTGCCGGACGAGGTCGCCGACACGGCACCGGGCGCGGCCGGCACCGTCCTGGGCTTGGTGGTGAGCGCGGAGATCGCGCGGCTCAGGGCGTCGTACCGGGCCGTGAGGGCCTGGTCCGTGGACGTGCCGTCCGCGACCGCGGCCTTCGCCGCGGCGAGCGCGTCGGTGAACGCCTTCCACGACGCGTCCGTGTAGCGGGTGTTGTCCAGGGCCGACGCGGTCGTGACCAGGTTCTCCAGCTTCAGCCTCGGCAGCGGGACCAGCTGACCCGCGGCGAGGGTGAGGCTGCGCGTCTGTCCGTCGACCTCGAGCTGCGTCGCGCCGTCGGCGTCCACGAGGGCGCGGGCGGCGGCGAGTTCCCGCAGGAACACACCGAAGTCGACCGTGTCGTAGCGCGCCGCGTCCGCGGAGAGCCCCGCGAACTGGTCGATCGCCTTGCGCAGGGCGGTCTTGTCGGTGACGGCGGGCGTGTCGACGTGGCTGAAGGTGATCCGGCCCAGGTTCGCCACGTACGGGTGCGAGGAGTCCGGGGTGGTCGTCAGCCGCAGGTAGACGGTGTGCGTGCCGGTGATCGCCTTCGGCAGGGTCAGGCTCGTCGTCCCACCGGACGACCACGCGCTTCCCGTCACCGGCAGCGACACGGTCGCGTACGGCGTGCCGGGGTTGGCCGCGTCGAAGGAGTCCAGGTAGAGCTGGGCGGCGGAGCCGGTGCCGCAGCGGGCGGAGTTGTTGACGTAGGTGAGGGTGACGGTGGACTTCGGCGAGCTGCCGAAGTCGATGTCCCCGTAGTTCAGCCAGGCGCCGTTGTAGGTGCCGCCGAGGTCGGTGGCCGACCCCGCGCCGGTCCAGCCGACCGGCTCGCTCTTGAGGCCGCCGCCGCTGTTGGCGCGCCACGCGGTGGCGTCGAAGCCCACGGGGGCGTCGGCGTTGCGCGACAGGGCCAGCGAGTAGACGTTGCCGACGTAGGGCTGGGCACTGGTCTGCGTGCTGGACACGAAGACCGCGTACACGTCCTGGACGCCGGTGAAGACCTTCGGGTCGAGCTGCACGGTCGTGGTGGCGACGGTGCCCCAGCCCGATCCGGTGTAGTCGAGCGGGACGGTGACGGTCTTCGGGCCGTCCTTCGAGCCGAGGTGCAGCTCGATGTGCGAGTCGGACGCCGCCCGCGACTGGGGCTTGTCGTAGCTGACACTGACGGTGTCGGCGCCGTCGCGGAGGTTGGTGCCCGTCCACTGGGCCCAGGCGCCGTTCGTCACGTTCTCGAAAATGCCGCCCGACAGCTTGAGCGGCAGCGAACCGTCACCGGTCGAGGTGCTGTTCGCCGCGGTCAGCGTGGCGAGGACCGTCGAGGGCGTGGAGGAGACCGGGTTGGGCGAGAACTGGTACCAGTCGAAGTTCGACACCCACTGCTGACCGGCGGGGGCGTGGAAGACGAACGTCGCGCTCTTCGCCGCCAGCAGCGCCTCCGGGTCGGTGACGGCCACCTGCACCGTGGTGTAGAACTGCCAGCCGCCGGTCCCGGGGAGCGAGGCCGTCGCGACGACGGGGCCGTCGGCCGTGCCGGCGTGGATGTCCACGCTGCTCGGCTTCGCGTTCGTCGGCTGCGAGTTGGCGTAGCGGACCGCGATGCTGCGCGGGGCGACCCCGCCGAAGTCCAGCTTGCTGTAACGCTCCCAGGCGCCCTCGGTGACGCCGCCGAGGTCGCCGTCCGAGTAGTACGCCTCCTTCACCAGGCTCGGGCCCTGCATCTGGTCGGGGGCCTCGGCCTGGAGGACGGCGTAGCCGCCCTCGTCGATGACGAGCCCGTCGATCGCGGACCGCAGCCCGTCGGACGCGGCCGTGATCGTGCCCGTCCCGGAGGCGGTGTCCGCGAGGACGGTCCGCGCGCGCTCCAGGGCCGAACGGAACAGGTTCCAGGAGCCGTCGGAGTAGTTGCCGCTGCGCACCAGGGACGCCTGGTCCACGAGTGCGGCGAGCGCCTTGCGGTGCACCGCGGCCGCGGAGACGAGCAGCGGGTCGGTCGGGGAGACCCCGGTGCCGGTCACCGTCGAGGCCCGCACGCCGTGGGCGAACGCCGCGTCGCGGAAGGTGATGCCGACGCGCGCGTCGGCCTTCGTGGCACCGGTGAGCGACAGCGTCGCCGTCCGCTTGTCGCTGACGCGGAGGTCCGCCGTGACGCCGGCCGGCAGGCCGGTCACGCTCGCCGCGCCGGTCGTGGTGAGGCTCGTCCCCTTGCGGGCGTCGAACTCCGCCGGTCCGTCCAGCGTGAGCTTGACGCTGCCGTCGAGGGTGCCGTCCGCGGTGGTGGCGACGGTGCCCGGGCGGGCCGAGACGACAGTGTCGCCCTTCACCCCGCCGGTGCCGCCGTCACCGGTGTCGCCCCCGTCGGTGTTCAGCGAGTACGCGGGCTTGGTCTTGGCGCCCCACTGGGAGGGCTTGGAACCCATGGTCAGGTCCAGCGTTCCGCCGGAGATGATCTGGGAGTAGTCCAGCCACGTGTTGTCGAACCGCTTGCCGTTGAGGGTGGCGTTCTGCACGTAGTAGCTGCTCGGCGAGACGCCGTCGGCCTTCACCGTGAACTTCGCGCCGTTGGCGTAGCTGATCGTCGTGGAGTCGAAGAACGGGCTGCCGATCTGGAACTGGCTGGAGCCCGCGGTCACCGGGAACAGGCCGAGCGCGGCGCCGACGAACATCGTCGACATGGTGCCGGCGTCGTTGTCCATGGTCGGCAGGAAGCCGTTCGGGGACAGCTTGTAGACCTGGGTCTTGACCGGCGGGCGGAACTCGCCGCCGGAGCTGGGGGCCTCGTTCGTGGAGCCGGTCGCGATGTAGCGGTTCCAGGTGGCGCCGGTGTAGATGGCGCGGACCCACTTCTGCGTCAGGCTCGGCTCGCCGACGTAGTTGAAGAGGTACGGGGCCTGGAGGTCGATCTCGTTGGCGTTGGAGTGCAGCATGGTCGAGCCGTCATCGACGGTCGAGTCCTCGCCGAACATGTGCTCGACCGCGGCCTTGCCGGCCTTCGGGCCGCCCATGGCCTCGATGAGGCCGCCCATGTCGTACGCGTCGTACCAGTGGTACTGCCAGAGCGTGCCCTGGTAGAGGCCGGCCGCCTCGAACTTCTCGTAGTCGGCGCTCTGCCAGTCGCCGTTCGCGGCGCGCGGCGTGAGCAGACCGACCTTGGTGCCGTCGGCCGCCGTCCAGGCGCCGGACTTCACGAGGTTGTCGATCGCCATGGTCGACTGGGCGCGCAGCTTCTTCGCGTCGTCCGTCTTGCCGAGCGCGTCGGCGATGACGGACAGCGCCCACTGGTCGTAGCCGCGCTGGACCGTCGTACCGGGGTCACCGGTGACGTATCCCTGCCGCAGCTGCGCCCCCGTGTAGTAGCCGCTGTACGACAGCAGCGCCGGGTACGCCTCGTCCAGCCGGTCGAAGTTCTTGTAGCCCTTCGACAGCGCGTCGGCGACCAGCACGGCCGAGCGCTCCCAGCGCACGGTCGGGACCGAGTGGGTCAGGCTGCCGAGGCTCTTGCCGGAGGCGCGCTGGTCGGCGAAGAGCTCGACCAGCGACTGGATCATGTCCCGGTAGGTGGCCGGGTCGATGTACGCCTCGACGGAGTACTTGCGGAAGTCGTCCCAGGTGGACCAGCCGTCGTAGTACGTGAAGCCGTTGGCCTGGTGCACCGCGCCGTCGGCGCCGCGGTACGTGCCGCTGGTGCTGGTGGCGTTCACCGGAGCCGCGTACATGCGGTACAGGTGCGTGTAGAACTCCTTGGTGAGCGTCGACGCGGGGTCGGACTTCGCCGTGGCGCGCACGTCGACGGCGCCGAGCGCGCTGTTCCACTCCGCCTTGGTCCGCGCGCGGGCCTGGTCGAAGGTGAGACCGCCCACCTCGTTGTGCTGGTCGACGGCGGCCTGTTCGGCGCTGATCGGCGACAGCGTGATGCGCAGTTCGATGTTGCCGCCGGCGGCCTTGTCGAACCCGAGGACGGCGCCGGTGTCGGTCCCGTCCTGCGTGGTCGCGTCGCTCAGCTTGCCGTCGTTGCCCCAGCTCTTCAGGGAGGTCACGGGGACGTTCGTGGTGGCGTTGTAGTACAGCTTGTACGAGGCGCCGTTGAACGAGCCCGCGATGAGGCCGGCGATCGAGGTGGTCCCGTCGGGGAGCGTCGTCGCCTTCATCGTCGAACGGGTGCGGCTGGTGTAGTTGTTCGCGAGGTCGAGGACCAGCTCCGGGTTCGACCCGGCGGGGAAGCTGTACCGCTCCAGCGCCGTGCGCGTCGTCGCCGTCATCTCGGCCTTGATGGTGCCGGGGTCCTGCTGCACCGACGAGGCGGTTCCGGAGATGGCCCCGAGGCCCACCTGGTAGGAGCCGGGCGCCGCGCTCTCGTCGTCGTGGCTGTACGCGTGGGCGTACGTACCGGCGGCGGGGCGGCTGTCGTACTGCACGGAGGTCGGGACGACGAGCAGGTCGCCGCCGCCGCCCGAGCCGCCGACACCGTCGAGGTTCGTCGCGGTGAAACCGGCGATGTGGTCCTCGTTGTAGTCGTACCCGGTGTGGTTGCGGTTCGGCGTGGTCAGCGGGTTGACCTTGGCCAGACTGTGCGGCGCCTCGGCGCCCGGCAGGTCGTTGCCGTCGTCACCCGCGGTCGACACGAACGGGTCGACGAGCGCGGCGTAGTCCTTGCCGGCGGGGATCCCCGAGGAACCCGTGGACCCCGGGGACGTGTTCGCGGCGGCCGCACCGGCACCCGCCAGGGCGGCGAGGCCGAGCGCCCCGGAGAGCAGCGCGGCGACCGCCGCGCGCAATGGCCGGCGGCCTCGGCGGGCGGTCCCCGGAAGGGACACCCGGGGCAAGGGGGGATGGGATCTGATGGGCACGTAACCTCTCCAGCGTCGCAATACGCACGCTCGGTCCGGCCTTATTCAGAAGACAACGTTGTCGACCCGAATACCGGGCGTGCAACCCAGAGCGAGACGGCAGTGGACGCACGGGAGCGACCCGCCGCGTTCACGACCGCCCGCCATCAGACACGGGGAAGGCGTACGGCGGGCAAAGGGAATGCGTACAGTCCGTGCGTACCGGGCGCCGCGCAGGCAACGCCGCCGCGCCGGGCGGCCGTCAGGTCCCGTCCCCCGCCGAAGAACCCGGCCGACGATGCGTCAGAGGGTAGCCGCACCGACCCGCCTGATACGCCCTCATCCGGCACCCCGGCCCCCTCGGCACCAGGATTGCCTTGCTGACCTGCGGTGCGGCATACTCCGTGTGCCCCGGCTTTGCCTGCGCTTTGCCGAGGGCCCTCCCCGGCTCCCCCACACGCGCTCACCCGGCGGCGTCCGTCCCGGGGTGTCCGCCATGTCCTGTCTCCGTGCCCTGTGGGGAACCTGCCGATGGGTATGACCCTGCGCGCGCTGCGCGCCCTCATCCTGCTCTGCGGCTTCTATCTGCTGAGCGTCGTCCTGCTCGCCCTGCTGATCGGCCTCGATGCCCTCCTGCTCACGGAGGTGCACGGCCTGCTGGCCGTGAAGATCGTGGCCGTCTCCGCGCTGCTCGCCGTCCCCCTGGTACGCGGGATGTCCATGCTGCGCTCGCCCAGAGGCGAGGATCCGCCCGGCATCGAGGCGACGGAGCAGGACGAGCCCCGGCTGTGGGCGCTCGTGCGGGAGCTCGCGCACGCGAGCGGCACCCGCGTCCCGGACCGCATCCTGCTCACCGACGACGTCAACGCGGCGGTGAGCGAGCGGCCTCGCCTGCTCGGCCTGATCCCCGGTCCGCGCCGTCTCGATCTCGGCGTACCGCTGCTCATCGGCCTGACCGAGGCGCAGTTGCGGGCCGTGCTGGTCCACGAGTACGGCCACTTCGCCGGCGGCGACACCCGGCTGTCGGCGCTCGTGGTGCGGGGCCGGGTACAGATCGGCCGCGTCGTGGAGCAGTTCCACGCCCGCGCGGACAGCAAGGTCGCCGCCGAACGCGCCCGCCAGGAGCAGGCCGCGGCCAAGCGGGTCGCCAAGGGCAAGAAGGCCGGTCCGGTCGACACCCGGGGCACCGGCCTGCTCCACCGGATGCTGGCCGCCATCTTCACCTGGTACGGAAGGCTCTGCCTGCGGGCCTCCCAGTCCACCGCCCGCTCCCAGGAGTTCGCGGCGGACCTCGCCGCCGCCCGCGTCGCCGGCCGCGACGCGACCGCCTCGGCGCTGCGCGAGATCCCGGCCGTCGCCGCCTCCTACGAGTTCTACCTGGACTCCTACGCCACCTTGGGGCTGCCGGTACGACTGCTGCCGCCGCGCGGCGCGTTCTTCGGCGGCTTCGCCGAGCTGCTCGCGGCCCGTGCGGACAACCTGGCGGCGTTGCGCGCGCAGCTCCCGTCGGCACCCGTCTCGCCGGACGACTCGCACCCGCCGATCGCCGAGCGGGTGCGCCGGATCGAGGCGCTGCCCGCGGACGGCCGCGGCGCCGCGGGCGGGCACGGCACGTCACCGGCGGTGCTCACCGACCCCGCGCGCACCTGGGCCGCGCTGGAGGACGCGGTCCTGAGGACCGAGATCCTGGCCTTCGAACGCGCCGCGGGGTGGCCGGAACTGCTGGACGCCGCCATGGCCGACGCGCTGTCGTCGGCGCACACCCCGCTGCACCGTGCGCTGGCCCAGTACACGGGGAGTCCCGCGACGCTGCCCGCGCTGCTGGACGTGATCGACGACAACAGGCTGTGGCGGCTCGCCGAGCGACTGCCGATGTCCGAGGAGGCCGCGGCGGCGAAGGGCCGTGCGTTCCGCGCGTTCGTCCGGCCGTCGCTGACCGACGGGTTGAGGACGATGGTGCTGGCCGAGTTCAGTGCCCGCTCGCTGCTCCGGTGGGAGTTCTCCTGGTCCCGTCCCGCCGCGGCCCGGCTGCCCGGCTCGCTCGCCGCACAGGCGACGGGGGACGGTCCCGAGGCGGCGCTGGACGCCGCCGTCGCCGCCGCGCTCGCCGACCACCCCGACACCGGTCCGCTGCGGGCGCTGATCGCCCCGGAGCTGCCGGCGCCGGCGTGAGCGGCGCCCGTTCCACCCGGCATCCGGCTTTCCGCCCCCCGCAGTCCTTCCCACGAACGGAATCGCGCTCCTCATGACCGTCCTGCTCTGGATCCTGGTGGCCCTGGCCGTTCCCACGGTGCTCTTCGGGGCATGGCTGGCCGTGGTGTTCCTCAAGACGTTCTTCTCGTGGAGCCCCGACGACGAGGAGACCCAGACCGCGGAGGCCGCGAAGGCCGCGGAGACGGCACGGGGGCTGGGGCTGCTGCCCGTCGAGCGGCAGAACACCGAGTACGCGGCGGCCCTGCCCGAGGAGTGGTCCGCCGCCCTCACGGCCGTGCGCGACGGGGACTGGCGGCCCGCCGCCGGTCTGCTGCGCGCCGTCGGCCGGGACTGGGAGCGCAGGTCCGCGATCGCGTACCTGCTCGCCGAGAAGGCCGCCGAGGACGACGAGTGGCTGCTGGCCTGGGAGTCCGAGCGGGCCGACGACCCGGACGCGGCCGTGGTCCGGGCGCGCAGCACGGTCGTCCTCGCCTGGAAGCTGCGGGGGGCGAAGCGGAGCCAGTACACGACGCGGGAGCAGTTCGACCGCTTCCACCGGATGCTGGGGAGCGCCCGCGCGGAGACGGAGCGCGCCGCCGCCCTGAACCCCGACGATCCGACGCCGTACATCACGGAGATCTGGATCGCGCTCGGGCTCGGCTACCCCAACGCCGAGATGGACAGGCTGTGGGAGGAGATCACCGCCCGGGCCCCGCACCACTACGAGGCGGCCTTCTCGGCCCTGCAGTACTGGTGCGCGAAGTGGCGGGGTTCGGAGCGGCTGGCGTCCGAGTTCGCCGAGCGGGTGGCCAAGGACGCCCCCGTGGGGAGCCTGCTGACGGCGCTGCCGCTCATCGCGCATTTCGAGCACGACGAGTCGGAGGACGTCGCCGCCGACAACACGCCCGAGATGCGGGCCCGGGTCGAAGCGGCCCTCGTGGACGTGGCCGCTGCCGACCCGGCGCACCCGCGCCTGGCCGAACTGCGCCATCTGCTCGCCTTCTACCTGCACCTCCAGGACCGGAACGAGGCGGCCCTGGAGCAGTTCAGGCTGGTCGACGGTTATGTCCATGCCCTGCCGTGGCGTTACCGCCCGGGTCCGGCGGCCTATTACTGCCAGGTCCGCGACGCGGTGGCGCAGGCGGTGGCGGGCACGGCCTGACGGGGGCAGGGGCGGACCGCGGGCCTTCCGCCGGCGCATGGCCGGGCCCGGTCTCGCGCCGTCGTGCCCCGCGGGGGCATACTCGGCCCCTCGGGCGGATCGGCGCCCGTGGGCAGTGGGAGGTACGCGATGGTGTCGTCGTCGGGGACGGAGCCGCGGAGGATCACGATCCATGACGTCGCCCGGTCCGCCGGGGTGTCGCGGCAGACCGTGTCGCGGGCGCTGAACGACAAGGACGAGATCGACGGCCTGACCAAGCAGCGCGTGCTCGACGCCGCGCGCGAACTGGGCTACCGGCCCAGCCGGTTCGCCCGCGGTCTGGTCCGGCAGGACACCACCACCATCGGGCTGGTGATCCCCGACCTGCTCAACCCGTTCTTCACCGAGGTCGCCGCCGCCGCGCTGGAGGCCGCACGCGCCCGCGGCTGGCACGTCGTGGTGTACGACACCGGCGACCGCGCCACGGAGGAGCTGGGCACGCTCCAGGTGATCTGCTCCCAAGTGGACGCGGTCGTGGGCTACTTCAACAGCCCGGAGAGCGAGATCGAGCACTTCACCCGGGGCATGCCGGTGGTGCTCATAGGCCGTGAGCACCACACCGCGCGGTTCAGCTCGATCCGGGTCGACGGCGAGGCCGGCTTCCACGCCGCGGTCGCGCACCTGGTCGCCGGGGGCCACCGCCGCATCGGCATGCTCGACCACGACGGCCGCGCCGAACCCAGCGTCCGCCGCGCGTGGTTCGAGGCCGCGGCGGCGGCCCACGGGCTCGGCGCGGACGCGGTGACCGGCGCCGCGCAGTCCGCCGAGGGCGGTGCCGCGGCGCTGCGGGCGCTGCTCGGCCGCCACCCCGACGTGACCGCGGTCCTCACCTTCAACGACATCATCGCCATGGGCGCGCTGCGCGAAGCACGCCGCACGGGCCGCGAGGTCCCGGGCGACTTCGCCGTGATCGGCTTCGACGGCCTTCAGCTCGGCACGCTCGTCGAGCCCGCGCTGTCCAGCCTCGCCCTGGACACCCGGCGGCTGGGCGCGCTCGCCATCGACCAGGCCGCCCGGCTGCTGTCGGGCAGCGAGCCGCTGGACGCCGAGGAGCTCGTCGTCCGGGCCGAATTGCTGCTGCGCGACTCTGCCTGACGATACGTCAGGTGATCGCGAGCACTCCGGCGCAGACCACCGCCGCTCCGTAGACGGCGGTCGCCAGCAGCACCAGCCGGGTCCGGGCCGCCTCGCTCCACCCGGTGCGCGACAGCAGCCGGGCCAGCGCGGGCAGGACGAGCACGGCGTGCAGGCTCACGGCGTGCAGGGGCTTCAGCGCCGCCGTGGAGTGGTAGGCGGCCTCCTGGTGGCCGGTACGGGTGAGGTACACACCGCGGGCGATCATCGCGGCACCGGAGGCGAGGCCCACCAGCAGGATCGCGAAACCCGCGCGCAGGGCGAGGGCCATGCCCGCGGGCCCGTCGGGACGCCGCCGGAAGGCCGTGACGGCGAAGGCACCCAGCACGACGACCAGGACGCCGCCGCCGACCGCCAGCGTCATGGAGACCGCGGTGTCGAAGCCGGTCTCCATGTCGAGGTGCGAGGGCACCCGCCGCCAGGCCTGGAGCGTGATGCCCGCGACCTCGACGACGCAGTCGGCCGTGAACACCGCGAGCAGGACCGCCCGTCGGCGCTCCCCGGTCCGCAGGTACGAGGTGACCCAGGCGACCGCGATCAGGGTCAGCCCGAAGGAGACGCCGAAGGTGAACGGCTTGCGCCAGGACACTGGCCCGTTCCAGGGGCCCCCGTCGACGGCCTGGACGGCCAGGTGGAACAGGCCCGACAGGACCAGGAGCGCGCCGGTCGCGTACGCCACGCGCTCGGCCGGGAGGAGGGCGCGCGAGGCGGTTCTCGCGCCGAGGGTGGTGGTCGCCATGGCCCCAGCCTGCCGGGCGGGTCGCGGCCGGTCGTCCTCCGTCCGGAGGCCGGCCGCGTACGCCGCAGGGAGCAGGCCGTCAGCGGTGCGCCGCGTGCACGATGCCCGTCGAGGCCGCGATGCGGTCGAGCAGGTACACCGCCCCGACGCAGACGGCGATCCACGCGAGGAGGATCACGATCCCGCGGGTGAGGCCGTCGTGGTGGAAGTACGCGAGCCCGTCGAGCGCGCGGACGCCGACCCCGGCCGGCATCACGGAGGCGAGCGGTTCCAGCCAGCCCGGGAGGAAGCCCGGCGGGAGGACGCCGCCGCTGGTGGCGTTGCCCATGACGAGCATGAAGATGGAGCCGAGGAGGACGCCGACCGCGCCGAAGATCCGGATCAGCATGACGGTGGCCGCGGCGACGGCGCCGGCCATGAGCGTGATGATCCCCATGATGCCCAGGAAGGAGCCCGGGATCGCGTCGAAGGCGGTGCACGCGATCAGCGCGGTGGCCAGGCCGCCGAGGACGGCGAACAGCGCGAGGCTGAGGATGCGCTGGCCGAACGAGAGCCGCGGCGCGACCTGGTAGGTCATCTGCCCGAACAGGAAGCCGGCCAGGACCAGCCCGAACGAGGCGTAGAAGACCGACAGCCCCCTGCTGTCGCCGCTCGACAGCGGCAGGATGTCGACCACCGGGATCTTCCTCCCGTCGCCGTGCGGCACCGCCGCCAGCGGGGCCACCAGCGCGGAGACCGCCGGCCCGTTGGCCCCGGCGTAGAGCACCCGGGGCTTGCCCCCGTCCGAGAGGTACGCCGCGTACGCCTGCCGGTGTTCGACGGCCCGCCGGGCGGACGCCTCGTCGGGGTAGCGGTCGATCTGGAACGCCTCGGGCGCGATGCGCTGGAGCCGTACGTCGAACAGCGCCGCCGAGTGGTCCGAGGCGGCCACCGCGACCGGCAGCCGGTGCGCGGTGGGGGTGTGGAAGGCGGCGAGGAACACGCTGACGAAGGCGAGACCGATGACCAGTACCGTGAGGACGGGCTTGATCACCGCGTGCGCGCCGGTCATCCCGGGGCGGGCGGGCGGAGCGTCGGTCTGCGGTCCGGGAACGTGCCGGTGCCGGTGGCGTTGCTGCGGGGCGCCCTCCTCCGCCAGGGGGTGAGCGTCGCGCATGAAGGCGGTGTCGGACACGGCGGCCTTCCTCCAAGAATATAAGCTGACTGATATAAGTTAACAGACAACAACGTGGAAGGACGGTCCGGTATGCCCGTCGGCGACCCGGGTGAGCGCGTCGGCTATCTGATCTGGCAGCTCTCGCAGGCGTACGTGCAGCTGCTGGAGCAGGCCCTGCGCCCGTTCGGCCTGACGCAGACGCAGTACAGCGCCCTGGTCCGGCTGACCATGGAGGGACCCCTGTCGGGCGCCGAACTCGCGCGCCGCTGCGGAGTGACCGCGCAGTCCATGGGGGTCGCGGTGCAAGGCCTGGCCGACCGGGGGCTCGTCGGACGGCACGCGCATCCGACGCACGGGCGGATCATCGAGATCAGCGTCACCCCGGCCGGCGAGACCCTGGCCGGACAGGCCACCGAGGCGCTGCAGCCGTGCGAGCAGGAGGCGCTGGCCCCCTTCACGGAGGACGAGGGGGCGCAGCTCAAGGCGGATCTTCGCCGCATGCTGCGCTCGATGAACCCGCACGCGCTGCCGCACCCGTGAGCTGTGCGCTGTCGCGCAATGCCCGCCGCCCGCCCGTCCCGGTGACCAACGGGACGGGCGGGCGGCGGTCCGGGCGGGGGATCAGACCCTGGCGGTCACGTACTCCTTGCCGGCCGCGTTCTCGACGACGACCTCGGAGATGTCGTCCGCGGCCACCGCGGCCGAACCGTCGAGGCTCACACCGTGCTCCTCGCCGGCCTTGGGGACGACCCAACTGCCCGCGACCTCCCGGTGGCCGTCCTTGCCGACCACCACCAGCCGGCAGCGCTCCCCCGCCGGGATCCCGCTGACCGACGCGTTGAGCCGGACCCAGGCACTGGCCGGGGTGACCCGAACGGTCATCCGGGCCTTGGTGGCCGGGTCGGTGGCCGACGCGACCTTGGCGCCGGGCTGCGCGCTGGCCCCCGGAGGCCCGGCGACGTCGGCCGTACCGGCGTTCTGCCCGATCACGACACCGCCGAGGATCAGGACCGCCGCCGCGGCGGCCGCCGCGGCTCCGGCCGCGGTCCACCGGCGCCGCTGCACCCCCGTGCGCTCTGAGCGCACCTCCCGCAGCGTGCGCTGCAGCAGCAGGGCGCCGTCCTCCGGCGGGCCGTCCAGGAAGATCTCCGGCGGGACCTCACCGAGTGCGCGCTCCATCTCGCGGAGCTCGTCGACTTCGGCCCGGCAGCGGCCGCAGGTGGCGATGTGCTCCTCTACGGCACGCACCTCCTCGGCGTCGAGTGCGCCGAGGACGTAGGCGGTGAGCGTCCCGCCGTCGTGCTGCTCTTCCGTGCTCATGCCGCCACCTCCCGCAGCGCGACCGGCTTCTTGGTGTAGAACTCCCGCAGCGCCTTGAGGGCGTAGTGGGACCGGGACTTGACCGTTCCCGGCGGTATCCCGAGGGTCTCCGCCGCCTCGGCGACGCTCTGCCCCCGGAAGTAGATCTGGTACAGCACGTCCCGGTGGTCCGGCGAGAGGCGCTCAAGGGCCTCCATCACGACCATGGAGTCGACCACGGCGTCGGCGTGGTCGCGCTCGACGGGCGGCGTGGCCGGGGACTCGGCCACCTCCTGCGGCCGGGCGGCCTTGGCCCGGTACCGGTCCGTGATGATGTTGCGGGCCACCGTCAGCAGCCAGCCCCGCACCGAACCCTTCCCGTTGACCAGCGCGTCCGGGTGCCGCCACGCGCGGATCAGGGTCTCCTGGACGACGTCCTCGGCCGCGGCGCGATCGCCGGTGAGCCGGGTCGCATACGCGAGCAGGGCTTTGCCGTGTTCCTCGTAGAGCGCCCGTATGAGCGCCTCGTCACTCGTGCCCTTGCTCTGACGAGTGCGCGACCACAATGCCGCCATCCACTCACTCCGTCCTCTCCCGATCCGTGTCGCAGATCCCTCAGCGCGGACACGAGACGGGGAGGGCGGGGGGTTCAGGTGACCCTGGCCACATGTGGGGCTGCGCCCCTTGTACCGGGTTTTTTCCCCGCCCTCCCGCCCTCCCCCAACCTTCGGCCGGGGGTGCCCCCATCCCGGCAAGGTCTGGGCGCCCCGACGCGCGTGCGGGGTGGGCCGGGTTCGGGGCCTCCGGGGCTGCCATTCCGGACAGCACATTTAGGTGCCTCAGGTGCTTGCCATTGATCGCTCCCGGTCGTGCACCCAAATATGCTCCACAGTCCAGAACGCCACCCCTACGACCCCGCCCCTCCGTGAGCTCTCGCGCCTGATCCCCGGTGGGTGGGTGGAGAGGGCACCGTGCTCAGGCGGACGTTGGTGCGCGCCTGATTCCCGGTGGGGGGTGTGCTCAGGGGCCGTTGCTGTGGGCCCCTGATGGCCTGACGGAGTGGCAGGAGGTCATAACAGCTCATAACGTACTTTTCCGGGTGGCTGCGGAGGCCGCCAGGAAGGCAGGTGCGGCAGTCATGACACTTCGTCGGTCCCTCGCGGCCGCGGCCGCCACGGCCGCGGCCGTCGTGGGGCTGTGCAACGTCCCCGGGGTCGAGGCCGCGGACGCACCGCTCCTGGTGCGGCCCGGGGAGTCCATCCAGGCGGCGGTCGACCGCGCCCACCCGGGCGACGTCATCGAGATCGCGCCCGGGACCTACCCGGGCAGCGTCAACATCACCAAGCCCCGGCTGACCCTGCTGGGCGCCGGACGCGAGACCGTGATCACCCCGAGCGACAAGGGGACGGAGAACGCCTGCGCCGCGGCCGGTCACGGGATCTGCGTCACCGGTACGGAGCAGAGCCCGCTGACCTATGTGCGGTTGCGGTCGCTGACGGTCTCCGGGTTCCGGAAGAACGGGGTCGACGCCACCTGGACCGACCGCATGGACGTGACCCGGGTCGTCGCGCGCGCCAACGGGCAGCAGGGCATCAGCCAGCAGCGGTCGGTGCGTGCCGTGTTCCGCGACAACGTCGCGGAGAACAACGGCGAGTCGGGGATCTTCCTGGCCAACGCGGTGGACGCCGAGGGCGGGGCCCTGGACACCAAGCACACCCTGATCGCCGACAACGAGCTGTCCGGCAACCGGATCGGCCTCGTGCTGCGCCGGGTGCGGACCGTGGACGTCGAGTACAACGACATCACCGCCAACTGCGGCGGCGTCTTCGTCGTCGGCGACGAGGGCGTGCCGCGGGCCGGGTCGCTCACCGTCTCCCGCAACCTGGTGGCGGCCAACAACAAGTACTGCCCGGCCACCGCCCGGCTGCCCTTCATCCAGGGCGCCGGCATCGTGCTGACCGGCGCCGAGCAGACCCAGGTGCTCCACAACAGGGTCGTGGAGAACATCGGGACCTCGCCGATGTCCGGCGGCATCGTGCTCTTCCGCAGCGTGGTGGGCGCCCCCAACACCGGCAACTCCGTACGCGACAACACCGCCATGGGCAACAGCCCCGCCGACCTGGCCGCCGAGGACCAGGGCAAGGACAACGTGTTCAGCGGCAGCACCTGCCGCGTCTCCCAGCCGAAGGGCCTGTGCTGACGATGAGTCTGACCGAGACCACCCCCACCGCCTCCCCCGCACAGGGCGCGATGCGCCTGCGCGAGCTCGTCTTCGGCGCGGCCTGCGCCGCCGCCGTCCGGGCCGCGGCCCGGCTCGGTGTCGCCGACGCGCTCGGCGACCAGCCGGCGACCAGCGAGGAGCTCGCGGCCGTCGTGGGCGCGGAGCCGCGCCCGCTGCGCCGGCTGATGCGCGCGCTGTCCTCCTACGGAGTGTTCGAGGAGCGGTCCGACGGCCGCTTCGCGCACACCGACATGTCGCGGATGCTGCGCAAGGACACCCCCAACAGCCTGCACTACATCGCCCTGTGGTGCACCGAGCCGTGGACGTGGGAGGCATGGCCGCGGCTCGACGAGGCCGTGCGGCACGGCCGCAACATCTTCCCCGACATCTACGGCAAGGAGTTCTTCGACTACCTGCACGACGACGCGCAGGACAGCGCCAAGGTCTTCGACCGGGCGATGACGCACTCCAGCCGCCAGTCCGCGCAGGACATCGCCGATCTGCTGGACCTGACGGGGATCTCCTCGGTCGCCGACATCGGCGGCGGCCAGGGCCACGTGCTGGCCGCGCTGCTGGAGAAGCACCCCGAGGTGCAGGGCTCCCTGCTCGACCTGCCCAAGGTCGTCGCGGGCGCCGACCCGCGGCTGCGCCAGGGCGGCGAACTCGCCTCCCGTGCGCGGCTGCTGCCGGGCGACTGCCGGGTGGAGATCCCGGTGACCGCCGACATGTACATCATCAAAAACATCCTGGAGTGGGACGACGAGAGCACCCGCCGCACGCTGCGCAACGTCGTGGCCGCGGGCCACCCCGGTGCCCGGGTGGTCGTCATCGAGAACCTGGTGGACGACACGACGTCCATGCGGTTCACCACCGCGATGGACCTGATGCTGCTGATGAACGTCGGCGGGCAGAAGCACACCCGCGACAGCCTGACCGGGCTGATGACCGAGGCGGGCCTCGCCGTCGGCGAGGTCACCCCGGTCAACCCGTTCCTGCACGCCATCCACAGCACCATCGGCCGGGGGTGAACCCGGCTCAGCCGGTCATCTCCCCGACCAGCGACGTGGTGTGACGGCCCGCCCGGAACTCCGGGCGGGCCAGCACCGCGCGCAGGAAGCCCGCCGTGGTGCACACGCCCTCGCCGCGGACGCGCAGTTCCTCCAGGACGCGGTCCATGCGGGCCAGCGCCCGTTCCCGGTCCGGTGCCCAGACGACGGCCTTGGCCAGCAGCGAGTCGTAGTCCGGGCCGATCCGCCAGCCCGGGTAGGCGTGCGTGTCCACCCGGACGAAGGGGCCGCCGGGCGGCACGAACTCGGTGAGCAGCCCGGGGGTGGGGGCGAAGCCGCGCGCCGGGTCCTCGGCGTTGACACGGCACTCCACGGCCACCCCGCGCGGCACGATGTCTTCCTGACGGAGCGTCAACGGGTGTCCCGCGGCGATCAGCAGCTGCTCGCGCACCAGGTCGACGCCGGTGACCATCTCGGTGACCGGGTGCTCCACCTGGAGGCGGCAGTTGACCTCCAGCAGGTAGAAGTCGCGCTCCGGGGTCAGGACGAACTCGAAGGTGCCGACGCCCTCGTAGCCCACCGCCATCGCGCCGCGCACGGCGGCGTCGCACATGGCGCCGCGCAGCCGGGCCGGCAGGTCGGGGGCGGGGGTCTCCTCGACGAGTTTCTGGTGGTGGCGCTGCACGGAGCAGTCGCGTTCGCCCAGGTGCACCACCGCGCCGTGCCGGTCGCACACGACCTGCACCTCGACGTGGCGGGCGCCGTCGATGTACCGCTCCAGGTAGAGCCGGTCGTCGCCGAAGACGGCGCGGGCGTGCGCCCTGGTCTCGCGGAAGGCGTCCAGCAGAAGGTCCGGTTCGGCGACGACGGCCATGCCGCGCCCGCCGCCGCCCGCGACGGCCTTGAGGATCACCGGGTAACCGGCCTGCTGCGCGGCCTCCTTCGCCTCGGCCGGACCGTCCAGCGGCCCGGGGCTGCCGGGCAGCACGGGCAGGCCCGCCTCGGCCATCAGGGCGCGGCAGGCGGCCTTGTCGCCGAGCCGCGCGAGCACCTGCGGCGAGGGGCCGATGAAGGTCAGCCCGTTGGCCTCGCAGACCTCCGCGAAGTCCGGGTCCTCGGACAGGAAGCCGTAGCCGGGGTGGACGGCCTGGGCGCCGGTGCGGCGCGCGGCCTCGATGACCGCGGGGATGTCGAGGTAGCTGGACCGCGCGGGGGGCGGCCCGATGTGCACGGCCTCGTCGGCGAAGCGGACGACGGCCGAGTCCCGGTCCGCGGTGGAGTACACCGCGACGGTCCGCAGGCCGAGTTCGCGGCAGGCGCGGGCGACCCGCAGCGCGACCTCGCCGCGGTTGGCCACCAGTACGGTGGAGAACATGGCGTTCACCTGATTTCTCCCAGGAGGCCCCGGCCTTCAGGCCGGGGAGGAATGGGGCCTCGGGCCGCAGCCGCGAAGCGGCGGAGTAGTTTGCGCATCTGTTCTGACCTGCACTCTCTTTCGTTGTCAGTGGATGCTGTTAGCTTCCAGGGCATGACGGCGACAGCGACGGTCGAGGAGGGGGCCGGGTATGCCCGGTACGCCTTCCGGCTGCGGGTGTCGTCCACCGCGCGCGCCGGTCTGGAGGCGGAGTGGGCGCGGTGCCGGTGGGTGTGGAACGAGTGCGTGGCCGTGTCCCGCAAGATCCACGCCCTGAACCGGACCACCGGGCAGAAGACCACCTGCGGCCCCGCACAACTGGACAAAATGCTGACCCAGGCCCGGCGGTCGATGGCGTGGCTGCGGGACGGCAGCTCGGTGCCGCAGCAGCAGACCATCCGGGACTTCGGCAAGGCCCGCGCCAAGGCGTTGAAGGACATCACGGCGCGGCTGCCGATGCGACAGCGGGCCGGGATGCCCCGCATCAAACGCAAACGCGAGGCCGCCCCGACGCTGAACTACACCCGGCGCGGGTTTCGGCTCAAGGACGGGCGCCTGCACCTGGCCGGGGACATTGCCCTGACGGTGGTCTGGTCCCGCGCCCTGCCCGCCGACCCCACGTCGGTACGCGTCCACCGGGACAGCCTCGGCCACTGGTACGCCAGTTTCGTCGTGACCACTGCCCTTGAGCCGCTGCCTCCGACGGGAGCGGTGATCGGTATCGACTGGGGCGTCCGCGAAACCGCCACGACGACCAGCGACCTCCACGACCTGCCCCACGCCCAGCACGGCAAGAGTGCCGCGGCGAAGCTCGCCCGCTACCAGAAGATGATGGCCCGCCGCCGCACCCCGAAGAACACGCCGGACACCGCCGGCTACCGCAGGGCTCGCCGGGCCGCGGCGAAGGTGTCGAAGAAGATCGCCCGGCAGCGGCAGGACACGGGCCGCAAGTGGGCCAAGCAGGTCGTCCGTGACCACGACGTCATCGCGGTCGAGGACTTCCAGCCGAAGTTCCTGGCGAAGTCCAGCATGGCCCGTAAGGCGGCGGACGCCGCGATCGGGGCCACGAAGGCGGCTCTGGTCGAGATGGGCCGCAAGCACGGGCGGGACGTCCGCCTGGTGCATCCCGCGCACACCACCATGGACTGCGCGCAGTGCGGAGCGAGAACCAAGCACGCACTTCCTCTTTCGGAACGTACCTACACCTGCACCCCGTGCGGAGCCGTCTCGTCCAGGGACAAGAACTCCGCCCGCGTGATGCTGGTCCGGGCTGGTCTCAACCCGGCTGGTGCCGATCGTGTAAGCGCTGACGGACCGCTGGTCCCCAGCCCACGTGAGCCAGGAATCCCCGCCCTTCAGTTTTAGGGCGGGGAGGATGTCAATCCCCTCCGGGGTCCGCGGCCGGCTCCACGGCGATGAGCGGCTGGTCGAACTCCACGGGCTGCGCGTCCCCGACGACGATCTCGACGACCCGGCCGGCAACGTCCGACTCGACGGTGCTGAGCATCTTCATGACCTCCAGGACGCCCACCGGCTGACCGGGGGCGACGAGGTCGCCGACCCGGACGTAGGGCGCGCCGCCGGGTTCCTGGGCGCGGTAGAAGGTGCCCACGGTGGGGGCGCAGATGTGGTGCGGGACCCCGGCCACCGGCTCGCCGGGCTCCTCGGGCCGCGCCGCGGACTCCCGCGGGGGCTCCTCCGCGGTGATCCGCGGCGCCGGGCCGGCCTCCTCGGGCCGCTCGTGGTCCCGGGGTTCCGGCCACTCGATCTCGACCGAGGTCTGACCGTGCCGCAGCCGGATGCGCCGTGGCGGGGTGGGGACCGACGTGGCCAGTTCGGTCGCGCTGCGGCACACGGCGTCGAGCACCGGGTGCGCCGGCTGCGCGGTGGGGGCCGATCCGTTGAGGTTCCGGCCCACGCCGGCGGCGTGGGCGGGCAACTTGTTGTCGCCGTGGAGCGTCATGGTGCTGCCTCCTCCTCCAGTCGTCCGGAACGGTGCAATCCGGGGGACCCTGAGAGCCGGTGGAACTGGTGGTAGCGATCGCGGCGTTCGGCCAGCAGCCGCTCGGGCTCCAGCGCGCGCAGTTCGTCCAGGGCGGCCGAGAGCGCGCCGCCGACGTGTGCGGCGGCGGCCGCGTGGTCCGCGTGGGCGCCCTCCGGCGGCTCGGGGACGACACCGTCCACGATGCCCAGCCGCAGCAGGTCGCGGGCGTGCAGCCGCAGCGCGGCCGCGGCCAGGGGCGCGGCCCCCGGGTCCTTCCACAGGATCGCGGCGCAGCCCTCCGGGCTGATGACGGAGTAGATGCCGTTGGCGCTGACCAGCACGCGGTCGGCGACGCCCAGCGCGAGGGCGCCGCCGCTGCCGCCCTCGCCGGTGACGACCGCGACCACGGGCACCGGCAGCCGGGACATCAGCCGCAGGTTCTCGGCGATGGCGAGTGCCTGGCCGCCGCTCTCGGCCTCCGGCCCGGGGTCGGCGCCCGGGGTGTCGATCAGGGTGATCACCGGCATGCCGAGCTTGGCGGCGGTGCGCATCAGGCGGGCGGCCTTGCGGTGGCCGGCCGGGCTCGCCATGCCGAAGTGCCGCCGGCGGCGGCCGGCGGGTGTGGGGCCGCCCTTGTGGTGGCCGATCAGCATGACCGGGTGTCCGTCGAGCAGGCCGGGTCCGCCGATGACGGCCGGGCAGTCGGCACCGAGCCGGTCGCCGTGCAGTTCGTGGAAGTCCTCCAGCAGGTGCGCCGCGTAGTCGGCGGCGGTCGGCCGGCGGGGGTGCCGGGCCAGCCGCACGGCCTGCCAGGCGTCGCGTTCGGGCAGGGCGTCCACGTCGCGGACGACGGTCACCGGCGCGCGGGGCGCGGCCGCCCGGTGCGGCGCTCCGGGGCGCATCCCGAGCAGCCGGGTGAGCGCGCCGCGCAGGGCGGCACGCGGCACGACGTCGTCGACGAGACCGTGCGCGAGCAGGAACTCGGCGGTCTGGAAGCCCTCGGGCAACTGCCGCCCGGTGGTCTGCTGCACGACCCGGGGCCCGGCGAAGCCGAGGCGGGCGCCGGGTTCGGCGAGGACGACGTCGGCGAGGGTGGCGTACGAGGCGGCGACACCGCCGTAGGTGGGGTCGGTGACGACGGAGAGCACCAGGACGCCGGCCTCGTCGAGTTCGGCGAGGGCCTGCGCGGTCGCCGCCATCTCCATCAGGGACAGCGCGCCCTCCTGCATCCGGGCCCCGCCGGAGGCGGTGACCAGCAGCAGGGGGACGCGATGGCGCAGTCCGGTCCGGGCGGCGGCGGTGATCCGCGCGCCGACACCGAGGCCCAGACTGCCGCCCAGGAAGCGGAAGTCCATGACGGCCGCGATCACCGGCCGGCCGCCGATCGTGCCGCGCACGCACAGCACGGCCTCGTCCAGGCCGGTGGTCTCGCGGGCGTCCCGCAGCCGCTGCGCGTAGGGCCGGGTGTCGGTGAACTCCAGGGGGTCGTGCGCAGGCGGCCGCTCGCCACCCTCGGGGACGAGCGGCGCCTGCGAGCCCGGGTCCAGCAGCTGCTCCAGCCGCTGACGGGCGGTGAGCCGGCCGTGCGCGCCGCAGTGCGGGCAGACGCGCAGCATGCGGGCGTAGCGCTTGGTGTAGACGAGCGCCTCGCAGCGTTCGCAGCGCACCCACTCCGGCTCGATGGCGGCCATGTCAGCCGCTCCGCTCCCAGCGGTAGAACTCCCGGGCCATGGCGTCCTTGGGCTCGCGCCAGGTCTCGGGGTTGTACGGCAGCACGTAGGACGACAGCCGCTCGCTGATGTCGCGGAAGGCGGGGTGGTCCTTGTACCGGGCGACCTCCGGGCCGGGCGGCCGGTCGGCCTCGACCAGGTGGAGGTAGACGTCGCCGAACTGGAAGAGGCTGCGCCCGGTGACCCCGATCAGACCGGGGAGTTCGCCCTGGTCCGAGTCGGCGAACACCCCGGCGACCTGGTCCTCCACGCCCGGCTTGATCCGGGCCACGATGAGCGAGCGGTAGGTGCTCATGCGCGCCCCTCGCCGTCCCGGTGCCGCTTGACGATGCGCTCGCGGATCAGCTCCAGCTGGACCTTGGAGTTCTCGTTGATGCGGTTGGTCATCGCCTCGTCGTCCAGCGGCGCGCCGGGCTTCATGGAGAAGTCCTGGACCCAGCGCATCCGGACGCCCTCGGGGGTGTCCTGGTACGACCAGTGGATGTCCATGTACTGGAACGGTCCGGTCTCGACCCGGTGCGCGCGCACCGTGCGCGAGGCGCGGTCCGCGGTGCGCTCGGAGACCCAGCTCCAGACCTGCCCGTTCTCGTCGGGGTGCATCGTCAGGCGGAAGACGACCCGGTCGCCGTCGCGCTCGACGATCTCCGCGGAGGCGTACTCGCTGAAGAGCTGCGGCCAGTCCTCCACGTCGTTGGTGATGTCCCAGACGAGGTCGAGCGGGGCGGGGATGGTGATCTCGTTCTCGGTGTGGCCGGGCATGAATCAGACTCCTGCCTTGAGTGAGTGGTTGACGACGTCCATGAAGGCGCCGGGGGTCTTGCACGAATCGGCGTCGCCGGCGATCGACACGCCCCGGTCGTTCTCCAGGGCGCCGACGATTCCCAGCAGGCCGAGCGAGTCCAGGCCGTACTCGGCGAAGGGCGTGTCGGGGTGACCGGCCAGCATGGTCGGTTCCACGGTGATGCCCGCGCTGGACTTCATCAGAGCGGCGAGTTCGCCGTACGTGAGTTCCTTGGACATGGAGCACTCTCCTTGGATGGACGGGACGGGCCTCAAGCCCGGACCACGAGGGCCGAGTTGGAGCCCATGAGGCCGCGGCTGAGGACCAGCGCGGTGCGCAGGTCCGCCGGGCGGGGCCGGCCGGTGACCAGATCGAGGTCGTGGCAGATGTCGGTCACGTTGGGGGTCGGGGGGACCACCCCGTGCCGCAGGGCGAGCACGGCGGCGGCCACGTCGAGCACCGGGGCGCCGCAGTAGGCGCGGCCGGTACCGGTCTTGGGGGCGGTGACGGGGACGCGGGCGGCCCAGGGCCCGAGGGCGTCGCCGAGCGCCAGCGCCTCGGCCCGGTCGGCCTCGACGGTGCCGAGCGCGTCGGCGAAGACGACGTCGATCTCCTCGGGCGCGCACCGCGCCTCGGTGAGGGCTTCCTGGATCGCCCTGGCCAGGCCCTCGCGGGACCTCTCCCACTGGGAGGCCCCGGTGAAGGTGGCGCCGTGCCCGGCGATGACGGCCCGGACCTCGGCGCCGCGGCGGGCGGCGTGCTCGGCGTCCTCGACGACGAGCATGGCCCCGCCCTCGGCGGGGGCGAAGCCGCGGGCGCGGTCGGTGAAGGGCAGGTAGGCCCGGTCGGGCTCGGACTCGAGGCTGAGTTCCTCGTAGCCGAGCTGGCACACGCCGGAGTACGGCGCCAGCGGTGCCTCGGCGGCGCCGACGACGACGGCCCGGGTGCCGGTGCCGCGGGTGATGTTGCGGCAGGCGTGCGCGATGGCGTCCAGGCCGCCGGCCTCGTCGCTGGCGACGACGCCGCAGGGGCCCTTGAAGCCGCCGCGGATGGAGATCTGGCCGGTGCTCGCCGCGTAGAACCACGCGATGGACTGGTAGGGGCCGACGAAGCTCGGCCCCTTCCCCCACAGGTGCTGGAGTTCGCGCTGGCCGAACTCGCCGCCGCCGGAGCAGGCCGCGGTCACCACACCGATGTCGAACGGGGCGCCCTCGTCCGGGCGCAGGCCGGAGTCGGCCACCGCCTGGTCGGCCGCGGCCATCGCGAAGTGGGTGAACCGGTCGGTCTGGACGGTGTAGCGCTCCTCGACGACCGCGGAGACGTCGAAGCCGCGCACTTCCCCGGCGACGCGCAGCGGAAGGTCCTGGCAGCCCTCGCGGCTGACCGAGTCGAGAACGGCGACGCCCTCCTGGGTGGCCTTCCAGAAGGCGTCGGCACCGATGCCGTTCGGCGCGACCACGCCGATGCCGGTGACCACCGCTTGCGTGCTCATCGCTGGCTCCCCTCCGGTCGGTTGAGGACCACCGCGGACTGGAAGCCACCGAAACCGCTGCCGACGGACAGCACGGTGCGCAGCTTGAGTTCGCGGGCGGTGCGCGGGACGTAGTCCAGGTCGCACTCGGGGTCCGGGGTCTCGTAGTTGGCCGTCGGCGGGACCACGCCGTGGGCGAGGGCGAGGGTGCAGGCGGCGAGTTCGATCGCGCCAATGGCACCGAGGGAGTGGCCGACCATGGACTTGATGGAGCTCATGGGCGTGGAGTAGGCGTGCTCGCCCAGCGAGCGCTTGACCGCGGCGGTCTCGTGGCGGTCGTTCTGCTTGGTGCCGGAGCCGTGGGCGTTGACGTAGTCCACGTCCCGGCGGTCGAGCCGCGCGTGGTCCAGGGCGCGGTCGATGGCCTCGGACATCTCCAGGCCCTCGGTGGTGAGACCGGTCATGTGGTAGGCGTTGCCGTAGGTGGCGTAGCCGCCGATCTCGCAGTAGATACGGGCCCCGCGGGCCCGGGCGTGCTCCAGGTCCTCCAGGATGAGGACGGCGCCGCCCTCGCCCATGACGAAGCCGTCGCGTCGGGCGTCGAAGGGCCGCGAGGCGTGGGCCGGGTCGTCGTTGTTGGGCGACGTGGCCTTGATGGCGTCGAAGCAGGCCACCGTGATCGGGGATATCGGGGAGTCCGAGGCGCCGGCGATGACGATGTCGGCGCGTCCCTCCTCGATGGTGTGGAAGGCGTAGCCGACCGCGTCCAGGCCCGAGGTGCAGCCGGTGGAGACGGTCTGCACGGGCCCGCGGGCGCCGTGCCGCTCGGCTATCTCGGAGGCGAGCGCGCTGGGTGCGAACGCCCGGTGGAGGTGGGCGCCGGCCTTGGCGGGGTCGACGTCCCAGCGGGCGCCGGAGGCGCTGACGCGTATGTAGTCGTGTTCGAGCCGGGTGGTGCCGCCGACGGCGGTGCCGAGCGACACCCCGACGCGCCACGGGTCCTCGTCGTCCAGGTCCAGTCCGGCGTCGCGCAGTGCCTCGGCGGCCGCGACGAGCGCGAACTGCACGTACCGGTCGGCGCGTTCGGTGTCCTTGGGGCTCAGTCCGCAGGCCGCGGGGTCGAAGTCGACCTCGGCGGCTATGCGGGACCGGAAACCCGTCGCGTCGAAGAGCGTGATCCCGCGGGTCGCCGTACGGCCGGCGGTCAGCAGCTCCCAGAACGCGGGGACCCCGACACCGCCGGGGGCGACGACACCTGCCCCGGTGACCGCCACCCGGCGGGTCATGACGCCGGGCCCTGGTGGGTATCGCGGCCCTGGTCGGCCGCAGCGGTCCAGGCGGGCTCGGTGCCCTCCGTGACCTCGGTGTCCACGTGCCCGAGTTCGGGGCGCGGGGCGAGCGGGCCGAGGTGGAAGACGAGCCGGGCCTCGGTGCTGCCGACGTTGCGGAACCGGTGCCGGACGTACGGGGGGATCATCAGGCCCTGCTCGGGCCGGAGCGGGCACGGCTCCCCGTCCAGGTCGACCTCCAGTGAGCCGCACTCCACGTACACGAACTCCTCCGAGTACGGGTGGTAGTGCTCACCGATCCGCTCGCCGGGCTGCACGAGCGCCACGCCCATGAAACCGCTGGTGGCGCCGACCGCGGTCGGGGTGAGCATCGCCCGCAGGTCGCCGCCGCGACGGCGGTTGGGCGCGGTGTCGCCGAGATTCACGATCGTCGGGGTGAACGGAACGTCCCGGTTGCTCCGGTCGTTCGTCAGCAGGTCATCCATGCTTCTCTCCTCCGGCCGGGCCGGCCCCGGGGCGTACCCGGGGCCGGCCGGTACCTGCCGGTTGCGGTGGCGGGTGTGGGGGGTGGTTCAGGACGCGGGCGCGTTCGCGGGGGCTCGCCGGTCGGTGAGCATCCGCATGTCGCACTCGTTGAGGAACCGCTTGAGACCCAGGTCGCTCGAGACGTCCAGGTCGGGCCCGACGTCCAGCAGCCGGGCGAGCACGCTCGCCTTGTGCCGGCCGGCGGCCCCGACCGCGATCAGGGGTGCCTCCTCGACCGGCATGCGCAGGTCGATCAGGCGGACGACGATGTCCTCGCGCAGGTACACGGTGCTCCGCGCGAGCGGGCCCTTCTGGTCCTCGACCGCCTGCTCGTCCTGCGCGGCCAGCATCTTGGCGACGGAGGGCCCGCAGCCGTCCTTGGCGGGGTAGAACAGGGCGTGCCGGCGCAGGGTCTCCGGCCGGTCGGCGCCCTTGGCTACGTGGTGCACGGCCGGCAGTGCCGCGCGGGCGAAGAACTCCCGTGCGGAACTGGGGTCGCTGAGGTCGCGGTGTGCCTCGAGGTAGGGGTTGATGGCCTCCTCGACCTCCTGCACCTCCGGCTGCCGCGCCACGTGGCGCAGCGCCCGGATCAGGTCGCCCTCCACCTCCACCGCACGCACGACACGGTTGCCGTGCATGAACAGCGAGGTGCGGTGCAGCCGCGTGGTCTCGTCGACCTGCGCCTGCGGTGAGGTGTAGCCGGCGAGGATGTCGGCGACGACCGACTCGCTGCCGGGCTTCACGGTGAAGGTGATGGCGTGTCGGTTCAGCCCGTCGCCGACCCTCGGCACCGACTGCAGGAGACCCGGCTCGTACGAGGTACGGGTCTCCCGCAGCACGCCGAAGCGCAGCGAGCGGGTGTCCTTCACGCAGCCGTGCATCGGCTGCACCATCTCCAGATGGGTCGGGCTGTCCACCCATGCGAGGAAGTGCAGCGCACTGTCCCACTCACTGGTGATCAGCCATTGCGAGGGATTCTCGATCGACTGGCAAAGCTGGTCGCTGACGTGCCCGGGCACGGCGGCGACATGGCGGCACATTTGGTCATACGCGTCAAGAAACCGCTGCTCGGCACCGTCCTCGACATCCAGCATGAGGACGACGCGCAGGCGGGTGCCATCGAGCGCGGACTGCGAGACCTTTTCGGCCAGGGGTGTCATATTCCACCTCTTTCGAGAGCGAGCAACCCCGAGGTCCGTCGTCCATTGATCGTGCTGTGGTGGCCCAACCGGTGCGAGATATGTGATCCGATTGGGTGACGGGCGTAAATACGCTCCGTTATCGGGCATCAAGGGAGCTATGACTCCACAGGCCGAAGACCGGGTCCCGGTCCTCATCGTTGGAGGCTCCCTCGTAGGGCTCTCCACTTCCGTCTTCCTGGGCCGGCTCGGCATCCGGCACCTTCTCGTCGAGAAGCACCCGGGAACGTCCATCCACCCCCGCGGCCGCGGCAACAACCTGCGGACCATGGAGGTGTTCCGCACCGCGGGCGCCGAGCAGAAGATCCGGCAGGCGGCCTCGGTCCTCGCCGACAACCACGGCATCCTCCAGGCCGAGTCGCTGACCTCGGCCAACGCCGAGTGGCTGTTCCGCGAGATCGACCCGGGCGGCCGGCTCGCCGGGATCAGCCCCAGCGGCTGGTGCCTGTGCAGCCAGAACGACCTGGAGCCGGTGCTGCTGACGTACGCCCGCGAGCTGGGCGGCGACCTCGCCTTCAGCACCGAGATGCTCTCGTTCGAGCAGGACGGCAGCGGCGTCACCGCGGAGCTGCTGGACCGGGAGACCGGCGCGCGCCGCACGGTGCGGGCGGACTACCTGGTCGCCGCCGACGGCCCGCGCAGCCCGATCCGCGAGCGGCTGGGCATCGGCCACAGCGGCCGGGGCGACCTGTTCGCCAACATCAGCGCCACGTTCCGGGCCAAGCGCCTGGCCGACGCCGTCGGCGACCGGTACTTCATCGCCTGCTACCTGACCAACCCCGAGGCCGACGGGGTGCTGCTGCCCGTCGACAACCAGGAGAACTGGGTCTTCCACGCCCCCTGGCACCCCGAACACGGCGAGAAGATCGAGGACTTCACCGACCAGCGGCTCATCGCCCACATCCGCACCGCGGTGGGCGTGCCCGACCTGGAGATCGAGATCACCGGGCGCGCGCCCTGGCGGGCCGCCGAGCGCGTCGCGGACTCCTACGGCCGCGGCCGGGTGCTGCTCGCCGGCGACTCCGCCCACGAGATGTCCCCGACCGGCGCCTTCGGCTCCAACACCGGTATCCAGGACGCCCACAACCTGGCGTGGAAGCTCGCGGCGGTCGTCGACGGCTGGGCCGGTCCCGGGCTGCTGGAGACCTACGAGGCCGAGCGCCGCCCGGTCGCGGTGGCGACCAGCGAGCGGGCCTCGGCCCGTTCCGCCGAGCACGCCCACCCCGGGTACGCCCCGCCGGCCGGCGGCGGACCGCAGAAGGGCGTCCTCGTGGTCGCCCTCGGCTACCGCTACCCCGAGGGCGCGTTCCTCGGCGGCGAGGCGGGCCGCCCGGTGGTCCCGGAGGACTTCCGTCCGGTCGCCGAGCCCGGCGGGCGCGCCCCGCACCTGTGGGCGACGACCCGGGACGGCGAGCGGCGCTCGACACTGGACCTGTACGAGCGCTCCATGGTGCTGCTCTGCGGCGACGGCACCGAGGGCAGGGCGTGGCACGAGGCCGCCCGCACGGCCGGCGCGCGCCTCGGCGTGCCGCTGGACGCGTACCGCCTCGGCGGCTCCGCCGACGCCGACCTGACCCCCGAGGGCGACACGGACTGGGCCGCCCTGCACGGCATGTCGGCGCGGGGCGCGATCATGGTCCGCCCGGACGGCTTCGTCGCGTGGCGCTCCGAGGACGCCGTGGACGACCCCGGGGCCACCCTGGCCGGGGTGCTCACGACGGTGCTGCGGCGCGGCTGACCGCCCGTCGGACAAGGGCCCCGCGGGGGGCCGGGACCCTGTGTCCCGGCCCCCCGCGGGGCCCGCGTTCTTCCTCCGTCACGGCGCCGTGGGCCGGCCGCCCTCGCCGGGCTCCGGCACCCCGGTCCAGGCGGGGGCGGGCCAGCCGCGCCAGGGGGCGTAGAAGGGGTTGGCCACGCACTGCGCGGTGATCTCGGTCCGGGTCGCGGGGTCCACCGGGCAGCCCTTGACGACGAACTGCCGGGCGATGCCGCCGGGGAAGGCGACGGCCGTCTGCGGCGCGCGGACGGTGCGGGTGCCGACGGTGGCGTTGACGTCGATGCCGCCGGGGGCGTCGATCCAGTAGTGGTAGGCCGCGCCCTGCCGGCGGTAGGCCTCGGGGTCGTACGTCGCGGCGACGTAGGGCGCGGGCTGGTCGCGCTGGACGTAGGACCGCAGGTCGTACTGGCCGTGCGTGTCGGCCGGGCGCAGGCCCTCCTTGAAGACGACCGCGGGCGGCCGGTCGTCCGAGCGGTACAGGGCGAGGCAGTTGGCGCGCCAGGCGGGCTCGCCGGGCCGCATCCTGGCGAGGTCCACGCCGGGGTCCGCCGCCGCGTAGAGCCGGTCGGGGACGAGGGGGCACCACTCGGCGGTGTCGGCGAGCCCGGGGGCGACGGCATCGGCGGTGGCGCACAGCGGGAGGGCGAGGACGCCCAGCGGAAGCGCGGCGGCGCTCAGCCGGCGCAGCATACGCAATGTGATCATATGCTCACGATCACCCCGGTCCGCCCCGGGGACGGGGATGCTCACCCGATCGTCGGCGTGTCCGCGCGATCCGCGCCCCCGCCGCGACGGCGGCCGGTGCAACCGACCCCGTGCCGCCCGTAAAAAGAGGCCCCCTGCGCGCCGTTGTTCGGCGAGGCGGGGGCCTCTCATTCGTCATGGAACCAGGGGGTGTGATCCAAGACGTCCTGGAACGACCGAGCCGGGTCAATGGGGTCGTTACGCACAACTATACGACCTTCCCCACCCCGAACCTCACGATGTGGGCGTGAGGTGGGCCACTGACCTTGCAAACGCAGGCGCGAAGTTCACTTTGTGTTCAACGTTCCATGACGCGCATTTCGAACCAAGTGGTCTTTCCGCGCGGGAGCAGATCCACGCCCCAGCGGTCGGCGAGCTTGTCCACCAGGAACAGGCCGCGGCCGCTGATATCCATCTCCCGCACCGGCATCAGGCAGGGCAGCGCCCGGGACGGGTCGCGCACCTCCACCCGGATCCAGCCGCGGCGGCGCAGCATGCGCAGACCGAAGGTACGGGCCCCGGTGTGCCGCACGGCGTTGCCGACGAGCTCCGAGACGAGTAACTCGACGACGTCGTCGAACTGCGGCAGGCCCCACAGCCGCAGCACCGAGAGCGCCAGCCGGCGGGCGGTTGCCGCGGACTCCGGGCGCGAGGTGAGCCGCACCTCGTCCACGGACGGGTTCCCCACCAGATCGAGGGATGTCGCCGCCAGTTCGTCGGCCGCCGCGGGCGGCCGCCCCGCAGCCGGGATCGTCACCCGCTGCGGCTGTTCCGATGCTCCCTGCTGCCCCGCCATGCCCTCATGATGACCGCCCCGGGCGGCGGTTCGGGGCGGATCGGGGGAATTGACAGGGCGGAATGGGATGTTCCGTGTAGCCGTTTTGACATATGTCAAGGGCAAAAATGGATCTCGCGCAACACCTTTCACCTGCGGGAACCGCGCCCCGACGGCCGCCCGTCCACCCGTCCGGCCCAGGTCGCCTTAAGGTCTGCTTAAGGTTGCCTTAAGGCGACCGGGCCGGTTCCGACGGTCACTCAACCGGGTGGGCCCTAGCGGAACTTCGCCTTGCCGGGACCCTCCTCGACGAAGCTGCGCATGCCCGTCGTCCGGTCCTCGGTGGCGAACAGGCCCGCGAAAAGGTTGCGTTCGATCGTCAGGCCGGTCTCCAGATCGGTCTCCAGACCGGCGTCCACCGCCTCCTTCGCGGCGCGCAGCGCCAGCGCCGGGCCGCGCGCGAGGCGCTCCGCCCAGGCGCGCGCCTCGGCGTACACCTGGTCGGCGGGGACGACCTTGTCCACCAGACCGATCGTCAGCGCCTCGTCCGCCGCCACCATGCGGCCGGTGAAGATGAGGTCCTTGGCCTTGGACGGCCCGACCAGCCGGGACAGCCGCTGGGTGCCGCCGGCGCCCGGGATCAGGCCGAGCAGGATCTCCGGCTGGCCGAGCTTGGCGTTCTCCCCGGCGATCCGGATGTCGGCGCACAGGGCGAGTTCGCAGCCGCCGCCGAGCGCGTACCCCGTCACGGCGGCGACCACCGGCTTGGGGATCCGGGCGACCGCCGTGAAGGAGTCCTGCAGCGCGCGGGCCCGCACGGCCATGGCCTCGTAGTCCATGGCCTGCATTTCCTTGATGTCCGCGCCCGCCGCGAACACCTTCTCGCCGCCCCAGACCACCACGGCGCGGACGTCGTCGCGCCGGGCCGCCTCCTCGGCGACCTCGCGGAGCCGGTCCTGCGTCGCGACGTCCAGCGCGTTCATCGGGGGGCGGTCCAGGCGAATGGTGCCGACACCCTCGTCGACCTCGAGATTGACTGTCATGGCCGACGAGGGTATCCGTGAACGCCCGTTTACGCTGCGACGTGCCTCACGGGCACGGCGCCCGGCGTCAGGACGCGGCGGTCCACTCGCTCCACGGCATGTTCCAGCCGTTGAGCCCGTTCCACCACTGCACCGTCTTGTCCTTGGAGTTCTTCACCTCGACCACGTCACCGATGATCGAGTTGTTGTAGAACCAGCCGGACGGGCTGCTGCTGCTGCCGCCGCGCACGTCCTGCAGACCGACGCAGCCGTGGCTGACGTTGGCGTTGCCGAAGGTGGACGGGCTGGCCCAGTAGTTGCCGTGGACGAACGTGCCCGAGGTGGTCAGGCGCTGCGCGTGCGGCACGTCCTTGATGTCGTACTCGCCGCCGTAGCCCACCGTGTCCCCGTTCATGCGGGTGACCGGGTAGCGCTCGGTGATGACCATCTTGCCGTTGTAGGTGGTCGTGCCGGGGCCGCCGGAGGTGATCGGGACGGTCCTCAGCAGCTTGCCGTCGCGGTAGACCTTCATGGTGTGCTTCGCGGCGTCCACGATGCTGACCTGGCTGCGGCCCACCGTGTAGTGGACGTCCTTGGCCTGGGTGCCGTAGACACCGTCCGCGCCCTCGACGCCGTTCAGCCGCAGGGAGAGCGTGATCTTGGTGCCCTTCGCCCAGTACTTCTCCGGGCGGAAGTCGATGCGCTGGTTGCCGTACCAGTGGCCGGCAACGGGGACGGACGGGCTCGCGGTGACCTGGATGGCCTTCTCGACGGCCTTCTTGTCCTTGATGGCGCGGTTGAAGTTGAGGGAGACCTCCATGCCCGTGCCGATCGTCTGACCGTCCTCGGGGGTGAAGAAGCCGATGAAGGTGTCCTTCGGGGTGACCGTGGTGAAGCTCGCGTGCTTGGCGGACTCGCGGCCCGCGCTGTCCTTGGCTATCGCGTCCACCGTGTACTTGGTCGAGGCGCCCAGTGTCTGCGAGGGCTCCCAGCCCGTGCCGTCGGCGGATATCTCCCCGTCGACCGGCTCCCCCTTGGCCGTCTTCACCACGACCGAGGTCAACTTGCCCTTGCCGGCGGTGACCTTCAGCGTGCCCGTGGTGGCCACGTCGTCCGCGCCGTCCTCCGGCGCGATCGTCACGACCGCCTGCGACTCGGTGGTGTCACCGGTGCCGCCGCCCGCCGACGCCGACGCCCCCGGCTTGGCGGCCTTGTCGCCGCCGTCCTTGCTGTCTCCGCTCGCGCTGCCCCCGCAGGCGGTCACGAGCAGCAGCATCGCCCCCACCGCCAGAGCCACGGTGCTGCGCTTGGCGCCCGGCGCTCCCTGTATCGCCTTCAACTCTCTTCTCCCCATGCCCGGCCGTGCCCGTGTGAGTCCCCCTCACTCTTGTGCCAGCCAACCACAGGAAAGCGGTCCGGCAGGTCCCGGTAATGTCACCGTTCCGTCCCGATCACCGGGCCCTGCCAGGGCGGGTGTTCAGCCGCCGGCGAGCCACTGCTGCCAGGACAGGTTCCAGCCGCCCAGACCGTTGTCCGGGGCGACGGTCCGGTCGTGGGAGTTGACCACCGTGACCGTGTCCCCGACCAGGGTGTGGTCGAAGAACCAGCCCGCCGGGGTGGCGTCCCCGCCGCCCTTCACGTCGTACAGGCCGACGCAGCCGTGGCTGGTGTTCGCGGAGCCGAAGGTGCCGGGCGGCGCCCAGTAACTGCCGTGCACGAAGGTGCCGGAGCGGGTCAGGCGCAGGGCGTGCGGGACGTCGGGGATGTCGTACTCGCCGCCGAAGCCCACGGTGTCGCCGTTCATCCGGGTCAGCCGCAGCTTCTCGGAGACGACCATGGCGCCGTTGTACGTCGGGTTGTCGGGCGCGCCGGCCGAGACGGGCAGGACGCGGAAGACCTGGCCGGCCCGGCGCACCGTCATGGTGTGGGTGGCCGCGTCGACGACGCTGGTCTGGTCGCGGCCGACGGTGAAGCGCACATCCTTGTGCTGCACCCCGTACACCTCGTGCGCCGCCTCCACGTCGCGCAGCCGCAGCGCGAGGGTGACCTCGGTGCCCGGCTGCCAGCGGTAGCGGGGCCGGAAGTCCAGGCGCTGGTCGCCGAACCAGTGCGGCTCGACGTCGACGGCCGGCACGGAGGTCACGGAGATCGCGCGCTCGACGGCCGCGCGGTCGGCCACGGGGCGGTTGAAGTCCAGGGACACGATCATCCCGGTGCCCACCGTCTGGCCGTCCTCGGGCGTGAAGTAGCCGACCAGGGTGTTCCGGGGCACGAGGGTGGTGAACACCGCGTGCTTGGCGGCGCGCCGGCCGTCGCCGTCCACCGCGACCGCGTCCACGGTGTACTTCGCCGACAGCGCCAGGCGGTCGCGCGGCTGCCAGCGGGTGCGGTCGGCGCTCAGCGCGCCGTCGATCGCCGTCCCCTCGCCGTCGGCGACCCGCACGGAGGTGAGCCGGCCGCGTTCCGCCTCCACGGTGAACGGATCGTCGGGGCGCACCTCGCGGGCCCCGTCACCGGGCGTGATCCGGATCTGGGCCCGGGACACCTTCGGCGCGTGGTCCGCGGTGCCGCCCTCCGCGGGTGCGAACCCCAGACCGCATGCCGTCAGCACCGAACCCAGCCATATGGCGGCGGTCAATCCCACCCCCGCGCGCAGAGCGCGCCGCACCGCAGTCGTCACGCAGGGTCAACGAGCGGGCGGGCGCGGGGAAACGCGCCGGCGCCGCCGATCGATCAGGCGTGTGACGTCGTACGGGGAACGGGAAAGTAAAGCGGGAGGGCGCAGCGCGCGCACGGGAGGGACACCGTGCCGCGACGGTCCTGGCCGGCGCGGCCAGGACCGGCCGTCCCCCGAGCCGCAGGAGGCGAGCACGTGTCAGAGACGCGCCAGGACGATACGGCCGAGCGGGCCGGCATGCTGCGCCCGGTCGGCCCCCCGATCGCTCCCCTGTCCGTGCCCCTCCCGCGCCCGCACTCCGATCCGGCTGCCGCCGAGCCGGAGCCGGCGACGGAGGTCTGGCCGGGCAGCCCGCAGCCGCTGGGGGCCCGCTTCCACCTCGGCCCGGACGGACGGCAGGGCACCAATTTCGCGCTGTGGGCGGGCGGCGCCGAGTCCGTCGAGCTGTGCCTGTTCGACGACGACGGCGCCGAGACCAGGGTCCCGCTGACCGAGCTGACCCATGAGATCTGGCACGGCTTCGTCCCCGGCGTCCTGCCGGGCCGGCGCTACGGCTACCGCGTGGGCGGCCGCTGGGACCCGTGGACCGGCGCCCGCTGGAACCCGGCCAAGCTGCTGCTCGACCCGTACGCGCGCGCCGTGGACGGCGACTTCACGCTGCCCCCGGAGGTGTACGGGCACGTCCGCGACTGGCCCGAGCGCGCGGTCGCCGACACCGTGCGCGACAACCGCGACTCGGCCCCGCACGTCCCCAAGGGCGTCGTGGTGGACGACGACGACTCCTGGGAGGACGACCGGCGGCCGAAGACGCCCTGGGCCGACTCCGTCATCTACGAGCTGCACGTGCGCGGCTTCACCATGCGCCACCCCGGCATCCCGCCCGAGCTGCGCGGCACCTACGCGGGGCTGGCGCACCCCGCGGCGGTGGAGTACCTGGCGGGCCTCGGCGTGACGGCGGTCGAACTGCTGCCGGTGCACCAGTTCGCGCACGAGGACCACCTGTTGCGCCGGGGCCTGCGCAACTACTGGGGCTACAACTCCGTCGGCTACTTCGCCCCGCACGCCGGCTACGCCGCCACCGGCAGCCGCGGGCAGCAGGTCGGCGAGTTCAAGGCGATGGTGCGCGCGCTGCACGACGCGGGCATCGAGGTGATCCTCGACGTCGTCTACAACCACACCGCCGAGGGCAGCGAGCTGGGCCCGACCCTGTCGCTGCGGGGCATCGACAACCGCGGCTACTACCGGCTCCAGGGCGACGCCCGGCGCTACGCCGACTACACCGGCTGCGGCAACACCCTGCACGTCGTGCAGCCGCAGGTGCTGCGGCTGATCACGGACTCGCTGCGCTACTGGGTCACCGAGATGGGCGTCGACGGCTTCCGCTTCGACCTGGCGGCGGCGCTGGCCCGCTCCATGCACGACGTCGACATGCTCTCGCCCTTCCTCGCCGTCATCGCCCAGGACCCGGTGCTGCGCCGGGTCAAACTGATCGCCGAGCCGTGGGACGTCGGCTCCGGCGGCTACCAGGTGGGCGCCTTCCCGCCGTTGTGGACGGAGTGGAACGACCGCTACCGCGACACGGTGCGCGACTTCTGGCGCGGCACCCACCACGACGTCCGCGACCTCGGCTACCGGTTGTCGGGCTCCAGCGACCTGTACGCCTGGGGCGGCCGCCGCCCGTACGCCTCGGTCAACTTCATCACCGCGCACGACGGCTTCACCCTGCGCGACCTGGTGAGCTACGAGAGCAAGCACAACGAGGCCAACGGCGAGGACAACCGCGACGGCACCAACGACAACCGCTCCTGGAACTGCGGACACGAGGGCGAGACCGACGACCCGCAGGTAACGGCGCTGCGCCGGCGGCAGCTGCGCAACATGCTCGCCACCTTGCTGCTGTCCACGGGCGTGCCGATGCTCACCGCCGGCGACGAGGCGGGGCGCACCCAGGGCGGCAACAACAACGCCTACTGCCAGGACAACGAGATCGGCTGGATGGACTGGTCGCTGCTGGATGACCCGGCCTGGGCCGCACTGCACGACCTGACCACCCGTCTGGTGCGGCTGCGCAGGCGTCACCCGGTGCTGCGCCGCAGGGCCTTCTTCTCCGGCCGCCCGCAGTCCGACAACGGGCTGCGGGACCTGGCCTGGTTCACCCCGCGGGGACGGGAGATGACCGAGGGGGACTGGCACCAGGCGACCTCGACGCTCGGGATGTACCTGTCCGGGGCGGACATCCCGCACCGCGACCAGCGGGGGCAGCCGGTGCGGGACGACAGCTTCCTGGCCGTGCTGCACGCCTCGCACCGCCCGGTGCGCTTCACCCTGCCGGGCGCGCCGTGGGCGGCGGCGTACGAACTGCTGCTGGACACCTCGCGCGAGGACCAGGCGGAGGCGCCCGGCACCGCGTACCAGGCCGGTGACGTCCTGACGGTGCCGGGGCGGACGGTGCTGCTGCTGCGGGTCGTCTGAGCAGGTCCGGCACGCAGCGGGGGACGGCGCGGAAACGAAGCCCGGCCGTCCCCGGGAAGGGGGTGGACTCGGCCAATTGGTCCAGTCCACACTGGTCGTCCGTGACCGCTGCCCCACCGCCCCCGCCGCCCCCGCCGCCCCCGCCGCCCTCCCCGCCGCGAACCGGCGCCCGCACGCGCGCCGTCGCCCCCGACGGCGGCGGCCTGTGGTCCCGGCCGTTCCGGCTCTACTTCACCGCGCGGAGCATCGCGATGCTCGGCGACTCGATGCTCCCGGTCGCGCTCTCGGCCGGGCTGCTCCAACACGGCTACGGCGCCGGCGACATCGGCTTCGCCATGGCCTCGTTCACCGCCTGCTTCGCGGGCCTGGTGATCCTCGGCGGTGTGATCGCCGACCGCTTCAGCGCCCGCACGCTCATGATCGGCGCGGACCTGGTGCGGGTGGGGACCCAGTCGCTGGCCTCGGCGCTGTTCTTCACCGGGCATGTGGTGCTCTGGCAGGTGTGCGTCATCGGCGCGGTCAACGGCACGGCGGCGGCCATGTTCCAGCCAGGCGTGGCCAGCACCGTGCCCCAGGTGGCCCGGGACGTGCAAGGCGCCAACGGCGTGATCCGCACCGCGGAGTCCCTGATGGCGCTCGCCGGTCCGGCGGTCGCCGGTCTGCTGGTGGCGTTCGCCTCGGCCGGGGCGGTCTTCGCGGCGCACGCGGGCACGTACGCCGTGAGCGCCGTCTGCCTGATCCTGCTCCGGCTCCCCCGGCGGATGGCGCACGAGACGGAGGACAAACGGGCACGCAGTACCTTCCGGGCCGATCTCGCCGAGGGGTGGCGGGAGTTCCGGGCCCGCACCTGGATGTGGTCGGTGATCGTCGTCTGGATGGTCTTCATGATCATGGTCATGGGTCCGGTCACCCCGCTGGCCGCCGCCCAGATCCTGCCCGCGCACGGTCCCGAGGCCTACGGCCTGGTCAGCTCGGCGCTGGGAGCGGGCACCGCGGTCGGCGGCCTGCTCGCGATCAGGGTGCGGCCGGCGCGGCCCCTGCGCGGCGGCTCGATCGCCCTGTTCGGCTCCGCGCTGTACCCCGCGTCGGTCGGACTGGCGCTGCCGGTGCCGCTGATCGCCGCGGCGGTCTTCGCGGCGGGCATGTCGTGGGCCTTCTGGGGTGTGATGTGGGCCACCAGCGTGCAGACCCAGGTGCCCGGCGAGATCCTCAACCGGATCCACGCGTACGAGGTCGCGGGGTCGGTCGCCATGCTGCCCGTCGGCCAGGCCCTGGCGGGCCCCGCGGCCGGATTCTTCGGGGCCCGTCCGGTGCTGCTGGCCGGTGGCGTGGTGACGGTGGGGGTCTGCGTGGCGCTGCTGTCGGTGCCCGCCGTGCGGGACCTCGGCCGAAAATCCGGATGAGCGTTGTCAGTGGTGGCACGTAGTCTCTGAAACGATGCCTGAGTCGACCATCCAACCCGCGCCCGACCGTCCTCGATCCGCAGTCCGCTCACTGCTGCGCCTGTGGCCGTACGTGAAGCCGGTCAGCCACCGGCTGTTCGGTTCCGCGGGCGTGGCCGTCGTCGCGTCCTGCCTCGCGCTGCTCATCCCACTCGTCCTGAAGTGGATCGTGGACGGCCCGGTCGCCGACGGCGACCCCTCCGGTGTCTGGCTCGGCGGCGGCGTCGTGCTGCTGCTCGGGCTGCTGGAGGCGGGGCTCTTCGGCGTGCGGCGCTGGCTGGTGGCCCGGCCGATGGCGGGCCTCGAGGCGACCATGCGGGCGGACCTGTACCGCCGGCTCCAGCGGCTTCCGGTGGCGTTCCACGACCGCTGGGGCTCGGGGCAGCTGCTGTCGCGCGCCACCAACGACCTGCAGATCCTGCGGATGTTCCTGACCTTCCCCATGGTCTTCCTCGCGGTCAACGGCGCGACGATCCTGGCGGGCTTCGCCATCCTGTTCTTCCAGCACTGGTCGCTCGGGCTGATCCTGCTCGGGCCGGTCGTGCCGCTGGTGTTCCTCTGCGCGTACTTCGAGGCGCGCTACCAGCAGGCCTCCCGGCTCGCCCAGGACCAGGTCGGCGACCTGACCACGCTGGTCGAGGAGTCCGTGCTCGGCATCCGCATCATCAAGGCCTTCGGACGGCACCGCAGCCAGGCCGAGTCCTTCCGCCGCCAGTCGCGCGAGCTGCGCGGTACAGAACTGCGCAAGGCCCGGCTGCTGGCGGACCTGTGGATGGTCATCACGGCCCTGCCGGACGTGGCGCTCGGCGCGGCGCTGGTGCTGGGCGCCACCCAGGTGGCCGACGGCAAGCTGTCCGCAGGCACGCTGGTGGCCTTCCTCTCCACCGCGCTGGCGCTGCGCTGGCCGGTGGAGTCGCTGGGCTGGCTGCTGTCGTTCAGCAACGAGGCGGCCACCGCCGCCGACCGCGTCTTCGAGGTGCTGGACTCCGAGCTGCCCCCGGAGACCGGCAGCGGCACCGGGCCGGAGGTGACGGCCGGCGGCGGCGACGGCATCCGCTTCTCCGGCGTCCGCTTCCGCTACCCCGACGCCCCCGACGGCACCCCGGACCTGCTCACCGGCATCGACCTGCACATCCGCAGCGGCGAGACGGTCGCCCTGGTCGGCTCCACGGGCAGCGGCAAGACCACGCTCACCTCGCTGATCCCCCGGCTGTACGAGCCGACCGGGGGCCGCATCACCCTGGACGGCGCCGACACCGCCGGGCTGAGCCGCTCGGCGCTGCGCCACCTCGTCGCGACGGCCTTCGAGGAGCCCACGCTCTTCTCCGCCAGCGTCCGGGAGAACGTCCTGATGGGCGCGCCCGACGCGGACGAGGCCGATCTGCTGCGGGCGTTGGGGATCGCCCAGTGCGACTTCGTCCACAAGCTGCCGCACGGTGTGGAGACCCAGGTCGGCGAGCAGGGCCTGAGCCTGTCCGGCGGCCAGCGGCAGCGCCTGGCCCTGGCCCGCGCGGTGGTCGGGCGGCCGCGCTTCCTCGTCCTCGACGACCCGCTGTCCGCGCTGGACGTGCACACCGAGGCCCTCGTCGAGGGCGCCCTGCGCCAGGTGCTCGCCACGACCACCGCCCTGGTCGTGGCCCACCGTCCCTCCACGGTGATGCTCGCCGACCGCGTCGCCCTGATGGCCGGCGGCCGGATCACCGAGATCGGCACGCACCACGAACTGCTCGCCGCGTCCCCGGAGTACCGCCGTCTGATGTCCGGCCAGGACGAGCCCGCCACCGTCCCCTCCGGGGGAGGCGCGGCCTGATGACCCCGTCCCGCACCGGCCGCGGCACGATCCGATCCCAAGGGAGCAGCGCACGATGACCTCGGTCACGGAGTCACAGCCCTCCACCGGCGAACCCGGGGAACCCGGCGCGCCCGCCCGCCCCGGTGAGCCCGCCGAGGACCGCACACCGGCCGCCGGCGACGACCCCTTCGACCGGGACACCCTGCCGACGCCCCCCGGGGCGTCGCGGCAGTTGCTGCGCGATCTCGTCGGCCCGCACCGCGGGCGGGTCTGGTTCGCGGCCGTGCTGCTGCTCGTGCAGCAGGCCGCGGTGCAGGCGGGCCCGCTGATCGTCGCGCTGGCCATCGACCAGGCGATCCCGGCCCTGCGCCGGCACGACCACGGGCCGCTGATCGCGGTGGCCGCGGCCTACATCGGCTGCGCCGTCGTGGGCGGGCTGCTCCAGCGCGCCTTCATCCGGAAGGCCGGGGTGATCTGCCAGGACGTCCTGGTGGAGCTGCGCAGCCGGATCTTCCGGCACGCCCAGGCGCTGGGCCTGGACTTCCACGAGCGCTACACCTCCGGCCGGATCATCGCCCGCGCGACCTCCGACGTGGAGTCGATCCGCGAGCTGCTGACCGAGGGCCTCCAGGAGCTGCTCAACGTCGGGCTGTCGGTGCTGTACATCTCCGCGGTGCTGCTGTGGCTGGACTGGCCGCTGGGCCTGTTCACGCTGGCGAGCGGCGTGCCGCTGGTGTTCACCATCCGCGCGTTCCGCCGCCGTTCGGCCCGGGTGTACACACGGCGCTCGGCCGCGACCGCCGCGGTCATCGTGCGCTTCACCGAGACGATGAACGGCATCCGGCCCGTGCAGGCGTTCCGCCGGGAGCACGCCAACGACGAGGCGTTCGGCGAGCTGAACGCCACGCACCGCAAGGCCAACGGCGACGCGATCCTGGAGATGGGCCGCTTCACCGTCTCCTCCTGGCTGATCGCCAACACCTCGGTGGCGCTGGTGGTCCTGTGGGGCGCCTACCGCGTGGCCTCCGGCTCGCTGGAGCTCGGCGTGCTCGCGGCGTTCGTGCTCTACCTGCGCCGGCTGTACGCGCCGATCGACCCGCTCGGCATGTTCCTCAACTCCTACCAGTCGGCCGCCGCCTCGCTGGAGAAGATCGCGGGCCTGCTCGCCCAGCGGCCCTCGGTGCCCGAGCCGGAGGCACCGCGGCCGCTGCCGCCCACGGTGGCGGAGATCCCGGGCCGCGAGGTCGTCTTCGACGACGTCCGCTTCGCGTACCGCACCGGCGGTGAGGTGCTGCCCCGGTTCGACCTGCGGCTGCCCGCGGGGCAGACGGTGGCGGTGGTGGGGGCGACCGGCGCCGGCAAGTCGACGCTCGCCAAGCTGCTGGCCCGCTTCTACGACCCGACCTCGGGCCGCGTCACCCTCGACGGGGTGGACCTGCGCGACCTGACGCTGCCTGACCTGCGCCGCGGCGTGGTCATGGTCACCCAGGAGGCGTTCCTCTTCTCCGGCACGGTCGCCGAGAACATCGCGATCGGCCGCCCGGAGGCGACCCGCGAGGAGGTCGAGAACGCCGCCCGCGCCATCGGCGCCCACGAGTTCATCGCCGCCCTCCCGGACGGCTACGACACCGACGTGCGCAAGCGCGGCGGCCGGATCTCCGCCGGGCAGCGGCAGTTGGTCGCCTTCGCGCGGGCGCTGCTCGCCGACCCCGCCGTGCTGATCCTCGACGAGGCCACCTCCTCGCTGGACGTGCCCGGCGAGCGCGCGGTGCAGCGCGCGATGAGCGAGGTGCTCCGCGGCCGTACGGCAGTGATCATCGCCCACCGTCTGTCGACGGTCGAGATCGCCGACCGCGTCCTGGTCATGGACCAGGGCCGGATCGTGGAGGACGGCACCCCCGCCGACCTGGTCTCCGGGGCGGGCCGCTTCGCCGATCTCCACCAGGCCTGGCGCGACAGCCTCGTCTGACACCGCTCTCCCCCCGGCCCCGCGCCGGGGGGACGCGTCACGGGACCGTCCTCGGGCGGCCGCGCACCGGGCATGCCCGTTTTGTGCGGCATTGTGCGCCATCCCCGGACCGGGCCCGGTCACGCCGTCACGCCCTGCGGGACACGTTGTCCGTTATGCGGACCGACTGTCCTCCTGAAAGGACGTATTCGGCCAACTTCTCGTCACGTACATGACATCAACCCATGAATAGTGGCACTCTTCCCCCGGTCGGCTCAGAACGCGCCCGCGCCGGTGCACCTCCGCGCGCCGGCGCTCCGGCCGGAGCTCCGCAACGTCCCACCCGCACGGCTTGCACGGCTAGTTCCGCCCGGGCAGCACACCCTGTCTGCCCGGCTGTCCCCGGCCGCCAACCGCGGCCGACGCAGTAGGAGTCCGAGTGAGACGATCCCCCCGCAAGGCAGTCGCGGCCACAAGCCTGGTCGCCACCGCCGCATTCCTCGCCGTCGGCATACCGTCGACCACCGCCGCGGCGAAGCCCGCCCCCCACACGAGCCAGGTCCGCGCCGGAGCGCTCGAGGCCGCGCTCACCCCCGCCCAGCACAGCTCGCTGATCAAGAGCGCGAGCGCCCGGACGGCCGTGACGGCCCAGTCCCTGGGCCTGGGCAGCAAGGAGAAGCTCGTCGTCCGGGACGTCGTCAAGGACGTGGACGGCACCCTGCACACCCGCTACGAGCGCACCTACGCCGGGCTCCCCGTGCTCGGCGGTGACCTCGTGGTGCACACGCCCGCCACGGGCACCGGCACGCTGGGCACCACGTTCAACACGAACAAGGCGATCACGGTCGCCTCGACGACGCCGAAGGTCGCCGGGTCCGCGGCCACCACCTCCGCGCTGAAGACCGCCAAGGCGCTGAAGGCCGAGGCACCCGCCGCGGACAGCGCCCGCAAGGTGATCTGGGCCGGGCAGGGCACGCCGAAGCTCGCCTGGGAGAGCGTCGTCAGCGGTCTGCAGGACGACGGCACGCCGAGCCGGCTGCACGTCGTCACCGACGCCATGACCGGCGCGGAGCTGTACCGGTTCCAGGACATCAAGACCGGGACCGGCAACACCCAGTACAGCGGATCGGTGACGCTCGGCACCACGCTGTCGGGCTCGACGTACCAGCTCACCGACAACACCCGCGGCGGCCACAAGACGTACAACCTCAACCGGGCGACGTCCGGCACGGGCACGCTGTTCACCGACGCAGACGACGTCTGGGGCGACGGGACGGGCTCCAACACCCAGACGGCCGCCGCCGACGCCGCCTACGGCGCCCAGGAGACCTGGGACTTCTACAAGACCACCTTCGGCCGCAGCGGCATCCGCAACGACGGTGCGGCGGCGTACTCGCGGGTGCACTACAGCAGCGGCTACGTCAACGCCTTCTGGGACGACAGCTGCTTCTGCATGACCTACGGCGACGGATCGGGCAACACCCACGCCCTGACCTCGCTGGACGTCGCGGGCCACGAGATGAGCCACGGCGTCACGTCCAACACCGCGGGCCTCAACTACTCCGGTGAGTCCGGCGGCCTCAACGAGGCGACCTCCGACATCTTCGGCACGGGCGTCGAGTTCTACGCCGGCAACAGCAGCGACGTCGGCGACTACCTCATCGGCGAGAAGATCAACATCAACGGCAACGGCACCCCGCTGCGCTACCAGGACAAGCCCTCTCGTGACGGCACGTCACCCGACAACTGGTACTCGGGCATCGGGAACCTGGACGTCCACTACTCCTCGGGCCCGGCGAACCACATGTTCTACCTGCTCTCCGAGGGCAGCGGCGCCAAGACGATCAACGGCGTCAGCTACAACAGCCCGACCGCCGACGGCATCGCCGTCGCCGGCATCGGCCGCGCCGCCGCGCTGCAGATCTGGTACAAGGCGCTGACCTCGTACATGACGAGCAGCACCAACTACGCCGGCGCCCGCACCGCCGCCCTCAACGCCGCCACCGCGCTGTACGGCGCCTCCTCCGCCCAGTACGCGGGCGTGCAGAACGCCTTCGCGGGCATCGGCGTCGGCAGCCACGCCCCCGTCTCGGGCGTGACGGTCACCAACCCGGGCAACCAGGCCAGCGGCGTCGGCACCGCCGTCAGCCTGCAGATCCAGGCCAGCAGCACCAACAGCGGCGCCCTGAGCTACGCGGCGAGCGGCCTGCCGGCCGGTCTGTCGATCAACGCCTCCACCGGTCTGATCTCCGGCACCCCGACCACCGCGGGCACCTCCAACACCACGGTCACGGTCACCGACTCCGCCGCGAAGACCGGCACCGCCTCGTTCACCTGGACCGTCTCCACCGGCGGCGGCACCTGCGCCTCGGCGCAGCTGCTGGGCAACCCGGGCTTCGAGTCCGGCAGCGCCTCCTGGACCGCGAGCAGCGGCGTGATCACCAACGACAGCGGCCAGGCCGCGCACGGCGGTTCGTACAAGGGCTGGCTGAACGGCTACGGCACGACCCACACCGACACGCTGTCCCAGTCGGTGACGATCCCGGCCGGCTGCAAGGCGACCTTCACCTTCTGGCTGCACATCGACTCCGCCGAGACGACCACCAGCACCCAGTACGACAAGCTGACCGTCACGGCCGGATCGACCACCCTGGCCACGTACTCGAACCTCAACAAGGCCACGGGCTACACCCAGAAGTCCTTCAGCCTGAACGGCTTCGCCGGCTCCACCGTCAGCCTGAAGTTCACCGGCACCGAGGACTCCTCGCTGCAGACGAGCTTCGTGGTGGACGACACGGCCGTCACCACCTCCAGCTGATCCCCTCGGGGTGACGTGAACGCCGGGCCCCGGCCGTCCTCGACGGCCGGGGCCCGGTGTCGTGTGCCCGGTGGGTGCCCGGTCAGCGCAGCACGCCGGCCGTCATGCCCGCGGCCTCGGCGGGCACCGCGATCAGCCCCAGCTCGGCGGGCGAGGCGAGCAGCCGGTGGGTGGGCAGCACCCGCACGGTGTAACCGAACGGCCCGGTGCGGTCCAGCGCCAGCGGCCCCTCGTACAGCCAGCGGCCTTCCAGGTCGGGCCGGCCGCCCGGCTTGAGGGAGACCACCGAGGGGTCGGTGATCCGGTCGGAGTCGTCGACCCGGCCGGAGACCACCTGGACGTCGACGTCGCCCGGTTCCAGGTCCCCGAGGGCGACCTGGACCCGCAGCGTGAGCGTCGTCCCGAGCTCGGGCGAGCCGCCGACGGCGGCACCGGTCTCCACGTGGTCCACGGCGATCCGCGGCCACTGCTCGCGCACCCGCCGCTTCCACGCGGCGAGTTCGGCCGCTTCCCCGCCGGCGGCGAGGCGGTGCGCGGCGGCGGCCGGGGCGTACAGCCGCTGGACGTACTCGCGCACCATGCGGCCGGCCAGCACCTTGGGCCCCAGGGTGGTGAGGGTGTGCCGGACCATCTCGATCCAGCGCGCCGGCAGCCCGTGCGTGCCCTGGTCGTAGAAGCGCGGGGCGACCTGGTTCTCGATCAGGTCGTACAGCGCGGCCGCCTCGATGTCGTCGCGCCGGTCGGGGTCGCCCTGGGCGCCGAAGCCGTCGGCGGTGGGGATGGCCCAGCCGTTGTTGCCGTCGAACCACTCCTCCCACCATCCGTCGAGGACGGAGAGGTTGAGGCCGCCGTTCAGCGCGGACTTCATCCCGGAGGTGCCGCAGGCCTCCAGCGGGCGCAGCGGGTTGTTCAGCCAGACGTCGCAGCCGTGGTACAGGTGCTGCGCCATGGCCATGTCGTAGTCCGGCAGGAAGACGATGCGGTGCCGCACCCGCGGGTCGTCCGCGAAGCGCACCAGCTCCTGGACCAGGCGCTTGCCGCTGTCGTCGGCCGGGTGGGCCTTGCCCGCGACGACGATCTGGACCGGCCGGGAGGCATTGAGCAGCAGGTCCATCAGCCGGTCCTGGTCGCGCAGCATGAGCGTGAGCCGCTTGTACGAGGGCACCCGGCGCGCGAAGCCGATGGTGAGCACATCGGGGTCGAGCACGTCGTCGGTCCAGCCCAGCTCGGCGGAACCGGCGCCGCGCTGCCGCCAGGAGGCGCGCACGCGGCGACGCACCTCCCACACCAGCTGCTCGCGCAGCTCGCGGCGGAGCTCCCAGACGGCGGCGTCGGGGATGGCGCCGACGGACTCCCAGGTGTCGGCCAGGCCGACCGTCATCGCGTCCTCGGCGATCTGCGAGCCGGCCTGCCGGGCGCCGAGCCGGAACACCTCGGGCGCCACCCAGGTGGGGGCGTGGACGCCGTTGGTGACGGAGGTGATCGGCACCTCCTCCGGGTCGAAGCCCGGCCACAGCCCGGCGAACATCTCGCGGCTGACCTGGCCGTGCAGGGTGGAGACGCCGTTGGCGCGCTGGGCGAGCCGCAGGCCCATCACGGCCATGTTGAAGACGTTGGGGTCGCCCCCGGAGTACGTCTCCATGCCCAGTTCCAGCACGCGCTGCACGTCCACCCCGTGCAGTTCGCCGTCGTCGCCGAGGTGACGGGCGACCAGCTCGCGGTCGAAGCGGTCGATGCCCGCGGGCACCGGGGTGTGGGTGGTGAAGACGGTGCCGGCGCGGACCGCCTCCAGCGCGGAGTCGAAGTCCGTCCCGCTGTCCTCGGCCGTGAGCTCGCGGATGCGCTCCAGACCGAGGAAGCCGGCGTGCCCCTCGTTGGTGTGGAAGACCTCGGGCGCGGGGTGGCCGGTCAGGGCGCAGTACGTGCGCACCGCGCGGACGCCGCCGATGCCCAGCAGCATCTCCTGGAGCAGCCGGTGCTCGCTTCCGCCGCCGTAGAGCCGGTCGGTGACGTCGCGTTCGCTGGGGTTGTTCTCCTCGACGTCGGAGTCCAGCAGCAGCAGCGGCACCCGGCCGACCCTGGCCAGCCAGACGTGGGCGCGCAGGCTCCGGCCGCCGGGCAGGTCGAGGACGATCAGCACGGGGGCGCCGCCGTCGTCGCGCAGCGGGGACAGCGGCAGCTCGTTCGGGTCGAGCACCGGGTAGTGCTCCTGCTGCCAGCCGTCGCGGGACAGCGACTGCCGGAAATAGCCGTGCCGGTAGAGCAGGCCGACGCCGATCAGGGGGACGCCGAGGTCGCTGGCGGCCTTGAGGTGGTCGCCGGCCAGGATGCCGAGGCCCCCGGAGTACTGCGGCAGCGCGGCGGTGATGCCGAACTCGGGCGAGAAGTAGGCGATGGCGGAGGGGAGTTCCCCGCTGCCGGCGGCGCCCTGGTACCAGCGGGGGTTGGCGAGGTAGTCGTGGAGGTCCTCGACGGCGGTACCCAGCCGGCGCAGGAAGCGGCGGTCCTTGGCGAGCGCGTTCAGCCGTTCCTTGGAGACGGCGCCGAGCAGGCGCACCGGGTCGCCGGCCGCCGCCCGCCAGCCCTCGGGGTCGACCGCCTGGAACAGCTCGCGGGTCTCGGGATGCCAGGACCAGCGCAGATTCTGCGCGAGCTCCCCGAGCGGACGTAGTGGTTCGGGCAGGACAGTTCGCACGGTGAATCGACGAATAGCCTTCACTCTTCGACGGTAGCGGCATCCCCCCGCCCGGTGGTGGCAACCGGCGACCGGATGCGCTCCGCGCCGGTGCACGCCGGGGGCGCACCACCAGGGGGCGCGGACCGGCGCCGGCGACGCCGGCGCAACCGCCCCGCGGAGCCCCCGGACCACCCGGCCGCGCCCCCTCGGCAACCGCTCCGACCCGTCGACAATCGGCCAGAACCACGGCGTCCGCGGGGCCGGCCGGTTTTCCGCAGGCTTTGCAAGCTACGCGCCAGTACCCCCTTCCGAAGGGCATTCGGGCGGCGTCCACTGGGCAGGCTCACCCTTGCGCGACGCGGCGCCACTTCTCCTCCTCACCCCTCGACTCACATCCGCCCACCCGAGTGAACGCGGACAGGAGCGGTCATGCCCCCAGGCAGCCAACCGAAGGAGCAGATAAAAAGAGTGCACGTCACCCGCCCGGCCACCAGCTCGAACAGGTGAGGCGCAATGATCGGTCGTATCCCCGTCCTGGACGTCCGCCCACTGGTCGACTGCGGGCGCCGCCCCGCGAAGGCGGTGGCAGGCGAGACCTTCCAGGTGTCGGCGACGGTATTCCGTGAAGGACATGACGCGATCGGGGCCAATGTGGTCCTGAAGGACCCCTCGGGCCGCAGCGGCCCCTGGACCCCGATGCGTGAACTCGCCCCCGGCACCGACCGGTGGGGCGCCGATGTGACCCCGACCGCCGAGGGCCGCTGGACGTACACGGTGGAGGCCTGGAGCGATCCGGTGGCCACCTGGCGGCACCACGCGGGCATCAAGATCCCCGCCGGCATCGACACCGAACTGGTCCTCGCCGAGGGCGCCGCACTGCACGAGCGCGCCGCGGCCAAGGTCCCCAAGAAGGACGGCCGGGCCGTCGTGCTCGCCGCCGTCGACGCGCTCCGCGACGACAGCCGGCCCCCCGCCGCCCGGCACGCGGCGGCGCTGGCCTCCGACGTCGTGGCCGTGCTGGACCGCCACCCCTTGCGCGAACTGGTCAGCGCCTCGCGCCCGGCGGCCCTCCAGGTCGAGCGGCAGCGGGCGCTGTTCGGCTCCTGGTACGAGATGTTCCCCCGCTCCGAGGGCGCGGTGGTGGACCCGTCCGGGAAGCAGCCCCCGCGGTCCGGCACCTTCCGCACGGCGGCCGACCGGCTGCCGGCGATCGCGGCCATGGGCTTCGACGTGGTCTATCTGCCGCCCGTTCACCCGATCGGGTCGGCCTTCCGCAAGGGGCCGAACAACTCCCTGACGCCGGGTCCGCACGACGTCGGCTCGCCCTGGGCGATCGGCTCCCCCGAGGGCGGCCACGACGCGGTCCACCCGGATCTCGGCACCCTGGAGGACTTCGACTTCTTCGTCGAACGGGCCCGCGAACTGCGGCTGGAAATCGCCCTGGACTTCGCCCTGCAGTGCTCCCCCGAGCACCCGTGGGTGGAGAAGTACCCGGAGTGGTTCTCGCGGCGGCCGGACGGCTCGATCGCGTACGCCGAGAACCCGCCGAAGAAGTACCAGGACATCTACCCGATCGCCTTCGACTCCGACATGTCCGGGCTGGTCCGCGAGACCGAGCGGGTGCTGCGGCACTGGATGGACCACGGGGTGCGCATCTTCCGGGTGGACAACCCGCACACCAAGCCGGTGGTCTTCTGGGAGAAGGTCATCACGCACATCAACCGCACCGACCCCGACGTCATCTTCCTGGCCGAGGCGTTCACCCGTCCGGCGATGATGCACACCCTGGCCCGGATCGGCTTCCAGCAGTCGTACACGTACTTCACGTGGCGTAATGAGAAGCAGGAGCTGGTCGACTATCTGACGGAGCTCAGTGGGGACACGGCGAGCTACATGCGCCCGAACTTCTTCGTCAACACCCCCGACATTCTGCATGCCTACCTGCAACAGGGGGGACGGGCGGCGTTCGAGGTGCGCGCGGTGCTCGCGGCGACCCTCTCGCCCACATGGGGGGTGTACGCCGGATACGAGCTCTGCGAGAACGTGCCGGTGCGCGAGGGCAGCGAGGAGTACCTACACTCGGAGAAGTACGAGCTGAGGCCCCGTGACTGGGCGGCAGCCGAGGCCGAGGGCCGTTCCCTCGCGCCGCTGCTCACCGCGCTCAACCGGCTGCGGCGCCGCCACCTCGCGCTCCAGCAGCTGCGAGATCTGCGCTTCCACCACGTGAACAACGACGCGGTGCTGGCGTACTCGAAGCGCTCGGGCGACGGCGGTGATGTCGTACTGGTGGTCGTCAACCTGGACCCGCACCACACCCAGGAGGCGACCGTCTCGTTGAACATGCCGGAACTCGGCCTCGCATGGCACGAGTCCACCCCGGTGCGCGACGAGCTCACCGGCGAGACCTACCACTGGGGCAGGAACAACTATGTGCGCCTCGAGCCGGGCCGCGTGCCCGCGCACATCTTCACCCTGCGACCTACTCCATCGACAGGAGGGTCACCCACTTGATCGTCAACGAACCCGTACCTGACACGTTCGAAGACACCCCGGCCAAGGACCGGGATCCCGATTGGTTCAAACGGGCCGTCTTCTACGAGGTACTCGTACGGTCATTCCAGGACAGCAACGGCGACGGGGTCGGCGACCTCAAGGGGCTCACCGCCAAGCTGGACTATTTGCAGTGGCTGGGCGTCGACTGCCTGTGGCTGCCGCCGTTCTTCGCGTCACCGCTGCGTGACGGCGGCTACGACGTCTCGGACTACACGGCGGTGCTCCCGGAGTTCGGCGACCTGGCGGACTTCGTGGAGTTCGTGGACGCCGCGCACCAGCGCGGGATGCGGGTGATCATCGACTTCGTCGTGAACCACACGAGCGACCAGCACGAGTGGTTCCAGCAGTCCCGCAGCGATCCCGACGGGCCCTACGGCGACTACTACGTCTGGGCGGACGACGACAAGCAGTACCCGGACGCCCGGATCATCTTCGTCGACACCGAGAGCTCCAACTGGACGTTCGACCCGGTGCGCAAGCAGTACTACTGGCACCGCTTCTTCTCCCACCAGCCGGATCTCAACTACGAGAACCCGAAGGTCCAGGAGGAGATCCTCGCCGCCCTGCGCTTCTGGCTCGACCTCGGCATCGACGGGTTCCGGCTGGACGCGGTGCCGTACCTCTACCAGGAGGAGGGCACCAACTGCGAGAACCTGCCGCGCACCCACGGCTTCCTGCGGATGGTGCGCCAGGAGATCGACGCCCACTACCCGGACACGGTGCTGCTCGCCGAGGCCAACCAGTGGCCCGAGGACGTCGTCGACTACTTCGGCGACTATGCCAAGGGCGGCGACGAGTGCCACATGGCGTTCCACTTCCCGGTCATGCCGCGCATCTTCATGGCGGTGCGCCGGGAGTCGCGCTACCCGGTCTCGGAGATCCTGGCCAAGACCCCGGCGATCCCCAAGAACTGCCAGTGGGGCATCTTCCTGCGCAACCACGACGAGCTGACGCTCGAAATGGTGACGGACGAAGAGCGCGACTACATGTACGCGGAGTACGCCAAGGACCCGCGGATGCGGGCCAACATCGGCATCCGGCGCCGGCTCTCCCCGCTGCTGGACAACGACCGCAACCAGATCGAGCTCTTCACCGCGCTGCTGCTCTCCCTGCCGGGCTCGCCGATCCTCTACTACGGCGACGAGATCGGCATGGGCGACAACATCTGGCTCGGTGACCGCGACGCGGTGCGCACCCCGATGCAGTGGACGCCCGACCGCAACGCGGGCTTCTCCTCCTGCGATCCGGGGCGGCTGTACCTGCCGACGATCATGGACCCGGTGTACGGCTACCAAGTCACCAATGTCGAGGCGCAGATGAGCTCGCCGAGCTCGCTCCTGCACTGGACCCGCCGGATGGTCGAGATCCGCAAGCAGAACCCGGCCTTCGGACTCGGCTCGTACACCGAACTGCCCTCCAGCAACCCGGCCGTCCTGGCCTTCCTGCGCGAGGCGCCGTCGCTGGACGGCAAGGGCGACGACCTCGTCCTGTGCGTGAACAACTTCTCGCGCTTCGCCCAGCCCACCGAGCTCGATCTGCGCTCCTTCACCGGCCGTCACCCGGTCGAGCTCATCGGTGGTGTCCGCTTCCCCGCCATCGGGGAGTGGCCCTACCTGCTCACTCTCGCCGGTCACGGCTTCTACTGGTTCCGGCTGCGCCGCGACGCGGTGTAGCCGGACCGCCCGAGGACGGCGACCCCGGCGGTCCGGTGCGGTTTCGCACCGGACCGCGGGGGCAGGCTCCCCCTGCCGAATCCAGCGTCATATCGGATGCTTGTCGGGCGCTTGGCACCTTGTAGGCCAGTACGCCAATTGCACCACCAGCTCGGATGATATTCGTCCGACACGTCCCGTGAGTCGGACAGTCGCCGCAGCGCACCCCTTCACTTAGGGAACCAGCAGGCCCGGCACCCGAGGAAAGGACGTCATGTCGGACACCTCGTGGCTTCGCTCCTCCGCAGCCCCCGCCGGCACCACCGTGCCCCCGGCCCCGGGACTGCTCTCCACTCTCGGCCCCTTGCTGCGCGAATGGCTGCCCCGGCAGCGGTGGTTCGCCGGCAAGGGGCGGCCGATCACCGCGTTCGGCCTGGTCTCGGCCACCGAGCTGCTGCCGGCGGACGGCCGGCTCGGCACCCCCGGGCTGCTCCATCTGCTGCTCGACGTCCACCAGGACGACCCGCACGAGGCACAGCGGCAGGGCCGCGGCCACGGGCACCCCGACACCTACCAGTTGCTGCTGGGCTCCCGGGCCCTGCTGCCGCCGGCCCTCGCGCCCGCGCTCATCGGGCACGCGGTCGGCGGGCCGCTGGACGGCCTCACCATCTACGAGGCACTGCACGACCCCCGGCTGACCGCCCTGCTGCTGGAACGGCTGCGGGCCCCCGGCCGCACCGGGCACCTGCGGTTCGGCGCCGAGCCGGATGCGGCGATCCCGGCCGGTCCGGCGCCGCGGCTGTCCACCGCCGAGCAGTCCAACAGCTCGGTGATCTACGGCGACAGCCACATCCTGAAGCTCTTCCGGCGGGTCGCGCCCGGCCCCAACCCGGACCTGGAGCTGTCGCTGGCCCTGGCCCGCGCCGGGTCGCGGCGGATCGCCGCGCCCGCCGCCTGGTTCGAGGCGGTGGGCCTGTACGACGAGCCCGCCACCCTGGGCGTGCTGCAGCGCTATCTGCCCGGCTCGTCCGGCGCCTGGGAACTGGCGTTGGAGGCCGTGGAGAAGGACCTCGACTTCTCCGGCGACGCGCACGCGCTGGGGCGCGCGACCGCCGAGGTGCACCTCGCGCTGGCGCGCGCCCTGCCCACCAGCACCCTGCGCCGGCAGCAGATCGAACACATCGCCGGGGCGATGGCCGACCGGCTGGACGCCGCGGCCGCCGCCGTACCCGCGCTCCGGCCGTACCGCGCCCGGCTGCGCGCCGCCTTCGAGGACCTCGCGGTGCTCGGCGAACAGGGCACGGAACTGGCGGCCCAGCGCATCCACGGCGACCTCCACCTGGGTCAGGCCCTGTTGACCCAGGCCCAGGGCTGGGTGCTCATCGACTTCGAGGGGGAGCCGGCCCGGCCGCTCCCCGAACGGCGCCGTCCCGCGCCGCCGGTGCAGGACGTGGCCGGCATGCTGCGCTCGTTCGACTACGCGGCCCGGCACCACGATCCGGCCGCCCCCGGCGCGCCCGAATGGGCCGAGACCCAGCGGGCCGCGTTCTGCGCCGGATACGCGGAGGCCGCCGGGACCGACCCCCGGGACGAGCCCGTGGTGATACGCGCCTACGAGACCGACAAGGCCGTCTACGAAGTGCTCTACGAGGCCAGGCACCGGCCCGCCTGGCTGCCCATCCCCATGGCCGCCGTGCGGCGCCTCTCGCAGCCGCTCCGCGGTGCCACCCCCTGACCGGGCACCCCCGCGCCCTACCGAGGAGGACCTGATCGTGACCGATCGTCAGCCGTTCCCCGACGCCGATCCCGGCACCCCCGGCCCCGGCGGGAACGGGCCGTCCGCCGCCGCGCGTTCCGCTCCCGGCGGCGGGCCCGAGGGTTCAGTGCCACCGCGTGCCGCGGCGTCGCCGGGCCCGTCCGCCCGTCCGGCGAAGCCGGCGCGCGGGGCGAAGGCGCCGAAGACCGGGCAGGCGGCGCAGGCAGCGCAGACCGGCCGGACGGGACGGTCCGCGGATGCCGCCGGGTCGTCGAACTCCCGGCGCAAGGCGGAGCGTCCGTCCGCGGCGACGAACGTCCCCACCTCCGAGGCCGTCGCGCGGGGTTACGACCCCGCCGGCTCCGACCGGCCGCCCGCCTCGGGCGGCGCGCCCCGCACGGTGCCCGCGACCGCAGCGGTCGGCCACCAGGCGCCGCCGCCCGGGGCCGAGGCGACCCGGCCGGCACCGGCCGCCGCGCCCGCCGACGTAACTCCCGCCCCGGCACTGGACGCCGGCGACCGGTGGCGCCTGCTGGACGGTTCGCACCACGACCCGCACACCCTGCTCGGCGCACACCCGGTGGCGGACGGCGTGCTGGTGCGCGCCCTGCGCCCCTACGCGCAGGCGGTGGCGGTCGTCACCGGCGACGGGACGCGGGCGGTGCTGCGCGACGAGGGCGACGGCCTGTTCGCCGGGGTGCTGCCGCCGACGGACGCATCGGCCCACCGGCTGCTCGTGACGTACGACGGCCAGGACCAGGAGGTCCACGACCCCTACCGGTTCCTGCCCGCGCTCGGCGAGTTCGACCTGCATCTGATCGGCGAGGGCCGGCACGAGCAGCTGTGGAAGGCACTGGGCGCCGAGCCGATGACCCACGACGGGGTGCCGGGCACCCGCTTCACCGTCTGGGCGCCGAACGCCCGCGGCGTGCGCGTGGTCGGCGACTTCGACTACTGGGACGGCACGGCCTTCCCCATGCGCTCGCTGGGCTCCACCGGTGTGTGGGAGCTGTTCCTGCCCGGCGTCGCCGAGGGGCAGCGCTACAAGTTCGACATCTGCGGCCCCGACGGCGCCCACCGCCTCAAGGCCGACCCCATGGCCCGCCGCACCGAGACGCCGCCCGCCACGGCCTCCGTGGTCACCGCCTCGCACCACGAGTGGCAGGACGCCGACTGGATGGCCCGGCGCGGCGACGTGCCCGTGCACGAGGCGCCGTTCTCGGTGTACGAGGTGCACCTGGCCTCCTGGCGGCCGGGGCTGTCGTACCGCGAACTCGCCGAGCAGCTCCCGGCGTACGTCCGCGACCTGGGCTTCACGCACGTGGAGCTGATGCCGGTCGCCGAGCACCCCTTCGGCGGGTCCTGGGGCTACCAGGTCACCTCGTACTACGCCCCGACCGCGCGGATGGGCACCCCCGACGACTTCAAGTTCCTGGTGGACGCCCTGCACCGGGCGGGCATCGGTGTGATCATGGACTGGGTGCCGGCCCACTTCCCCAAGGACGAGTGGGCGCTGGCGCAGTTCGACGGCGCGAACGTCTACGAGCACGCCTGGCGCGGCGAGCACCCGGACTGGGGGACGCTGGAGTTCGACTTCGGCCGCACCGAGGTCCGCAACTTCCTCGTCGCGAACGCGGTCTACTGGTGCGAGGAGTTCCACATCGACGGGCTGCGCGTCGACGCCGTCGCCTCGATGCTCTACCTGGACTACTCGCGCGAAGACGGCGACTGGGCGCCGAACGTGTACGGCGGGCGGGAGGACCTGGACGCGGTCGCCTTCCTCCAGGAGATGAACGCGACCGTCTACCGCCGCTGCCCCGGCGTGGTCACCATCGCCGAGGAGTCCACGGCCTGGGACGGCGTGACCCGCGCCACCCACGAGGTCGGCCCCACCGGCTTCGGCGGGCTGGGCTTCGGCCTGAAGTGGAACATGGGCTGGATGCACGACTCGCTGGAGTACGTCAAGCACGAGCCCGTGCACCGCAAGTACCACCACAACGAGATGACGTTCTCGATGGTGTACGCCTACAGCGAGAACTACGTGCTGCCGATCTCGCACGACGAGGTCGTCCACGGCAAGGGCTCGCTGGTGAACCGGATGCCGGGCGACTGGTGGCAGCAGCGCGCCACCCACCGCGCCTACCTGGGCTTCATGTGGGCCCACCCGGGCAAGCAACTGCTCTTCATGGGGCAGGAGTTCGCCCAGGGCGCGGAATGGTCGCACGACCACGGCCCGGACTGGTGGCTGCTCGACGAGACCTACTCGGCGGCCGGCGACCACCGGGGCGTGCGCGACCTGGTGCGCGACCTCAACACGGTGTACCGGGGCACGCCCTCCCTGTGGCAGCGCGACACCTCGCCGGAGGGGTTCGCCTGGATCGACGGCGGCGCGGCCGAGGACAACGTGTTCTCCTTCGTCCGCCTCGACGCGGCCGGCGACCCGCTGATCGCGGTCAGCAACTTCTCGCCGGTGGTCCGCCAGGGGTACCGGCTCGGTGTCCCGGACGGCGTGGAGGCGCTGCGTGAGGTGCTGAACACGGACGCCGCGGCGTACGGGGGCGGCGACGTCACCAATCCGGAGCCGCTGAAGTCCGAGCCCGTCGGCTGGAACGGCCGCCGGCAGAGTGTGCAGCTCACGCTGCCGCCGCTGGCCACGGTCTGGCTGCGGCCGGCGTAACGGGGCCGCTTCACGGGGAGAGGGCCGGGTGCTGTCCGGGTCCCCGGTTCCTCTCCCCACTGCGATGGTCGCACAAGAGAAGTTCGAATTTGAACCATCGCCCTGTGGTCCTGCTCACGGCCCGCACGGGCGTGGGGAACGGCGCCGGGCGCCTTCGGGGGGCACGACAGGGCCGCAGTTCTGATGCACCGTCACGACTCCTCAGTCGTAGGGCATTTCGTCCGCCTGTGGTGACACCCGGCGTGCCGTCGACCGCGGCTGAGCGCCGCCCGCCCCGGCGTGGGTACGCCTGCCTCGCCCCCGGCGCGGCATCGGCGTGCTCGCGGCCCCGCGACACACCACGCCCGGCAACCGCCCGGGCCGCCCCCGCCCTGGCGGGGCCTTCGCCGGGCACCGGGACCGGCACGGCACAGGCCTCCCTGCAGGCGACGCCAGGACGTGACGGGACCGCCCGACCGCAGGCGTACCCCACCGCGCCTCGACCCGCTGCACGCCGTACCGGGCCCCCGGGGGGCTGGTCGTACGCCGCCGCCCCGGCACGCGACGCTGTACGGACGCGCGGAACTCCGGCGCCTCGGCAGTACACGCCCGCGAGACCCGGGTGCCCCCGAGGGCGGGGGTTCGCCCTGTCCAACCGTCGCCGGGCCGCTCGGCAGGCACCGGGACCGGCAGGGTTCGGGTCCGAGGCCCGGATCGGGCATGCTCCGCGCCGGCGGTGTGGCCGGGCGGCACGTCGTGGCAAGGCGTGCCCGGCACCGCCGCCGTGCCGGGGGCGCCGTCAGCCCCCGGACCCCCGCACGTCCCAGGGCCCCGACCCGAAGGGTCAGGACACCGACGCGATCGCCGCGCGGGCCGCGCCGACGAGGTTCCAGAAGACCGGGCGCGTCGTGCTCCCCCTCCCGGCGCGGGTGTTGACGCCGAACATCGCGGCGCGCAGCGGGGCGGTGATCTCCAGTTGGGCGCCGCGGCCGCGGCGGGTGCGGTTGCAGATGTTGGCCGGTGAGAGGCCGGCGAGTTCCTTCGCCGCCGAGGCGTCGACGGCGTGGATGCCGGCCGCGGTGAGGGCGGCGGTGAGCCGTTCCGCGAAGTGGGTGTCCGCGCCGCCGACGAGGACGGCCCGGGCGCCGTCCGGGAGGCCCGCCTGCGCGGCGGTGCAGCCGTGCAGCGAGAGCACGCGCAGGCTGCCCGCGGCCAGCGCGCGGGCGACGGGGTCGTCGCAGCGCGTGGAGGTGACGTGGAGGGCGCCGTTGCCGGTGGGGCGCAGGCCCTCGAACATCCAGTAGTCGTACACCGGGCCGCCGGCCGGGGTGGGCGCGAGGTCCGCGGGGTGGTACCCGGCGACGGCGAGGCAGAGTTCGGAGGTGCCGGCCTCGATGCCGCCCGCGTGGGGGGCGAGGACCACGGTGTCGCCGGGCCGGGCGGTGGTGTGGCGGCGGAAGCGCCGGGCCCAGTCGGTGCCCTCGGTCAGGGAGGTGTCGGCGTACAGCGCGGTGTTGGTGGCGTACGTGTCGGATGCCGCTGAGGCGTACCCGGTGTGCGTCGGCATGAGGCGATCATCACGCACCGGCGGCCCCGGCTCCCGCCGGGAGCCGGGACCGCCGGACACGGAACGTGCGGTCCCGCCGGGCGACGGGGGGAAGAGCCCGGCGGGACGTGAGGGGGGCGGCCGCTCAGGCCGCCGGGGCCGGCTCCTTCTCGGTGGACACCGGCGCGGACGGCTCGCCGTGGCCGTCGTCGACGAGCGTGGTCTCGTCGAAGGGCAGCTCGCCGGCGAACACCCGCTCGGCGCGCTCGCGGTCGAACTCCTTGGTCCAGGTGCCGATCAGGACGGTGGCGACCGCGTTGCCCGCGAAGTTGGTGACGGCGCGCGCCTCGCTCATGAAGCGGTCGATGCCGACGATGAGGCCGACTCCGTCGACGAGGGCCGGCTTGTGCGACTGGAGTGCGCCGGCCAGCGTCGCCAGGCCCGCACCGGTGACGCCGGCCGCGCCCTTGGAGGCGATCATCATGAAGAGCAGGAGCGTGATCTGCTGGCCGATGGACAGCGGCTGGCCCATCGAGTCGGCGATGAACAGCGAGGCCATGGTCAGGTAGATCATGGTGCCGTCGAGGTTGAAGGAGTAGCCGGTCGGCACGGTGATGCCGACGACCGGGCGGCTGACGCCGAGGTGCTCCATCTTGGCGATGAGGCGGGGCAGCGCCGACTCCGAGGAGGAGGTCGAGACGATCAGCAGGAACTCCCGGCCGAGGTACTTCAGCAGCTGGAAGAGGTTGACCCCCGCGACGAGGCGCAGGATCAGGCCGAGCACGACGACGACGAAGATCAGGCAGGTGACGTAGAAGCCGAGCATGATCGTGGCCAGGGCCTTGAGCGCGTCGACGCCCGCGGAGCCGACCACCGCCGCGAGGGCGCCGAAGGCACCCACCGGCGCCGCCCACATGATCATGGACAGCACGCGGAAGACCAGCTTCTGGATGTGCCCTATGCCGCGCAGCACCGGCTCGCCCGCCGAGCCCATGGCCTGGAGGCCGAAGCCGACGAGCAGCGCCACCAGCAGGGTCTGCAGCACCTGGCCCTCGGTGAACGCCGAGACCAAGGTGACCGGGATGATCGAGAGGATGAAGTCCGGCAGCGACTCGGCCGGGGCGTCCTTGGCCTGGGCCTGGCCCGCGTCCTTCAGGGCGTCGGTCAGGTGCAGTCCGTCGCCGGGCTGGAGGATGTTGCCGACGACGAGGCCGATGGCCAGCGCCACGAAGGACATGGCGACGAAGTAGCCGAGGGCGAGCCCGCCGACCTTGCCGACCTTGGCGGCCTTCCGCACCGAACCGACGCCGAGCACGATCGTGCAGAAGATGATCGGCGAGATCATCATCTTGATCAGGTTCACGAAGCCGGTGCCGATCGGCTTCAGCTCGACCGCCGCGTCGGGGGCGACAAGGCCGAAGACGGCGCCGGCGATCGCGGCGACGACCACCGCGATGTAGAGGTAGTGGGTACGGTCCCTTCGACCCTGGCTGCGGCTCTGCACCGGCACTGACACCTTTGTCTCCTCGGTCCAGCCGGGCGCCGTCCCTGACGCCCGCCATCGGATAACTCCCGGTGACTATGCGCCCGCGCAGTGAGCCAGGTCACGTTTGCGTTCATTGAGTTCGCGGCCCGCGTGCACACTGGTGGGCATGCCGGTCCTCACCCCCTTCCGCAGCCCCGGATCGCGGCGCCGCGCGCGCCCGCGCAGCCTCGCGGGGCAGCTCTTCGCGATGCAGGTCGTCATCGTGGCCATGGTCGTCGCGGGCATCGCCGTGCTCGTGTACGTCAACGCCGGCAGCCGCGCGGTCGCGGCGGCCGAGGACCGGGTGACGGCGGCGGCGCGGGCGGTCGCCGACGCGCCCTCCGTCGCGGCGGCGATCCGCGGCCCGGACCCCACGCTCGCGCTCCAGCCGTACGCCGAGCAGGTCCGCAAGGACACCGGTGTCGCCTTTGTGACGATCATGAGCCCGGCCGGCATCCGCTGGACGCATCCCGACCCGCGCCAGATAGGCCGGCCGTTCCTCGGGCACATAGGCCCGGCGCAGCACGGCCGGACGTTCACCGAGACCTACACCGGCACGCTCGGCGCGTCCGTGCGCGTGGTCACCCCCGTCCGCGACGGCGGCCGCATCGTGGGGCTGGTCAGCATCGGCATCACCGTCCAGGCCATCACAGGCCAGGTGCGCGACCAGTTGACCGCCCTGATCGGGTTCGCGCTGGCGGCCCTGACGGTCGGCGGCGCGGGCACCTACCTCGCCAACGCCCGGCTGCGCCGGCACACCCACGGCATGGCCGCCGACGAGCTGAGCCGGATGTACGACTACCACCAGGCGACGTTGCACGCGGTGCGCGAGGGCCTGATCCTGCTGGACGCGGACCGCAGCGTGGCGCTCTGCAACGACGCGGCGCGCGAACTGCTGGGGCTGCCCGAGGACGTGGTCGGCGCGTACGTCGCCGAACTCGGCCTGCCGACCTCGCTGACCGGCGCGCTGCTGGCCGCGGAACCGCGCGTGGACGAGGTGCACCTGACCGCGGAGCGGGTCGTGGTGGTCAGCACCGCGCCGGTGCTCGGCGGCGAACGCCGGGGCACCGTGGTCACCTTGCGCGACCACACCGACCTCCAGGCGCTGACCGGCGAACTCGACTCGGTGCGCGGCTTCGCCGAGGCGCTGCGCTCGCAGGCCCACGAGGCCTCCAACCGGCTGCACACGGTCGTGTCGCTGATCGAACTGGGTCGCGCGGACGAGGCGGTGGAGTTCGCGACCGCCGAACTGGAACTGGCGCAGGCGCTGACCGACCGCGTGGTGGCGGCGGTCGGCGAACCGGTGCTGGCGGCACTGCTGCTGGGCAAGGCGGCCGAGGCGAGCGAGCGCGGCGTCGAACTGACCGTCAGCGAGGACAGCCGCATCGACGACGGCGTGCTGCCGGCCGCGCTGGCCTCCCGCGACCTGGTGACCGTCCTGGGCAACCTGATCGACAACGCCATCGACGCGGCGATCGAGGGCGCCGGCCGGAGCCCGGCCCGCCCGCACGTGGGGGTGACCGCCCGCGCGGACGGCGGTGTGCTGCTGCTGCGGGTCACCGACAACGGAACCGGCGTGGACCCGGCCACGGTGCGCGAGGTCTTCCGGCGCGGCTGGACCACCAAGAGCGAGGGCCGCGGACTGGGCCTGGCCCTGGTGGAACAGGCCGCGCGGCGGGCCGGCGGCACCGTGGACCTGGACCGCGCCGAGACCGGCGGCGCGGCCTTCACCGTACGGCTGCCGCTGCGGCAGGGGGTGCCGGCGTGATCAGGGTGCTGGTGGTCGAGGACGACCCGGTGGCGGCCGACGCGCACCGCCTGTACGTGGAGCGGCTGCCCGGCTTCGAGGTCGCGGCCGTCGCGCAGTCGGGCGGCGCGGCGCTGCGCGCGCTGGAGCGGCACCAGGTGGACCTGATCCTGCTCGACCTCAACCTGCCCGACGGGCACGGGCTCCAGGTGGTGCGCAAGCTGCGGGCCGCCGGGCACACCGCGGACGTGGTGGCCGTGACCTCGGCCCGCGACCTGGGGGTGGTGCGGCAGGCCGTCTCGGTGGGCGTGGTGCAGTACCTGCTCAAGCCGTTCACCTTCCCGGCGCTGCGCGACCGGCTGGAGCGCTGGGCCCGCTACCGCGAGGAACTGGCGGGCGGCGAGGCCTCCGGGCAGGACGAGGTGGACCGCGCGCTGGCGGCACTGCGCAGCCCCGAGACCTCGGCGCTCCCCAAGGGCCTGAGCGGTCCGACGCTGGAGGCGGTGACCGCCGCGCTGCGCGACGCCGGGGAGGGCCTGTCGGCGACCGCCGCCGCACAGCAGGTCGGCGTCTCCCGCATCACGGCCCGCCGCTACCTGGAGCACCTGGTCGACGTCGGCAGCGCCGTGCGGGCCCCGCAGTACGGGCAGGTGGGCCGGCCCGAGCTGACCTACCGCTGGGCGAGCGCCCGCAGGAGCTGAGCACACGTGCGGTGACGAGCCGTCGGGCCCGCGCGGCCTCGACGGCGTGACGACGGAAAGCACCCGCAGCAGCACGCGTTGACGACCCGTCGGAACTCGGACTCCGCCTCCCGCATCCGGTCCTCCGGGACCCGCTTGGACACCGTCACGTCACCGCCTCCGCCGGCGGCACCGCCCCCGATCGCGGCCCCTCGCGACGCTGTCACGCTGCCGAAGGCGCGCGGCTTCGACGGCACGCCGGCCGACAGCACCGGCGGGGACGCGTATTGACGTGCCGTCAGAACACGGACTCCGCCTCCCGCATACGGTCCTCCGGGACCCGCTTGAGCACCGTCACGGCCTCCGCCAGCGGCACCAGCTCGATCGCGGTGCCGCGCAGCGCCGTCATGTTGCCGAAGGCGCCCTTGTGCGCGGCCTCGACGGCGTGCCAGCCGAAGCGGGTGGCAAGGACCCGGTCGTAGGGGGTGGGGACGCCGCCGCGCTGGACGTGGCCGAGGATGACCGGGCGGGCCTCCTTGCCCAAACGCTGCTCCAGCTCGACGGCGAGCCGCGTGCCGATGCCCGCGAAGCGCTCGTGGCCGTACGCGTCGATCTCGCCGTGCACGTACGGCATGGTGCCCTCGGCGGGGTGGGCGCCCTCGGCGACGCAGACCACGGCGAACTTCTTGCCCCGCGCGAAGCGCTCCTCGACCATCGCGACGAGGTCGGCGGGGTCGAAGGCCCGCTCGGGCAGGCAGATGCCGTGGGCGCCGCCGGCCATCCCGGACTCCAGGGCGATCCATCCGGCGTGCCGGCCCATCACCTCGACGACCATGACGCGCTGGTGCGACTCGGCGGTGGTCTTCAGCCGGTCGATGGCCTCGGTGGCCACGGTGACGGCGGTGTCGAAGCCGAAGGTGCGGTCGGTGGCCGAGATGTCGTTGTCGATGGTCTTGGGCACGCCGACGACCGGCATGCCCGCCTCGGCGAGCAGCCGGGCCGCGGTGAGGGTGCCCTCGCCGCCGATGGGGATGAGCACGTCGAGGCCGTAGTCCGCGCACACCGTACGCCAGTTGTCGGCGGCCTCGTGCAGCCGGGAGCGTTCCAGGCGGGTGGAGCCGAGCACCGTGCCGCCGCGGGCCAGGATGCCGCTCACGGAGTTCAGGTCCAGGGTGCGGTAGCGACCCTCCAGCAGTCCCTTGAAGCCGTCCTCGAACCCGATCACCTCGTCGCCGTGGTAGGTCAACGCGCGATGGGTCACCGAACGGATGACTGCGTTGAGCCCCGGGCAGTCGCCACCCGCGGTGAGGACTCCGATACGCATGGCGCTCCGCGCTCCCTCCGGTAGCGTCCCAGGTCGCCTCTTTCGCATCGTAGATCCGTGCCTGACCCACCGCGCGTCTTACGCACAGCGGACTGTAATGTCAAGAGGCATCCCTCACCCGAATGGGTGATGTGCGAGCGACCAGAGATGCTGCCCGGCAGGAACGGAGAGAGCGCGTGACGCGCAGCGTGTACGTAACCGGGGTCGGCCGGGGGGACGGCAGGCAGGTCGTCGAGCTCGGCGTCATGGAGCTGCTCACCCGCCAGGTCGACCGCGTGGGCGTGTTCCGCCCGCTGGTGCACGACACCCCCGACCGGATGTTCGAGCTGCTGCGCAGCCGCTTCCGGCTCACCCAGGACCCGGCGACCGCCTTCGGCCTGAGCTACGAGGAGGCCGCGGCGCTCCAGGCCGAGCAGGGCCGGGACGCGATGATCGCCGTGCTCGTCGAGCGCTACCACCTGGTGGCCCGGGAGTACGAGACCGTGCTCGTGCTCGGCTCGGACTTCCACGAGACGAACCTGCCGGGCGAGATGGGCATCAACGCCCGCCTCGCCAACGAGTTCGGGGCCTCGGTGGTCCCGGTGGTCGGCGGGCGCGACCAGACCGCGGAGTCGGCGGTGGACGAGGTGCGCAACGCCCACCAGTCCTACAGCGGCTTCGGCTGCGACATCGTCGCCATGATCGCCAACCGGGTGCCCCGGGAGGCCCTGGACGAGGTCGCCGGGCGGCTGCGCCGGCTGCTGCCGGTCCCCGCCTACGTGCTGCCGGACGAGCCCGCGCTGTCGGCGCCGACGGTCTCCCAGATCGTCGAGACCCTCGGCGCGGAGGTGCTGCTCGGCGACGCCGGCGGGCTCTCCCGCGACGTCCTGGGCTTCGTCTTCGGCGGCGCGATGCTGCCCACCTTCATCCGCGCGCTGACCCCCGGCTGCATGGTGATCACCCCGGGCGACCGCGCCGACCTCATCATCGGTTCGCTCGCCGCGCACTCGGCCGGCTCCCCGCCCATCGCGGGCATCCTGCTCACCCTCGACGAGGTGCCCGGCCCCGAGATCATGGCGCTGGCCGCCCGGCTCGCCCCCGGCACCCCGGTGATGTCCGTGCCGACCGGCAGCTTCCCGACGGCCGCCGAGCTGTTCGCCCTGGAGGCGAAGCTCGGCGCGGGCACTCCGCGCAAGGCCGAGACGGCACTCGGCCTCTTCGAGACGCATGTCGACAGCGCCGAGCTCAGCGAGCGGCTGTCGGTGGTCCGCGGCGAGCGCGTCACCCCGATGATGTTCGAGCACGAGCTCATCGAGCGGGCCCGCTCCGGCCGGCGCCGCGTCGTGCTGCCGGAGGGCGCCGAGGAGCGGATCCTGCACGCGGCCGAGGTGCTGCTGCGCCGCAATGTGTGCGACATCGTGCTGCTGGGGAACGAGGACGCCATCCGCCGGCGGGCCGGCGAACTCGGCATCGACGTGGACGTCCCCGGCCTGGTGCTCACCGATCCGCAGACCTCGCCGCTGCGCGAGGGCTTCGCCGAGCTGTACGCCAAACTGCGCGCCCACAAGGGCGTGAGCTACGAACTCGCCTACGACGTCGTCGCCGACGTGTCGTACTTCGGCACGCTGATGGTGCAGCAGGGCCTGGCCGACGGCATGGTCTCCGGCGCGGTGCACTCCACCGCGGCGACCATCCGTCCCGCGTTCGAGATCATCAAGACCGTGCCGGAGGCCTCGATCGTCTCCTCGGTCTTCTTCATGTGCCTGGCCGACAAGGTGCTGGTGTACGGCGACTGCGCGGTCAACCCCGACCCCGACGCCGAGCAGCTGGCGGACATCGCGATCCAGTCGGCCGAGACCGCCGCCCAGTTCGGGGTGGAGCCGCGGGTGGCGATGCTCTCGTACTCCACCGGGACCTCCGGCTCGGGCGCCGACGTCGACAAGGTGCGCCGGGCCACCGAACTGGTCCGCGAGCGCCGCCCGGAGCTGCTGGTCGAGGGCCCGATCCAGTACGACGCGGCGGTGGACGCCCAGGTCGCCGAGACCAAGCTGCCCGGCTCGGAGGTGGCGGGAAAGGCCACCGTACTGATCTTCCCGGACCTCAACACCGGCAACAACACCTACAAGGCCGTGCAGCGTTCGGCCGGCGCTGTGGCCGTCGGCCCCGTGCTGCAGGGCCTGCGCAAGCCCGTCAACGACCTGTCGCGCGGCGCGCTGGTGCAGGACATCGTCAACACCGTCGCCATCACGGCGATCCAGGCCCAGGGCGAGCAGGCGGCGGCAGGCCCGGCTGCCCCCGCCGCCCCGACCGACCCCAGGAAGGCACTGTGACCGCGACCCGCGTCCTCGTCCTCAACTCCGGCTCCTCGTCGGTGAAGTACCAGCTCATCGACATGGCCGACGGCAGCCGCCCGGCGGCCGGGATCGTGGAGCACATCGGTGAGCCCGGCGGGGTCGCCGGCCACGCGGAGGCGCTGAAGGCCGTCGCCGACGAACTGGCCGCCCGCGGCCTCGGCCTGGACTCCCCCGAACTGGCCGCCGTGGGGCACCGCGTGGTGCACGGCGGCACCCGGTTCACCGAGCCGACGCTGGTCGACGACGCCGTGCTGGCGGCCGTCGAGGAGCTCGTGCCGCTCGCCCCGCTGCACAACCCGGCGAACATCACCGGCATCAAGGTGGCCCGCGCGATGCGCCCGGACCTGCCGCAGGTGGCCGTCTTCGACACCGCCTTCCACTCGACGCTGCCCGAGGCCGCGTACCGCTACGCCATCGACCGGGAGACCGCCGACGCCCACCAGGTGCGCCGCTACGGCTTCCACGGCACCTCGCACGCGTACGTCAGCCGGGCCACGGCCGCGCTGCTGGGCAAGGACCCCGCCGAGGTCAATGTGATCGTGCTGCACCTCGGCAACGGCGCCTCCGCGTCCGCGGTGCGCGGCGGCGTGTGCGTGGAGACCTCCATGGGCCTGACCCCGCTGGAGGGCCTGGTCATGGGCACCCGCTCGGGTGATGTCGACCCGGCCGTGGTCTTCCACCTCACCCGCGTGGGCGGGATGTCGGTGGACGACGTGGACGTCCTGCTCAACAAGCGGTCCGGTCTGCTGGGCCTGTCCGGCGACAACGACATGCGGGAGATCGGCCGGCGGATGGCGGAGGGCGACGAGGCGGCACAGCTGGCCTTCGACGTCTACGTGCACCGGCTGCGCAAGTACGTCGGCGCCTACACCGCCGTCCTGGGCCGGGTGGACGCGATCGCCTTCACCGCGGGTGTCGGGGAGAACTCCGCCGCCGTGCGGGAGGCCGCGATGCGGGGCCTGGAGGTCCTGGGCATCGAACTGGACGGGGTGCGCAACGCGGTGCGGGCGAGCTCGGCGCGGCTGGTGTCCGCCGCCGGCAGCACGGTGGCGGTGGCAGTGGTCCCGACCGACGAGGAGCACGAGATCGCCCGGCAGACGTACGCGCTGGTGACCGGTCGGTGACGTCTCCAGGTCACCTGGAGGCTCTAGTCTATGGCCGCCGTCCGCACCGTCCACGACTCCCCCGCACGGGAAAATTCCGGAGCGGAACAAATTGATAGGATCGTCCTCATGCGCCGAGCGAAAATCGTCTGCACCCTGGGTCCCGCCGTCGATTCCTACGACCAGCTGAAAACGCTGGCCGAAGCCGGGATGAACGTGGCCCGTTTCAACTTCAGCCACGGCAGCCACGCCGAGCACGAGGAGCGCTACCACCGAGTGCGCAAGGTCTCGGAGGAGACCGGGCGTGCCATCGGTGTGCTGGCCGACCTCCAGGGCCCCAAGATCCGCCTGGAGACCTTCGCGGACGGCCCCGTGGAGCTGGTCGCCGGTGACGAGTTCACCATCACCACCGAGGACGTGGCGGGCGACAAGACCATCTGCGGCACCACCTACAAGGGCCTGCCCGGCGACGTGCGGTCCGGCGACCCCGTCCTGATCAACGACGGCAACGTCGCGCTGCGCGTGACCGAGGTCGACGGCGCCCGCGTGCGCTGCCTGGTCGTCGAGGGCGGTGTCATCTCCGACCACAAGGGCATCAACCTGCCCGGTGCGGCCGTCAACGTCCCGGCGCTGTCCGAGAAGGACATCGAGGACCTGCGCTTCGCGCTGCGGATGGGCGCCGACATGGTCGCGCTCTCCTTCGTGCGCGACGCCAAGGACATCCGCGACGTCCACCGCGTGATGGACGAGGTCGGCCGCCGCGTGCCGGTCATCGCCAAGGTGGAGAAGCCGCAGGCGGTCGACAACATGGAGGACATCGTCGCGGCGTTCGACGCCGTCATGGTGGCCCGTGGCGACCTCGCGGTGGAGTACCCGCTGGAGAAGGTCCCGATGGTGCAGAAGCGGCTCATCGAGCTGTGCCGCCGCAACGCCAAGCCGGTGATCGTGGCGACCCAGATGATGGAGTCGATGATCACCAACTCCCGCCCCACCCGCGCCGAGGCCTCCGACGTCGCCAACGCGATCCTCGACGGCACGGACGCGGTCATGCTGTCCGCGGAGTCCAGCGTCGGCAAGTACCCGATCGAGACCGTGAAGACCATGTCGCGGATCATCGAGGCCGCCGAGGTCGAGCTGCTCAAGCAGGGCCTGTGGCCGCTCAACGGCCGCAAGCCGCGCACCCAGGGCGGTGCCGTCGCCCGTGCCGCCGCCGAGCTCGCGGACTACCTGGACGCCAAGACGCTGGTCGCCTTCACCAAGTCCGGCGACACCGCGCGCCGGCTGGCCCGCTACCGCGTGCCGCAGCCGGTGGTCGCGTACACGACCGACGAGTCCACGCGCAACTACCTGGCGCTGACCTGGGGCGTGCAGACCACCGTCGTGCAGTACGTCAACACCACCGACGAGATGGTCGAGATCGTCAACGAGGAGATGCTCAAGCTCAGCGACTACACCGAGGGCGACACGGTGATCATCACCGCCGGCTCGCCTCCCGGTGAGGCCGGTACCACCAACCTGGTGCGGGTGCACCACCTCGGCCACCGCGCCGTCTGAGCAGGCCGGCCGTTCCCGGGCCCGCACCGCGGGTCCGGGAGAACGGCGGAGGGCGCCTCCCCCGCAAGGGGTGGGCGCCCTCCGCCGTGTGCGGCTCCCGAAGGGTCCGGGGTTCGATCAACCCTTGGTGTTGTAGACGTGCATACCGGGGATCGTGAGCGTGCCGCCGAACTGCCCGGCCTGCTTCACCGTGACGTTGGTGAAGAAGGCGACCGGCACATTGACCGGCGGCGGGGTGTCGGGCGTGAACTCGACCGGGATGAGCCCGAAGAGGTTGCCCTTCAGCGACTCGGTGTACATCGTCACCGTGCCGCCGCGGATCGTGGACGTGCTGCCCTTGCGGGCCTCGACGTGGCCGACGACGCCGCCCGGGTAGAAGACCTCCTGGTGCAGGTCCTTGATGTCCAGGGTGGAGGCCGTGAACTTCAGTACCGGCTTGGTCTTCCCGCTCCAGGTCTTCACCTCGACGATGCCCTTGTAGTCCAGGCCCGTGAGGGTCAGCACACTGCTGTGCAGTATCCAGGCGTCGTCCGCGAGGAGCGCGGGGGTCTCCTGGTACGCGGCGTCGGCCAGAGCCTGTGCGTCGTGCGTCGGGCACGGGAACGGGGTCTTCCCGTCCGCCGACGTGACCAGGGGGCTCGGGGTGTCGGCCGGCTTCTGCGTCGCCTTCCCGGTGGCGTCGTCCGCGGCCTTGGTGGCCTCGGACAGCGCCTTCCTGACCGCGTCGGTGGTGTCCTTGACGGACTTGACGGTCTTGCCGGGCTTGCCGGGCTTGCCGGTCGACGTGTTCGTGCTGCCGGCCTGCGGGGTCTGCGACGTGGCGCTCGGGGTCGGCGTGGCGGTCGCGGAGGGCTCGGTGTCCGCCGGGGCGGACTCGGTGCCCTTCTTGTTGACGCCCAGCAGGTCGCCCAGCGCGTCGCCGAGGCCCAGCGGGTCCAGCGGCTTGGAGGACGGCTTCACCGACGGGGTCGCGGGCGTGGACGGGGTGCCCGTCGTACCCGTCGAACCACCGCTGCCGGTGTCGTCCTTGCCGTCGCCGGCGCCCGTGCCGGAGCCGGGGTCGGACGGACCGGTCGTCGGGGTCACCGAGGGCTTCGGTGTCTCCGGCGTTTCCGGCTTCTGCGGCTTGTCCGGCTTCGTGTCACCGCTCGGCGTGCTGCTCGTCGGCGTCGAGGACGGCGAGGGCTCGTCGGGCTGCTCCACGCACTTCGTACCGGAGAACGGGTTCTTCGGCAGTTCGTCGGCAGAGGCCAGCCTCGGGGTCAGTCCCATGCCCATCAGGACCGCCGTCGGCATCGCGGCCAGGGCTATCGCCTTGCCCGCCGGCATCTGCAGCTTGGTCAGCAGCGACTTCCGCGGGGCCGCGTGCCGCGGCCCCGGTCTCACACGGGTGCCGTTCCCAGCGGCAGCGGAAGCCGGCTGATCCTCATCACCCCGCACTGTGCCTCCCGTTCGCGTCTGCGGTTCGCTCTGTGCCGTCCTCCGGCTCCTGCGCAGCGCTGCCGGCCGGCGCCTCGGCGGGGTACTCGCCGTACGCCTTGGCGTAGGGGGAGTCCGGCGGGGGCACGTAGCCGGTGTCGCCGTCGTACCCCGCGCCGCCACCGGGCAGTTCCGCCGCCTGCGGTCCGCCCTCGGCGGGCGCGACACCCGGGGCCCAGGCCACGGAGAGCGCTCCGCCGACCAGCCCGAGCACGAAGCCCACGAAGAAGCCGCCGAAGTTGGAGACCACCAGGGAGACCAGGGCGAGCAGGATCGAGGCGATGCCCGCGAACACCCGGACCGCCGACTGGAACCACATGGTCAGACCGAGGACGACCAGCAGCACGCCGATGATCAGCGAACCGGAGCCGGCCGTGGTGGCCATGGTCAGGCTGAGCGAGCCAAGGGTGATGTTGGCGTACGGGAAATAGGCGATGGGCAGTCCGGCCAGAACCGTCAGCAGGCCCGCCCAGAACGGCCGCTGCCCGCGCCACACGCGGAACCGGAACCGCCAATAGTCGAACCCGCTCAGTCCATGTGTCTCGGCGCTCATGGAAAACTGCTCCCTGGGACTGGCGTTACAAAGAAAAAAGCGAGTGGGTGGGGAAAGGTGAGGGGCGTCCCGCGCCCCTCACCCCCCTGGTGGTGCTTAGAAGCACTCGTAGCCTGCGCCCGAGCCCTTCTTGACCGACATGCTCAGCCCGCTGAGCTTGAAGGTTCCCGCGCTGGTGGCCCAGGCGGTCTGCCTCACGTCGGTCAGGTCGGCCGAGTCGGCCTCCTGCGCGAAGGAACCCGGGTCCGACTGGTCGCCGGTCTTGATGCCGGGACCCTTCTTGCTGTCCCCGGCCGCCACGCCGATGTTGATGTTGGTGAACGTGGCGTCAGCGTTCAGCTGGTCCAGGTCGATGTAGAGGTTCTTCGCCTCCACCTTCTTGTCACCGTTGCCGGCGCCCAGCTTCAGCGTCACATCGCCGAAGACGGGGACCGGAACCACGACGGACTGGCACAGGCCGGAGATCGTGGCGTTACTGAACGCGGAGACCGCGACCGGGATCGGCCTGCCGCCGTGCTGGACGTCGATGGCTCCGTACTGGACGAAGCCCTCACCGTGCAGGCTGTCGGCCTTCACCTTGAACTGCTGGCCGGACACACTGAACGACGCGGCAAGCGCGCCCTGGCCCAGGGCCACGCCTATCGCGGCGGTGGCCGCGACGCTCGGCACCATGACAACGGCGAACCGCTTCCATCTGGTACCGCCGCGAATGAGCGACTCCATGACTTTCCTCCTTCTCGGACGTACATCTCCGGCCGGAATCGTGGGGATTGCGGCGGGATGGGAGAAGAGCTACGTCCTCGGGAAGGAGAGCGCCGTACAGACGGCCGTCACGCGGGATGGCGGACGGCGTTGTCCGGAAATCGGCGATCACCCCCGAGCGACAACCACTGGCCACGCTCTCGCGCAACCTGCTGGACAGGCCCTGCCGGGTGGCAGAGACCCCCCTGTCCACGTGACGCGGCCGCTGCTGGCACAGCCTTCGCGCCCCGGCCCGGTGGGGACCCGTACGACGAGCGGGCGGCTGGATGCCGACACCTCGGCAACGGACCGAGCTTGGCCGATCGTGGTCCATTCGGGGCCGCTGCACAAGGGGCTTCGTTACTAGCGGGTAACGGTGCGATAACCCAGTCAGTATGGTCTGGACCAGATCGACTACGCAGGGTAGTTGCGTTGAGGGTGTGAAATTGCCTCAAGGGGTGATAGATCCGGACAGATGTCCGTCACTCTCTTACCGGAAGTAACATCGGCCGCACTTCATCAAGATTTGGTAAAGCGCGGCCGATGCCGCATTCGGCTCGAAAGGTCTTTCGAGGTGGGGACGGTCGGCGCGACCTCAAGCGATCAAGGGCGCGACGGGATCAGAAGAGCACCCGGGCCAGTGCCGAGCGGGCCGCGGTCACCCGCGGGTCGTCCGGTCCGATCACCTCGAAGAGCTCCAGCAGCCGCATCCGGGCCGCGTCACGGTCCGTACCCGTGGAGCGGCGCACCGCGTCCACCAGCCGTCCGAAGGCGTCCTCCACATGTCCGCCCACCAGGTCCAGATCGGCCACGGCGATCTGCGCCTGCACGTCGTCGGGGTGGTCCGCGGCGGCCTTGCGCAGCGCGTGCGGGTCGGCTCCCTCCACCCGCTGCAGCAGCTCCGCCTGGGCCAGGCCCAGCTTCGCCTCGACATTGCCCGGCTCCCCGGACAGCACATTGCGGTACGCCTGGATCGCGCCGCCGAGGTCGCCCTGGTCGAGCGCGTCGTGTGCCGCGGTCAGCGCCAGCTCCTGCGGGCTCGGCGGGCGCTCCTCGGCCGGCGCGGCGGGCACCCCGCCCTCGACCGGGGTGCCGACGATGCCGAAGCGCTGCTCGGCGACGGCGACCAGTTGGTCCAGCACCTCGCGGATCTGGTCCTCCGGCGCCGCGCCCTGGAAGAGCGGCATCGCCTGGCCGGCCAGCACCGCGAACACCGCGGGAATCCCCTGCACGCCGAACTGCTGCACCAGCAGCTGGTTCGCGTACACATCGATCTTGGCGACGACGACCCGGCCCGCGTACTCGGCGGCGAGCCGCTCCAGCGCGTCCTGCAACTGCACGCTGGCGTCCGCACGGTCGGTCCAGAAGTGGACGACGACCGGGACTTCGGTGGAGCGCTGCAGGACGTCGGTCTCGAAGGTGGCCTCGGTGACCTCGGTCACCAAAGCGGGGGCGGGTACTCCCCCGGTGCGGGCGGCTTCCGCGCGGGCCTGCTCGGCCTTTGCCTTGGCCTCACCGGCCGCCTTCACCGCGGCGAGGTCGACCACGCCGCTCATGGACATGTTCCGTGGCTGCATGGACCAATCCTCCCCCCTCGTCGCGGTTCCCGGGGAATCGCCCCCCGGAAGCGCCGCCATGGCGCGTCTTGACGCCGGAAGCACGACGCGGGGTCCCCGCCCACGCCTCGTGGCTGCCGACTGTTTCGATACGCGCCGTAGCGTAACTCCATGGTCGCGCACAGCGCAACGGGGATAGGGTGCCCAGCCATGTGCCCGCGTGAAACAGGACGACGAACCGGCCGCCCCCGCAGTGCGGAGGCCGACCGGGCGATCCTGGACGCCGCGCGGCAGGCCCTGGTCGAGACCGGCTGGTCCAAGTTGACCATGGGCGACGTCGCGGCGCGGGCCAAGGTGGCCAAGACCACTCTCTACCGCCGCTGGGCCGGCAAGAGCGAACTCGTCGTGGACGCGGTGGCCGCGCTCTTCGACGAACTGGAACTCCCCGACCGCGGCAGCCTGCGGGCCGATGTGGAGGGCGTCGTCCTGCAGTTCGCGGCCCTGCTGGAGCAACCCGCCACCAAGACCGCGCTGATGGCGGTGGTCGCCGAGGCCACGCACGACGTGGCGCTGCGGCAGCGGATCCGCGAGGCGATCGTGGACCGGCAGAAGCGGCTGGTGGTCCAGGGCCGGCAACGCGCCCAGGCCCGCGGCGAGATCCCGCCCGACGAGGGCGACCCGGCGCCGCAGGTCGACCTCGTCTTCGACGTCATCGCGGGGGCGGTCGTGCACCGCACGCTCGTCTCCTGCGAGCCGGTGGACGCCGACTGGGCGGCGCGCTTCACCGCGGTCCTGCTCGGCGGGCTGTCGGCCGCCACCGGCTGATCGTCCCGGGCCGCCGCACCGCCGACGCAACTCCCTTGCGTTCGCCCGCCGTTCGGCAGGACGTCTTCCTGCGGGCGTTCCCGGAAGTTCATCAATCCCGCGGCGCCGGGGTCTTGCCGCGATGTCATGGCACCGCCATGCTTACCCGCGGGTATCTACTCGCATAGATTCCTCACCGGTTCCGCACAGTTCCGCGCATTTCCGCACAGCTTCATGAAGTTCTGCCCAGCTCAGCACAGTTGCGCACTGCTTCGACCTGACAGTGCGTCAGTTGATCGCTCGCCCCCAGGAGGATCGATCCACGTGAGACGTCATCACCCTCGTCGGCGCGGCGCCGTCGTCTCCCTCGCCGCTTCACTGCTCGCCCTGACGGCCGGCCAGACCGTGAGCGCCCTGCCCGCCACGGCCGCCCCGCACCCCCACACGCCCGCCTCCGCGGTCTCCGCGGCCGAGGAGCAGGCGGCTCGTGCGATCGCCGGCTCGCTCACCGACACCGCCTGGCGCGCCCGGGTGGGCAAGGCCGCGCTCGCCTCCGGCGACGTCGCCGTCACCACCCTGGCCGGCCAGGCCCGGGGCTCCCTGAAGACCGAACTGGCCGCCGCCGACCGGCGGATCGCCGCCGCCAAGGGCCTGGACGCCGGCGTCGGACCGCTGCTGCGGCTGCGCCTCGGCGACGACTCCATGCGCGCGGCGCTGGCCGCCGGTGCGGCGCCGTGGGTGACCGCCGCCTCCCTGGACGACGACGCCGCCACCGTCACCGCCTGGGACAGCCAGGGCCGTACCCACACGCTGGACGCCCGCAAGGCGCCCACGCACCCGGTGTACGTCGTGGACATCGACGGCTCCAAGGCGCTGGCCGCCGGCCTGGCCGTGATGAACAAGGAGCTGACCCGCTACGGAGTGGCCTCCGCCAAGGCCACCCCGTCCCGCGCGCAGGCCCCGGCGGCCGGCTCGCGGGCGCAGGCGGCGGCCACGGGCGGCTTCTGGACCACCCGCATCACCTCGGTCGAGCTGTCGGACGACGAGGAGCCCTGGGTCAAGGGCGACGCCGAGATCTACACCCTGGTCACCGGCTTCGGGCAGGACGGCGCCGTGCGCGTCGACCCCGTCGACATGCCGTACCTGGACAACGACGGCACGGTCTACCGGCCCAACCAGATCCTGGTGAACTGGTCGAACTACAAGTACAACCTCGCCGACGCGGTGATGATGGAGGAGGACGGCAGCACCAACTACCGCGACCTGGCCAAGGCCATCGCCACGGCGCTGCTCACCATCACCGACCAGGGCACCTACATCCCGCTGGTGAACGCGGTCCTGGACGCGATCCCGGACGACTGGTGGACCGACGACCCGGACTACGTCGACTCCTGGTACACCCTGGCGCAGAGCGACAACGGCACCCGCTACGGTGCCCGCGGCAACGGCTGGATGACCGTCGAGCCGTACTTCGTGCAGCAGTTCTGAGTCATAGCGGCGCCACGGCGGGCCCACGGCGCCGCGACGGCACGAGGCCGGCGGGAACCTCCTGGTTCCCGCCGGCCCTCGGCGTTCGCGCCGCCGATGTGCTCAGAAGCGCGCGGGCTCGGTGTAGCTGCCCCATTCGTCGCGCAGCGCGCCGCAGATCTCGCCGAGAGTCGCCTCGGCGCGCACGGCCTCCAGCATCGGCTCGATCATGTTGGTGCCCTCGCGGGCCGCGGTGAGCATCGCCTCCAGCGCCTTGCGCACGGCGGCGTCGTCCCGCCGCTCCTTGCGGGCGGCCAGGACCCGCACCTGCTCGCGCTCCACCTCGTGGCTCACCCGCAGGATCTCCAGGTCCCCGGTGACCGAGCCGGTGTGGCAGTTGACGCCGACGACCCGCTTGTCGCCCTTCTCCAGGGAACGCTGGTACTCGAAGGCGGCCTCGGCGATCCGGCCGGTGAAGTAGCCGTCCTCGATGCCGCGCAGGATGCCCGAGGTGATCGGGCCGACCTCGTGCCGCCCGTCGGGCACGGCGCGGGCGCCCAGTTCCTTGATCTTGTCGAAGATCTTCTCCGCGTCCGCCTCGATGCGGTCGGTCAGCGCCTCGACGTACCAGGAGCCGCCGAGCGGGTCGGCGACATTGGCGACGCCGGTCTCCTCCATCAGCACCTGCTGGGTGCGCAGCGCGATCTCCGCGGCCTGGGCGCTGGGCAGCGCCAGCGTCTCGTCCAGGGCGTTGGTGTGCAGGGAGTTGGTGCCGCCGAGCACCGCCGCCAGCGCTTCGACCGCGGTGCGCACGACGTTGTTGTACGGCTGCTGGGCGGTCAGCGAGACGCCAGCGGTCTGGGTGTGGAAGCGCAGCCACTGCGCCTTGTCGGACGTCGCGCCGTACACGTCGCGCATCCAGCGCGCCCAGATCCGGCGCGCCGCGCGGAACTTGGCGATCTCCTCGAAGAAGTCGAGGTGCGCGTCGAAGAAGAAGGAGAGCCCCGGGGCGAAGGTGTTGACGTCCAGCCCGCGCGACAGGCCCAGCTCCACATAGCCGAAGCCGTCGGCCAGGGTGTAGGCGAGCTCCTGCGCGGCCGTGGAGCCGGCCTCGCGGATGTGGTAGCCGGAGACCGACAGCGGCTTGTACGCGGGGATGCCCTTCGCGCAGTGCTCCATCAGGTCGCCGATCAGGCGCAGGTGCGGCTCGGGCTCGAAGAGCCACTCCTTCTGCGCGATGTACTCCTTGAAGATGTCGGTCTGCAGGGTGCCGTTGAGCACCGCGGGGTCGACGCCCTGGCGCTCCGCGGCCACCAGGTACATACAGAAGACCGGCACCGCGGGACCGGAGATCGTCATCGAGGTGGTGACGTCGCCGAGCGGGATGTCCCGGAAGAGGACCTCCATGTCGGCCGCGGAGTCGATGGCCACACCGCAGTGGCCGACCTCGCCCAGCGAGCGCGGGTCGTCGGAGTCCCGGCCCATGAGGGTGGGCATGTCGAAGGCGACGGACAGACCGCCGCCGCCCGCCTCCAGGATCATCTTGTAGCGCTCGTTGGTCTGCTCGGCGTTGCCGAAGCCGGCGAACTGGCGGATGGTCCAGGTGCGGCCCCGGTAGCCGGTGGCGTGCAGACCGCGGGTGAACGGGTACTCCCCGGGCCAGCCGATCCGCTCGAAGCCGGGTACCTCCGCGCCGGCCGGCGGCCCGTACACCGGCTCCACGGTGTCCCCGGAGAGCGTGGTGAAGTCCGCCTCGCGCTTGCGGGAGGCGTCGTAGCGCGCCTGCCAGCGGCTGCGCCCCTCGTCAATGGCTGCAGCGTCCATGCCGGTGTCCGCCTCTCATCGGTGCGGGGCCGTCCTCGCACGTCCTTGTACAAGGAGGTCTACCCCTGTGGGGCGAAAATACTAGGACGTCCTAGTATTTGTCGACGGCAAAACCCCCCGTCCGCACAGGGAGGGGGGTATCCGCAGGTCAGGTGGTTGTCAGACCTTGACGGGTTCACCCGTGGGGAGCACCAGCGGCGCCACCTCGCGGGTCACCTTGCGCTCGACGAAGAACGCCGCGGTGGGGACGGTCCCGGCCAGCAGCACCCACAGCAGCTTGCCGAAGGGCCACTTCGCCTTGGATCCCAGATCGAAGGCGAAGACCAGGTACAGGACGTAGAGCCAGCCGTGCGCGATGGCGACGACCTGGGTGAAGCCCGCGGCGCCGTCGATGTGCAGCAGGTACTTGGCGATCACGCCGACGGTCAGCAGGACCAGCAGCACACCCGTCACGTAGGCGAGGGCGCGGTACCGGGTCAGGACACTCTGCTTCATGCGCCGAAGCCTAACCGGTGCGCTTCGGGCACTTTCCCCCGGGCCGTCCCGTGGCCGGCGGGCGTCCGGCTCCCCGGGCAGCGCGGCTACGACTCGAAATCCCCCGCGGATATCCGCAGCGGCCGCAGCAGGGCGAAGATCTCCGCGCACTCGTCGTCGTCGTACGCCTGGAGGCCGAATTTCATCCCCATGAGGTCGTCGGTGGCGGCCTCGCACACCTCGCGGCCCTTGGCCGTGATGGAGGCCAGCGTGCCGCGCCCGTCGTTGGGGTTGGGGCGCTTGGCGACGAGGCCGGCGGCCACCAGGCGGTCGACGGTGTTGGTGACCGACGTCGGGTGCACCATGAGGCGCTCGCCGATCTTCGACATCGGCAGCTCGCCCTCCTTGCTGAAGGCGAGCAGCACCAGCGCCTCGTAGCGGGCGAAGGTGAGTCCGTAGGGCTTGACCACGGCGTCGACCTGGCTCAGCAGGATCTGCTGGGCGCGCATGATCGACGTGATCGCGACCATGGACGGCACGCGCCCCCAGCGCCGGGTCCAGATCTCGTCGGCGCGGGCGATCGGGTCGAAGGGCAGGCTGAGCGGCTTGGACACAGGGCCGAGCCTACCCGCCGGTCACATGGCGGGCAGCCATGTCTCGCGGGGCGGGACGACGGCACGTCAGGCGCGCCGGGGCACCGACCGTACCCGCCATCCGCCGCACCTGTGTGAACGCAGTGTTTCAGCCACCCCGGCCAGGGGTTCCGACCGAAAACCTCACCCTCCCGGGGAGGGTTTCCCCTACTCCCGGGCCGGACTTGCCACCCTTTGGCCCGGATGACCCGGGACGTGACGTCGGTCACGCTCACGACAACCGGCCAATCGATGAAATGCACCTGTCATTAATGCCCTGTTCGGTGCGAGGCTCCTTACCGCGCGGAACACCGCGCACCCCCCACATCCCCCGGGTGCGGTTCCGCCCGGGGACCACGCCTGCCGTCCCCACACGGCGGGACCCAAGGAGTCACATTGCGCAAGAAGCTGGCACTCGGCACCCTCGTGGCCACATCGGCACTCCTGGCCGGCGGCCTCCAGTCCCTCGCGGCGACCGCACGGCCCGCGCCGTCCGCCACCGCGCTCGCCGCCTCCCACGCACAGGCCCTCACCGACGCCCGCGGCCAGGCGGGCGCCCTGGCCGGCGCCCTCGGCCTGGGCTCCCAGGAGCGGCTGACGGTCAAGGACGTCGTCGTCGACCCGGACGGCACCCGCCACCTGCGCTACGACCGCACCTACGCGGGCCTGGAGGTGCTCGGCGGCGACCTGGTGGTCCACCAGGGCAGCGACGGCGCCACCCGGTCCGTCTCGCGGACCGTCACCGCGAGCATCGCCCCCGCCACCCTCACCCCCGCCGTGACGCCCTCCGCCGCCCGCGACAAGGCCGCCGCCACGGTCAAGGGCCTGTTGAAGACGCCGCTGGTCAAGGGCGAGGAACCGCTGAAGACCGTCGGTACCGCCGCCACCCCGCAGAAGGTCGTCTGGGCGGTCAGCGGCACGCCCCGGCTCGCCTACCGGACCGTGGTCCACGGCACCCAGGCCGACGGCACCCCGAGCGAGCTCAACGTGATCACCGACGCCGGCACCGGCGCGGTGATCCAGAAGTACGAGGGCATCCAGACCGGCACCGGCACCGGCGTCCACGTGGGCTCGGTCACCCTCACCACCACCAAGTCCGGCAGCACCTACACGCTGAAGGACGCGAGCCGCGGCGGCATCTCCACCACCGACCTGAACAACCGCACCAGCGGCACCGGCACCACGTTCACCGACACCGACGACGTGTGGGGCAACGGCTCCGCCTCCAACCGCCAGTCGGCGGGCGTGGACGCCCAGTTCGGCGCGGCGGCCACCTGGGACTTCTACAAGAACACCTTCGGCCGCTCGGGCATCAGGAACGACGGCAAGGGCTCCGTCTCGCGCGCCCACTACGGCAGCAACTACGTCAACGCCTTCTGGGACGACAGCTGCTTCTGCATGACCTACGGCGACGGCTCGGGCAACACCCACCCGCTGACCGCGCTCGACGTCTCCGGCCACGAGATATCCCACGGCGTGACCAGCGCCACGGCCGGCCTGACCTACTCCGGCGAGTCCGGCGGCCTCAACGAGGCCACCTCCGACATCTTCGGCACCATGGTCGAGTTCAACGCCAACCTCGCCTCGGACACCCCGGACTACCTCATCGGCGAGAAGATCGACATCAACGGCGACGGCACCCCGCTGCGCTACATGGACAAGCCGTCCAAGGACGGTGCCTCCGCCGACTACTGGTCCTCCTCGGTGAAGAACCTCGACGTGCACTACTCGTCGGGTGTGGCCAACCACTTCTTCTACCTGCTCTCCGAGGGCAGCGGCGCCAAGACCATCAACGGCGTCAGCTACAACAGCCCCACGAAGAACGGCTCCACCGTCACCGGCATCGGCCGCGCCAAGGCCGCGGCCATCTGGTACCGCGCCCTGACGGTGTACTTCACCTCGTCCACCAACTACGCCAAGGCCCGCACCGCGACGCTGAACGCGGCCAAGGACCTGTACGGCAGCGGCTCCGCCGAGTACAACGCGGTCGCCGCCGCCTGGACCGGGGTCAACGTCGCCTGACGGCGCGCCGGTGCAGCCCGGTGACCCGTTGACCCGTTGACCCGGCCGGCACCCCGATCACTCGCGGTGCTGCGGACCGCCCCATACGGTCCGCAGCACCGCGAGGACGCACAAGGTGCCGATCACGCAGGACCACCCGTTCACCAGATGGACGGGCCCGAACTCCGCGGCGGCACCTGCCGCCGCCATTCCCGCGCCCTGGACCGTCATCAGGCCCGCCGACTGCACGGTCATCGCCCGGCCGCGCAGTTCCTCCGGAACGGCGTCGACGAACCACTGGTCCACGCCCAGCGTCCAGGCGCCGGTGAGCCCGGCGGCAAACATCGCGGCCAGGGACCAGGGCAGCGACGGCCGCAGCAGGAAGGCGGCGTAGGGCAGCAGGGTGCACGCCACCAGCGGGCCGGCGATCCGGCCACGGGCCGCCGGGCTCAAGTACCCGCCCGCCAGGGCCTCCCCGAGGATCATGCCGACCGGCATCGCCGCCATGAAGAGGCCGAGCCCCGTCGTCCCCGCCCCCACGGACTGCGCGTACGGCGCCGCGAGCGCCTCCGGGACGACGCAGAAGAACGACGGCACCCACGCGAGCAGCAGGAGCCCGCGCACCCGGCGGTGGGCGAGCAGCCGTCCCGTACCGCCGCCGTCACCGCGTTCGCGCGCGCCCCGTGCCGGCCGCCGCCTCGTCCCCAGGCGCAGCAGCAGCGCCGAGCCGAGGAACGCGGCCGCGGTGAGCAGCAAGGCGGCCCGCGGCGTGACCACGGCCAGCAGCAGTCCGCCCAGCCCAAAGCCGACGACCTGCGCTCCCTGCGCCACGATCCGGATCAGCGACCGCCCGAGGACGAAGGCGTCACCCGGGAGAATGTCGGCCAGGCTCGCCGCGCGCGTCCCGGTGAAGACCGGGGCGATCACCGCCATGACCGCGCGCAGCGCGAGCAGGACGGCGATCGGCGTCCCCGGCAGCACCATCGCGGCCGCGCACGCCGCGCACAGCAGGTCGCAGACCACCAGCACCCGGCGCGGCGGGAAGCGGTCGGCGACCCCCGCCAGCAGCGTCCCGCCCACGGCGTACGGCACGAAGCCCAGCGCGAAGGTGAGCGCCGACAGCAGCGGCGACGCGGTGAGCCGGAACACCAGCACGGACAGCGCGATCTGGGACACGACGGTGCCCTGCAAGGACAGCACGTGCGCCGCGAAGACGGCCCGGAACTCCCGCACGGCGAAGACGGCACGGTAGCCCCCGGACGCGGCGGCGGGGACGGCGTCGGCATTGAGCGTCATGGACCGCAGCGTGGCGGCCGGAACCGCACCGCCCGTAGTCTTTCGGCTCCAGCCGAAACAAGAGTGCCCGGGAGGAGGCCGCCGATGCCGCTGCACATGCGGTTCGGGCCGGACGACCTGCTGCGCTGCCGGTTCGGGATATCCCCGCTGTGGGAGGTGACGGGCGCGGTCCGCGCCCTCAAGGAGCCCCGGCTGCAGGCCTACCACCTGCCCTGGCTGCGGCAGACGCAGCCGGCGGCGCGGGAACTGGACCTCACGCCGCTGTGGCTGCTCATGCCGCGCCGCGGCCACACCCCGGACTTCCTGTCCCCGCCGCCGGACAGCCCCCTGACCTCCATCGAGCAGGACCTGGCCCGCGTACGGGCCACCGACCCCGGCACGGCCCGCGGCGACCTCGCCCGCGCCCTCGCCGACACCCCGGGCGCGGCGGACACCCCGTCCGGCCGCGCCATGCTCGCCGATCCGGCCCGCGCCACAAGGGACTTGGCGGACCTGTGCGAACGGGCCTGGCACGCGCTGGTCGCCCCCTACTGGCCGCGCGTGCGCGCCGTGCTGGAGGCCGACATCGCCTTCCGCGCCCGCCGTCTCGCGGACGACGGGCTGACCGGGCTCTTCGCCGATCTGCATCCCTCGCTGAGCTGGGCGAACGGTACCCTGACGCTGCACCGGCCGACGCAGCACGACCGCGACCTCGGCGGCGACGGCCTGGTCCTCGCGCCCAGCGTCTTCGTCTGGCCCGACGTGGCCTCGGGCTTCGACCCGCCCTGGCAGGGCACCGTCGTCTACCCGGCGCGCGGCATCGGCGGCCTCTGGCAGACCCCGCGCGCCGACTCGGACGCCCTGGTCCGGCTGCTGGGCGCCAACCGGGCCGCCATCCTCAGCGGTCTCGGCGAACCGGCGACCACCACCGCGCTCGCCCACCGCCACGGCCTCGCCCTGTCGTCCGTCTCCTCGCACCTGTCGGTACTCCGCGACGCGGGCCTGCTCACCTCCCGCCGCTACGGCCACCAGGTCCTCTACGAACGCACCCCTCTGGGCACCGCCCTGACGACCGACTGAACGCCGCAAGCTCCGGCGCACAAAGAACGCCGGGCGGGCTGGTGATCCAGCCCGCCCGGCGTTCGTTGCGGGAACGCCCGCGGCTACTCGCCCGCGAGGTACCGCTCGACCGTGGCGACCTTGGAGGTCAGCCCGTCGGTGACGCCGGGGCGGATGTCGGCCTTGAGGACGAGGGAGACCCGCCCGGCGCGGGCCTCGACGGCGGCGACGGCGCGGCGGACGACGTCCATGACCTCGCCCCACTCGCCCTCGATCGAGGTGAACATCGCGTCGGTGCGGTTGGGCAGCCCCGACTCGCGGACCACGCGGACCGCGTCCGCGACGTACTCGCCGACGTCCTCGCCGACGCCGACCGGGCTGACGGAGAACGCGACGATCATGCCTCGACCGCCCCTCGGCCGACGTCCTTGAGCTCCTTGCGGGCGCGGGCCGCGATGACGCTGTTCTCCGCCTCGCGGCGCAGCATGCGCTCGGCGAAGAAGCCGCCGGTGGGCAGCACGGAGAGCAGGAGGTAGAGCGCGGCGCGGCCGAGCGGCCACTTGGCGCGGAACCACGCCCACACCCAGAACGCCACGTAGAGGATGAACAGGACGCCGTGCACCATGCCCATCACGGGCACCGCGTTGAAGTCCGTGGTGCGCTTGAGCACCGAGCAGATCAGCAGCAGGAGGAAGGACACCGCCTCCGGGGCGGAGACCAGGCGGAGCCGGTTCAGGGCGGATGCGGTCTTGATGTCCACGGGACCTCTCTTACGGGACTCGACTGCGAGCACTTGCACGGTACGGCTGTCGGGCGCCGACAGCCCTTGTGAACACGATCACAAAGGGTGTCACCATTATCACCCGGCCGATCCCGCACCCAGGCGCCGGGGTCCGGGAACATGTGAACCATCCGGCGGCGGACTGCGTCCCCCTCCACGACGACCGACGACCGACAACTCGCCCCCTCGAGGAAGAAACGGGATGAAGCTGGACTGGGACCGCCGGCACTGCGCCCGGCGCGGGCATGTCACCTACGCGCCCGACGAGACGCACCTGCGCGAGCGGCTGCGCGCCGAGACCGCGCTGGGCGAGGTCTGGCGCTGCCTGCGCTGCGGGGACTTCGCACTCGGCGAGCCGCACGGCTCGGGCCCCGCCGACCAGGCGCCCGAGGTGCCGCGCGGCCGCGCGCTGCGCGATCTGTTCATCCTGCGCTTCCTGGCCGTGGAGCGGCTGCTGCGCGGCCTGTTCATCGTGCTGGCGGCCTGGGCGGTGTGGCGCTTCAGCAACTCGCAGGACGCGGTGCGCCGCTTCTTCGAGGAGAACCTGACCGTCTTCCGCCCGGTCTTCGAGCACTTCCACTACGACCTCGACCACTCCCCCGTGGTCGACACCATCCGCAGGACCTTCGAGTACCGGCACTCCACGCTGCTGATCGTGGCCGGGGCGCTGCTGCTGTACGCGCTGATCGAGATCGTCGAGGCGTTCGGCCTGTGGGCGGGCAAGCGGTGGGCGGAGTACCTCACCGTGGTCGCGACAGCGGCGTTCCTGCCGCTGGAGATCTGGGAGATCACCGAGAAGGTCAGCTACCTCAAGATCGGCACGCTGCTGCTCAACATCCTCGCCGTCCTCTACATCCTGCTGTCCAAGCGGCTGTTCGGACTGCGCGGCGGGCACGCGGCCTTCGAGGCGGAGCGGCGCGGCGCCTCGCTGCTGGAGGTCGAGGAGGCGGCGGGCACGGCGGGCACCTCCGGCACTTCGGACAACCATCATGTGACGCGGACCCTGGTGACGGGTTCCTCCCGGACGGATACGGTCTGACCCGTGGCTCAGTTTCGATTGCAGGGCAGCAAGGTGCTCGCCGTGGACATGGCCGGCGACGCCGTGAAGGCGAAGAACGGCTCGATGGTCGCCTACGACGGCCAGATGCAGTTCAAGAAGATGTCCGGTGGCGGCGAGGGTCTGCGCGGCATGGTGACCCGGCGGCTCACCGGCGAGTCGATGGAGGTCATGGAGGTACGGGGGCAGGGCACCTGCTACTTCGCCGACCGCGCGAGCGAGATCAACCTCGTCCGCCTCAACGGCGAGAAGCTGTACGTCGAGGCCAGCAATCTGCTGGCGACCGAGGCGACGCTGCGCACCGGCACCACCTTCACCGGGCTGCGCGGCGCCTCCCAGGGCAACGGGCTGTTCACCACCACGGTGGAGGGCATGGGCCAGGCGGCGATCATGTCCGACGGGCCGGCCGTGGTGCTGCGCGTCGCCCCCGGCATGCCGCTCCAGGTCGACCCCGGCGCCTATGTGGCGCACACGGGCCGCCTTCAGCAGCACTTCCAGGCCGGCATCGGCTGGCGCGCCATGATCGGCGAGTCCGGCGGCGAGTCCTTCCAGATCCGCTTCGAGGGCGACGGCCTGGTGTACGTCCAGCCCAGCGAGCGCAACACGATCGGGGGGCAGATCTGATGCCGTTCACGCGGATCAACTCCAAGATGGTCGAGGCCCAGGTGCTGCCCGGGCAGCGGCTGTTCAGCCAGCGGGGCGCGATGCTCGCCTACCGCGGGAACGTCTCGTTCACCCCGAACATGCAGGGCGGGCAGGGCGGCATCGGGTCGATGATCGGCCGCCGGATGGCGGGCGAGGCGACACCGCTGATGACCGTCGAGGGCCAGGGCTCGGTGATGTTCGGGCACGGCGGCCACCATGTGCACTGCATCGACCTGACCGGCGACACCCTGTACGTCGAGGCGGACCGGCTGCTCGCCTTCGACGGCACACTGCGGCAGAGCACGATGTTCATGGGCTCCCAGGGCGGCGTCATGGGCGTCATCCGCGGCCAGGTCACGGGCCAGGGTTTGTTCACCACGACGCTTCAGGGCCAGGGCGCGGTGGCGGTCATGGCGCACGGCGGCGTGATCGAGCTGCCGATCACCCCGCAGCGTCCGGTGCACGTCGACCCCCAGGCGTACGTCGCCCACCGCGGCGACGTCCGCAACAAGCTGTCCACCGCACTCGGCTGGCGCGACATGGTGGGCCGCGGCTCCGGCGAGGCGTTCCAGCTGGAGCTGTCGGGGCAGGGCACGGTCTACGTCCAGGCAAGCGAGGAGAAGCTGTGACCGCGAACGGCCCGGTCGTCCACGACCCGTACACCCTGCCGGTCGACGACAACGTCAACCCGTACGCCTTCAGCGTCGACCTCAAGGGGCAGTGGTTCCTGCAGAAGGGGAAGATGATCGCCTACTACGGGCAGATCTCCTTCCACGGCATCGGCCACGGCGCCCTCGACGGCCTGATCCGCGCCAACTTCCACTCCCCGCTGCACGCTTCGGACTGGGTGGTCGCCGAGGGCCAGGGCAAGATGATCCTCGCGGACCGCGCCTTCGACGTGAACTCCTACGACCTGGAGGACGGCAACCTCACCATCCGGTCGGGGAACCTGCTGGCCTTCCAGCCGGGGCTGGCGCTCAAGCAGTCGATCATCCCGGGCTTCCTGACCCTCATCGGCACGGGCAAGTTCGTCGCCGCGTCCAACGGCGCGGTGCACTTCGTCGAGCCCCCGGTCCGGGTCGACCCGCAGGCCCTGGTGGGCTGGGCGGACTGCCCGTCGCCCTGCCACCACTACGACCACGGCTACATGCGCGGCGTGCTGGGCGGCCTGCGGGCGCTGACCGGCATCGGCGGCACCTCGGGCGAGGAGCACCAGTTCGAGTTCGTGGGCGCGGGCCAGGTGCTGCTGCAGTCCACGGAGGTGCTGATGCCCGAGCAGGCGACCGGCGCGGTCCCGCACGAGGCCGGCGTACCGGGCGCGGGGGCCGGTGCCCACGGCGGCGCACCGGGCGCGCCGCGGCTGCCGGGTCAACTGGGCGACCTGCAGCGCCGTTTCGGACTGTGACCGCGCGGACACGCAATCGGACCCCAATTAATACGGATTTCAACATCCTGGGTATAATTCCAGCATGGAGACTGAGAACGGCACCATCTGGCTGACCGGCGACGAGCAGCGCACCTGGCGCACCCACCTGGAGGTCAGCAAGCTGCTGACCCACCAGCTCGAACGGGACCTGCAGCCGTTCGGTCTGACGTACAACGACTACGAGATCCTGGTCAACCTCTCGGAGTCCCCCGAGCGCCGCATGCGGATGAGCGACCTGGCGCGCGCGACCCTCCAGTCCAAGAGCCGGCTGTCCCACCAGATCAGCCGCATGGAGACCGCGGGCCTGGTCCGCCGGGAGAACTGCGAGTCCGACCGGCGCGGGCTGTACGCCGTCCTCACCGAGGAGGGCTGGGAGACCATGCGCAAGGTCGCCCCGCACCACGTGGCGGCCGTGCGGGAGCACTTCATCGACCTGCTCCCGGCGGAGGACCTGGCGGCGCTGCGCAAGGCGCTGGCCCCGGTCGCCGAGCACCTGCGCGCGGTACGCGGACGCGCCTGACCGGCCGGTCCGGGCGGCCCGTTCCCGGGGCCGCTCGGTCAGGCCTGCTCGGTCAGGCCCGCGACCAGCTCGTCGGCGGCGGCGTACGGATCCAGCGCGCCGGCGACGATGCGTTCGGCCAGGACGCCGAGCCGGCGGTCACCGTGCAGGTCGCCGATCCGCTCGCGCAGCGCCGTGACGGCGATGTGCTCGACCTCCAGGGCGGCCCGGCGCAGCCGCCGCTCCGCCAGCACACCGTGCTCCTCCATCCAGGCCCGGTGCTTCTCCAGCGCCTCGACGAGCTCGTCGGTCCCCTGGCCGCGGGCGGCCACCGTCTTGACGATCGGCGGACGCCAGTCGCCCGCCTGCCGGGCCTCGCCCAGGCCCAGCATGTGGTTCAGCTCGCGGGCGGTGGCGTCGGCGCCGTCCCGGTCGGCCTTGTTGACCACGTAGACGTCGCCGATCTCCAGGATCCCGGCCTTCGCCGCCTGGATGCCGTCCCCCATCCCGGGCGCGAGCAGCACCACGGAGGTGTCCGCCTGGGCCGCGATCTCGACCTCCGACTGCCCGACGCCGACGGTCTCCACGAGGATCACCTCGCAGCCGGCCGCGTCCAGCACCCGGATCGCCTGCGGCGCGGCCCACGCCAGACCGCCGAGATGGCCGCGGGTGGCCATCGAGCGGATGTAGACCCCCGGGTCCGAGGCGTGGTCGCTCATCCGGACCCGGTCGCCCAGCAGGGCGCCCCCGCTGAACGGCGACGAGGGGTCCACCGCGAGCACCCCGACCCGCTTCCCGGCGCGCCGGTAGGCCGAGACCAGCGCCGAGGTCGAGGTCGACTTGCCGACACCGGGCGAGCCGGTCAGCCCGACCACGTACGCGCCGCCGGCGAGCGGCGCGAGGGCCGCCATCACCTCACGCAGCTGCGGGGACGCCCCCTCCACCAGTGAGATCAGCCGCGCGACCGCCCTCGGGCGGCCCTGCCGCGCCTGCTCCACCAGGGTGGGGACGTCCATCGTGCTCCTTCTTCTTTGAGGGCTCGGTTCGCCTCCGGGGCGCTCGGAGCACCCGCCGACAGTCGATCATGCTCGGTCCCTCGTTCCTCGGGACCTGCGCGTGTTCTCCTTTTCGGCGGGCGCCGCGCCCCTTCGGCTCACTCGCCCACACAGTCTGCCCACATGCCGACCAGCCGACCGGCACACAAATGATCAACCTCGGCCGAAGCCGCACCCCTCGGGCTCACTCGCCCGCAGGGTCTGCCCGCGTGCCGCCCGGCACGCGGATGGTCGGGCGCTGCGCGCGTCAGTTGGCGGGGACGCGGATGATCAGGGCGTCGCCCTGGCCGCCGCCGCCGCAGAGGGCTGCGGCGCCGGTGCCGCCGCCGCGGCGCTGGAGCTCCAGCGCCAGGTGGAGCACGATGCGGGCGCCGGACATGCCGATCGGGTGACCGAGGGCGATGGCGCCACCGTTGACGTTCACCTTTTCAGGTGTCACGCCCAAGTCCTTCATGGACTGCACGGACACCGCGGCGAACGCCTCGTTGATCTCGATGAGGTCCAGGTCGGCCACGGTGAGGCCGTCCTTCTTCAGCGCGTGCGCGATGGCGTTGGACGGCTGCGACTGCAGCGAGTTGTCCGGGCCGGCCACGTTGCCGTGGGCGCCGATCTCGGCAAGCCACTCCAGGCCCAGCTCCTCGGCCTTCTCCTTGCTCATCACGACCACCGCGGCGGCGCCGTCGGAGATCTGCGAGGAGGTGCCGGCCGTGATGGTGCCGTCCTTGCTGAAGGCGGGGCGCAGCTTGCCCAGGGACTCGACCGTGGTCTCGGCGCGGATGCCCTCGTCCTTGCTGAAGACCACCGGGTCGCCCTTGCGCTGGGGGACCTCCACCGGGGTGATCTCGGCGTCGAAGAGGCCGTTCTTCTGGGCGGCCGCCGCGCGCTGGTGGGACAGGGCGGCGATCTCGTCCTGCTCGGCGCGGGCGATGCCGAGGCGGGTGTTGTGCTTCTCGGTCGACTCGCCCATGGCGATGTTCTCGAAGGAGTCGGTCAGGCCGTCGTGGGCCATCGCGTCCAGCATCTGGACGGCGCCGTACTTGAAGCCCTCGCGGGTCTTGGGCAGCAGGTGCGGGGCGTTGGTCATGGACTCCTGGCCGCCGGCCACCACGACGTCGAACTCACCCGCGCGGATCAGCTGGTCCGCCAGGGCGATCGCGTCCAGTCCCGACAGGCAGACCTTGTTGATGGTGAGCGCCGGGACGCTCATCGGGATGCCGGCCTTGACCGCGGCCTGGCGGGCGGGGATCTGCCCGGTGCCGGCCTGCAGCACCTGGCCCATGATCACGTACTCGACCTGGTCGCCGGCGATGCCCGCCCGGTCCAGGGCCGCCTTGATGGCGACGGCGCCGAGCTCGGCGCCGGAGAAGCTGCGGAGCGAGCCGAGCAGGCGGCCCATCGGAGTGCGGGCGCCCGCGACGATCACGGACGTACGTGCCTGGCTGGTCATGACGCGGCCCCTTTGCACGGAGGGTGGGTTAACGATGGTTTCACGAGGGTGGTGTCAATGTACTGAGGGGTACGGCGGCGGTCACGAGGCGGACGGTGTGATCGCGGGCACGTTGCGTGACCATGCGTCCCGGCGGTCCACTGGACTCATGCTGACTCGAATCGATCACATCGGTATCGCTTGTTCCGACCTCGACGCGACCGTCGAGTTCTACCGTGCCACGTACGGCTTCGAGGTGTTCCACACCGAGGTCAACGAGGAGCAGGGCGTCCGTGAGGCCATGCTGAAGATCAACGAGACCTCCGACGGGGGCGCGTCCTACCTCCAGCTGCTGGAACCGACCCGCGAGGACTCCACCGTCGCGAAGTGGCTGGCCAAGAACGGTGAGGGCGTCCACCACATCGCCTTCGGCACCGATGACGTGGACGGCGACGCCGCGGCCGTCCGCGACAAGGGCGTGCGGGTGCTGTACGACACCCCGCGCACCGGCACGATGGGGTCCCGGATCACCTTCCTGCACCCCAAGGACTGCCACGGGGTTCTCACGGAGCTGGTCACCTCGTCCAAGGAGCACTGACCGGACGCGACTCGCCCCGGTAGAGTGGCGGGGCGACCCCGGGGTGGGCTGGGGTACCTGCCCGCGCCTCGGCGTGGGATCGGACACAATTCTCCGTAAGGCTCCGCGGTGAACGGGGCCCCGGGGAATCTCACTCGGTTGGCGGGTGGGTACACCAGGAGACGGATGGGACCGCGGAGTGCGGGGCTACGACCGCTACGAGGTTGAGGAAGACCACCTCTCGCAGTTCGAGGCCGAGATGGAACGGCTTCGTAAGGAGCGGGACAAGGTCGTCCAGCATGCCGACGACCTCGGATACCAGGTCGAGGTGCTGCGCGCCAAGCTGCACGAGGCGCGACGCAATCTGGCGACCCGTCCTGCCTACGACAACATGGGCCTGCAGGCGGACCAGCTGCTGCGCAACGCCCAGATCCAGGCCGACCAGCTGCGTGCCGACGCCGAACGGGAGCTGCGCGAGGCCCGCGCGGCCACCCAGCGGCTGCTCCAGGAGCAGGCCGAGCACCAGTCGCGTGCGGAGGCGGAGTGGCATGCCGAGGCCGTCGCCCGGCGCCGCCGCCTGGACGAGGAGCTGGCCGAGCGCCGGACCAACGTCGAGAGCCACGTCAACGAGAACGTCGCCTGGGCGGAGCAGCTGCGCGCCCGCGCCGAGTCCCAGGCCCGGCGGCTCATGGAGGAGACCCGGGCCGAGTCGGAGTCGGCGCTGGCCGCCGCCCGCACCGAGGCCCAGCGGATCGCCGAGGGCGCCCGCGACCGGCTGGAGTCCGAGGGGGCGGCCGCCCGCGCCGAGGCGGAGCAACTGCTGCGCCGCGCCCGCGCCGACGCCGAGCGCCTGCTCAACGCCGCCGCCAGCCAGGCCCAGGAGGCCACGTCCCAGGCCGAGCAGCTGCGTACGTCCACCCGCAGCGACACGGAGAGCGCCCGTACCCAGGCCGCCGAGCTGACCCGGGTCGCCGAGGACAAGCTGCGGGACGCCGACGAGAAGCTCCGCGAGGCGCAGAGCGAGTCCGACCGGCTCCGTGAGGAGGCGGCGAGCAACGCCGCCAAGCGGCTGTCCGTCGTCGACGCCGACAACGAGCAGCGCACCCGCACCGCCAAGGCCGAGGTCGCCCGCCTCGTCGCGGAGGCGACGAAGGAGGCGGAGGCCGCCAAGGCCGAGGCCGAGCAGGTCGTGGCGGACGCCAGGGCCGAGGCCGACCGGGTGCTGGCCCAGGCGCAGGAGACCGCCAAGTCCGAGGCGGCCGAGGACGCGGCGGCCGCGCTGGCCAAGGCGGCCCGCACCGCCGAGGAGGTGCTGACCAAGGCCACCGAGGACGCCCGCGCCACCACCCGCGCGGCGAGCGAGGAGGCCGAGCGCATCCGCCGCGAGGCGGAGTCCGAGGCGGAGCGGCTGCGCGGCCAGGCCGAGGAGTCGGCCGAGCAGCTGCTGGGCACGGCCAAGGACGACACCAAGGAGTACCGGGCCAAGACGGTCGAGCTGCAGGAGGAGGCGCGCCGGCTGCGCGGCGAGGCCGAGCAGCTGCGTGCCGAGGCGGTCGCCGAGGGCGAGCGCATCCGCGGCGAGGCCCGGCGCGAGGCCGTCCAGCAGATCGAGGAGGCGGCCCGCTCCGCCGAGGAGCTGCTGACCAAGGCCAAGGCGGACGCCGCCGCGCACCGGCAGACCGCCAACGCCGAGTCCGACCGGGTCCGTACCGAGGCCATCGAGCGCGCCGCGGGGCTCCGCCGCCAGGCCGACGAGCTGCTGGAGCGTGCCCACGGCGAGGCCGGGCAGGTGCGCGAGGAGGCGCAGGCCCAGGCCGACCAGGTCCGCGAGGACGCCGAGGCGGCCGGCGCGGCGCTGCGCGAGGAGGCCGAGCGGGGCGCCGAGCGGCTGCGCGACGAGGCCGAGGCCGATCTGGTCCGGCAGCGCGAGGAGGCCGAACGGCGCATCACCGCCGCCGAGGAGGCGCTGCGCGACGCCCGTACCGAGGCGGACCGGCTGCGCCGGGAGGCCGCCGAGGAGGTCGCCGCGCTGCGCGCGGAGGCGGCCGATCGGGTGCGCACCCTTCAGGAGCAGGCCGAGCAGGACACCCTGCGGCTGCGCGACGAGGCCGCCGCCGACGCCTCGCAGAGCCGTGCCGAGGCCGAGCAGGCCGCCGTCCGGCTGCGCGGTGACGCCGCCGCCGAGGCGGAGCAGCTGCGCGTCGAGGCGCAGGAGACCTCCGACCGCGTGCGGGCGGAGGCCCAGGACACCGCCGGCCGGCTGCGGGCCGAGGCGGCCGAGGCGCTGTCCGCCGCCCAGGAGGAGGCCGGCCGGCGCCGCCGCGAGGCCGAGGAGCTGCTGGGTTCGGCGCGCGGCGAGGCCGAGCAGGAGCGGGCGCAGGCCCGCCAGGAGAGCGACGAGCTGCTGGCCAGCGCCCGCAAGCGGGTGGAGGAGGCCGGCGCCGAGGCAGAGCGCCTGGTGGCCGAGGCCGAGCGGCACTCCGCGGAGCTGATCGGCGCCGCCGAGACGACGGCCCAGCAGGTGCGGGACTCCGTCAACGGGCTGCACGAGCAGGCCGAGGAGGAGATCGCCGGGCTGCGCTCGGCCGCGGAGCACGCGGCGGAGCGGCTGCGCAGCGAGGCCCAGGAGGGCGCCGACCGTCTGCATGCGGAGGCCAACGCCGAGCGCGAGCGGGCCGGCGAGGACGCGTCCCGGATGCGCCGTGAGGCGCAGGAGGAGGCGGAGTCCGCCCGTCAGCTGGCCGATCGCACCGTCACGGAGGCGATCGAGGAGGCCGACGCGCTGCGTGCGGAGACCCGCGAGGAGGCCAACCGGCTGCGGGTGGACGCCGCCGAGCAGGTGGACCGGCTGCTGTCGGAGGCCGTCGAGGAGGCGGACCGGCTGCGGGCCGAGGCCGGCGCGCAGGCCGAGGAGATGCTCGGCAAGGCGCAGCGCGACGCCGAGCGCCTGGGCATCCTCGCCAAGGACGCGCTGGAGGGCGCCGAGCGGGACGCCGTGGAGCGCCGCAGGGCCGCCGAGGAGGCACTGGGCACCGCCGAGTCGGAGGCCCGCCGCCTGCTGGACGAGGCGAGGAACGAGGCCAACAAGCGCCGTACGGAGGCCGCTCAGCAGGCGGACCAGCTCATCGGCAAGGCGCGGACGGAGGCCGAGCGGCTGGGCATCCTCGCCAAGGACGCGCTGGAGTCGGCGGAGCGGGACGCGGAGGCGGCCCGCGCGGAGTCCGACCGGATGCGCGACGAGGCCCGCGAGGACGCCAACAAGCGCCGGGGCGAGGCCGCCGCGCAGGCGGACGAGCTGATCTCCGGGGCGCAGGCGGAGGCGCGGAAGATCGGCGCCTCGGCCGAGGAGCAGGCCGACACCATGGTGGGCGCCGCCCGCAAGGAGGCCGACCGGATCGTCAACGAGGCCACCAACGAGGGCAATGGCCTGGTGGAGCGGGCCCGTACCGACTCCGACACCATGCTGGAGGAGGCCCGCCGGGACGCCACCGCCATAAGGGAGCGGTCGCAGGAGCTGCGTCAGCGCGTCGAGTCCGAGGTCGAGGAGCTGCACGAGCGGGCCCGAAACGAGGCCGCCACGACGATGAAGTCGGCGGGCGAGCGGGTGGACAAGCTGGTGGAGGCCGCCACCGAGCAGCTGTCCAGGGCCGAGGCGAAGGCCCGCGAGCTGGTCGCCGACGCGGAGGCGAAGGCCGAGGACACCCGGTCGACCGCGAGTGCCGAGGCCAGCAAGGTGCGCATCGCGGCGGTGAAGAAGGCGGAGGAGCTCCTCAAGGGAGCCGAGCAGAAGAAGGCCGACACCGAGCGGGACGCGGAGCGGCAGCGCGCCGAGGCGCGGACCGAGGCCGAGCGGATCGTCACGGAGGGTAAGCGCGAGCTGGAGGTGCTGGCCCGGCGGCGCCAGGACATCAACGCGGAGATCACCCGCGTGCAGGATGTCCTTGAGGCACTGGAGTCATTCCAGACGCCGCTCGACGGGGGAAAGGGCAACAGTCAGAACGGCACACAGAACGGTAAGAACACGGTCGCTGCCGGGGCGGCGTCCGGAACCACCCGAACAGGGGGCAAGCGGTCCGACGATGCACCACTCGATTGAGCGGTCATTGTGCACAGTTACTGGACACTGACTCGATGACACGCCGCCCCGGCCCCTAGGATTCCCTCTAACACCCCACCCGGTCTGAATTGACAGGAACCCCATGAGCGACACTTCCTCCCCCTTCGGCTTCGAGCTCGTGCGGCGCGGATACGACCGCGGGCAGGTGGACGACCGCATCACCAAGCTGGTCGCCGACCGTGACAGCGCACTCGCCAGGATCAATGCGCTGGAGAAGCGCATCGAGGAACTGCACCTCGAGACCCAGAACGCTCAGGCGCAGGTCAACGACGCCGAGCCGTCCTACGCGGGTCTGGGCGCACGCGTCGAGAAGATCCTCCGCCTCGCCGAGGAGGAGGCGAAGGACCTGCGCGAGGAGGCGCGCCGCGCCGCCGAGCAGCACCGCGAGCTGGCCGAGTCCGCCGCCGCCCAGGTGCGCAACGACGCCGAGTCCTACGCCACGGAGCGCAAGGCCAAGGCCGAGGACGAGGGCGAGCGCATCGTCGAGAAGGCCAAGGGTGAGGCCGGCCAGATGCGCGCGGACGCGCAGAAGGACGCGCAGGCCAAGCGCGAGGAGGCGGACGCCCTCTTCGAGGAGACCCGCGCCAAGGCGGCCCAGGCCGCGGCCGACTTCGAGACCAACCTCGCCAAGCGCCGTGAGCAGTCCGAGCGCGACCTGGCGTCCCGTCAGGCCAAGGCCGAGAAGCGCCTCGCCGAGATCGAGCACCGCGCCGAGCAGCTCCGCCTGGAGGCCGAGAAGCTGCGCACCGACGCCGAGCGCCGCGCCCGCCAGACGGTCGAGACCGCGCAGCGCCAGGCCGAGGACATCGTCGCGGACGCGAACGCGAAGGCGGACCGCATCCGCAGCGAATCCGAGCGCGAGCTGGCGGCCCTCACCAACCGCCGCGACAGCATCAACGCCCAGCTGACCAACGTCCGCGAGATGCTGGCCACCCTGACCGGTGCCGCCGTCGCCGCGGCCGGCGCCCCCGCCGACGACGAGCCCGTCTCGCGCGGCGTCCCGGCCCAGCGCTGAACGCGCCCCGCGTCCGGACCGACTGAGCCCCCTGCCTCCTGGCAGGGGGCTCGGGCACAATCGGGGGCCGGTATTCCGCGTGCACCGGCCGCCGGGGCACCAGTACCCTATGCGGCATGATCGAGCTGCAGGGGCTGACCAAACGGTACGGTGACAAGACCGCCGTGGACCACCTCACCTTCACGGTGCGGCCCGGCGTGGTGACCGGCTTCCTCGGTCCCAACGGCGCCGGCAAGTCCACCACCATGCGCATGATGCTGGACCTGGACAATCCGACCAGCGGCAGCATCCGCATCGACGGCAAGCACTATCGCGAGCTGAACGAACCTCTCAGGCACATCGGCGCGCTGCTGGAGGCCAAGGCCATCCACGGGGGCCGCACGGCGTACAACCATCTGCTGTGCCTGGCCCAGTCCAACCGCATCCCGGCCCGCAGGGTCGACGAGGTGCTGGAGACCGTCGGCCTCTCCTCGGTCGCCAAGAAGCGCTCCAAGGGCTTCTCCCTCGGTATGGGCCAGCGCCTCGGGATCGCCGCGGCGCTGCTCGGCGACCCCGAGATCCTGATGTTCGACGAGCCGGTCAACGGACTGGACCCCGAGGGCATCCACTGGATCCGCAACCTGATGAAGAGCCTGGCGGCCCAGGGCCGCACCATCTTCGTCTCCAGCCACCTCATGAGCGAGATGGCGCTGACCGCCGAGCACCTGATCGTGATCGGCCGCGGCAAGCTGATGGCGGACACGACGATGGCCGACTTCATCGCCGAGAACTCCCGCTCCTTCGTGCGGGTCCGCACCCCCGAGCCGGAGAAGTTCAAGGACGCGCTGACCGGGGCGTCGATCCCGTCCGTGATCACCGACGAGGGCGCGTTCGAGATCGAGGGCGCGGAGGCCGCCAAGATCGGCGAGCTGGCCGCGGAGAAGCAGGTCGTGCTGCACGAACTCAGCCCGCAGCGCGCCTCCCTGGAGGAGGCCTTCATGCGGCTGACCGCCGAGTCGGTGGAGTACCAGGCGGGCATCCCCGGGCAGTCGGCGGACGAATCCGTGGCGGCGGGCTCCGCCGTTCCCGCGGCGGCTCCCGGAGCGGCCTGGGGTGCCGACTGGCAGAACAAGAAGGAGAAGTCCTGACATGGCGGCAACGAGCGCGGTTCTGCAGTCCGAGTGGACCAAGGTCAAGTCGGTCCGCTCGACGGTGTGGACGCTGGCGTCCGCACTCCTCGTCACCGTCGTCATCAGCGGACTCATCTGCCTGCTGATCGCCTCCCAGTGGGGGAACGCCTCCGAGCAGGACCTGCAGAACTTCGACCCGACCAACACGAGCTTCGCCGGGCTGATCCTCGGCCAGCTGGCCCTGATCGTCTTCGGTGTGCTGGTCGTCACCGGTGAGTACAGCACGGGCATGATCCGCACCTCGCTCGCGGCGGTCCCGCAGCGTGCCACGTTCTACCTGTCGAAGGTCGCGGTCACCGGCGCCCTGGCCCTCGTCGTGGGCATGGCCACCAGCTTCCTGACCTTCTTCGTCGGCCAGGCGCTGCTCGGCTCGCACAGCACCTCCCTCTCGGAGACCGGGGTCCTGCGGGCCGTCGTCGGCGGCGGTCTCTACATGACGCTGATGGTGCTGTTCTCCGTGGGCGTCGCGATGATGCTGCGCAGCCCCATGCTGTCACTGGGCATCCTGATGCCCTTCTTCTTCCTGGTCTCGTCGATCCTGGCGAACGTCCCCAAGGCCAAGAACGTCGCCCACTACTTCCCCGACCAGGCCGGCTCCAAGGTCCTCCAGGTGGTCGCGGTCGACGACGGGCGTCCGTACGGGCCCTGGGCCGGTCTCGGCATCATGGCCCTGTGGGTGGTCGCCGCCCTCATCGGCGGCTACCTGGTGCTGAAGAAGCGCGACGCCTGACCGGTGCCGGGCGCCACGCCCGGACCGCGGCTCGCGAAGGCCGCCGCACCCCGCCCGGGTGCGGCGGCCTTCGCCGTCCTGGGAGCCCGGGGCCCGGAGGCGGGAGAAACGTTTCCGCTCTTCCGGGACGGGAACCGTTTCCGCTCCGCCGGCCTCCTCATACCCATGGGGGCACCCGCCCCGAGGACTGGTCGTCGAGGGGCGGAGCATGATCGAGGCAGTGGGCCTCAGCAAGACCTACGGCAGCAAAACGGCCGTGTACAACCTGTCGTTCCAGGTACGGCCCGGCGTGGTCACCGGTTTCCTGGGGCCGAACGGCTCCGGCAAGTCCACCACGATGCGGATGATCCTGGGGCTGGACAGCCCGAGCTCCGGCCAGGTCACCATCGGCGGTGAGCCGTACCGCAAGCTGCCCAACGCGCCGCGCCGGGTGGGCGCCCTGCTGGACGCCAAGGCCGTGCACGGCGGGCGCAGCGCCCGGCACCACCTGCTCAGCCTGGCCCAGCTGTCGGGCATCCCCGCCCGCCGTGTCGACGAGGTGCTGGGCGTCGTGGGCCTCCAGGAGGTCGCCGGCAAGCGCTCCAAGGGCTTCTCCCTCGGTATGGGCCAGCGCCTGGGCATCGCGGCCGCGCTGCTCGGCGACCCCGAGGTGCTGCTCTTCGACGAGCCGGTCAACGGACTCGACCCCGAGGGCATCCACTGGGTGCGCCACCTGATGCGCAAGCTCGCCTCGGAGGGCCGTACGGTCTTCGTCTCCTCGCACCTGATGAGCGAGATGGCACTGACCGCCGACCACCTGATCGTCATCGGCCGCGGCCAGTTGCTCGCCGACATGGGCGTGAAGGACTTCATCGCCCGCAATTCCACGGGCTTCGCCCTGGTCCGCACCCCCGACGTCGAGGCCGACCGGGAGAAGCTGACCGAAGCGCTGGCCGGGGCGGGCGCCCAGGTGCAGCAGGAGCAGGACGGCGCGCTGCACGTGACCGGCCTGGAGCTGCCGCGGATCAGCGACCTCGCGCACGACGCCGGTGTACGGCTGTGGGAACTGTCCCCGCACCAGGCCTCACTGGAGGAGGCGTACATGCGGCTCACCAACGGCGCGGTGGACTACCGCTCCTCCGAGGACCCGCGGCAGGGCCTCCAGCAGCCGGGCGCGCCGGTGGCGGGCGGCTGGGGAGCCCCGCAGGCGTACTCCCAGCCGCAGCCCCAGCCGAATCCGTACGCACAGCCGATCCCGCAGCCGGTCCCATCCACCCGGCCGAACCGGCCGGCCCTGCCCGTCGAGGACGCCCGATGACCGCCCCCGTCCAGCACCCGGCCCCGCAGTTCTCCTCGGCGATCCCTGTGCAGAAGACCCATCTGGGCCATGCGCTCGCGTCCGAGTGGACCAAGATCCGGACCGTGCGTTCCACGCTGTGGACGCTCGGCATGCTGCTCGTGCTGATCCTCGGCATCAACCTGCTGGTGGTCGGGGCGAGTTCCCACGACTACGTCACCGACCCGGTGCTCGCCTTCGGCCTGTTCGGCGTGCTGCTGGGGCAGTTGTGCGTCATCACGCTCGGCGTGCTCGTGATCAGCTCCGAGTACGGCACCGGCATGATCCGTACGACGTTCACCGCCGGCCCGCAGCGCGGCCGGATCCTCGCCGCCAAGGCGATCGTCTTCTTCGCGCTGAGCTTCACCGTCACCACCGTGGCCTGCACCCTCACCGCGCTCATGAACAACGCGGCCTTCGGCGGCCGGCCGGCGAACGACGAGGACGCCTTCTACAGCCATTCGCGTCTCGTCGTCGAGCACGGTCTCACCACCGCCAGCGGCTCCCAGTGGCTCGGCGCCACCGTCGGCGTCGGCCTCTACGTGGCCCTGCTCGGGTTGCTGTCCCTGGCCGTGGGCACCCTGCTGCGGCACTCTGCGGGCGCGATCACGACGATGATGGGCGTGGTCCTGCTGCCGCTGATCGTCGCGATCTTCATGCCGGACAGCCTTCACGCGCTGCAGGACAAACTGATCGAGTACTCCTCCCCCAACGCCATCGCCTCGCTCTACCAGATGCCGATGCTGGAGAACGGCAGCGCCGACGGGGTGCGCCAGCTGATCGTGCTGGCGATCGTCACCGCCGTCGCCCTGGGCGGCGCGTACGCGGTGCTCGCCAAGCGCGACGTGTGACCTCCGCTCCCGCGGCTCAGTGCCGCGGGGCGTTCCGGGACCGCTGGGGCCGCACGCCCCGGCGGTCCCTGGCGTTCCAGCAGGCGGTGTGCCAGTGCCGCCGGTCGTCCACGCCGCCGTACTCCGGCCAGACCACCAAGTGCCCCACGCCCGGCGGGATTTCCTGGTCGCAGCCGGGGCAGCGGTAGCGCTTGCCGCCGGAACTCCCGGCGAGCGGACGGACCGTCCACTCCTCGCCCTGCCAGCTCTCGGTGCGCTCCCCGCCGCGACCCCAGCCGGGGCCGTCCGTCTCCTGCGGACTTCCGGTGGTGCCTCGCGGGCGGTTTCGGCGCGGGGACACAAGCACACACCTCATGCGGGTCGGGGACAACGGACCTGCTGTCAAGCCTACGCGTAGCCCGGGGCGGCTCGGGTACGCGTCCCACAACCCCCCATTCCCACCATCCCCTTGAAAATCATGAAATCGCTGCGGTTGGCCCGTGCCCTTGGCACGTGTCAGGCGTTAATGACAGTTAGGGGAGCCGCGTCGGCCACCGAGAAAGGTGTGAAGCACGATGCGCGTCGGTACTTTCGTTCTCGCCGCCCAGTTCCCGGGACAGGGGGCCGGGGAGGCACTGCACCGGGCGGTGCGCTCCGCGGAGGCGGCGGAGGCGGCCGGGCTGGACTCCGTGTGGCTCGCGGAGCACCACTTCGTGCCGTACGGGGTCTGCCCGTCGGCGGTGACGCTGGCCGCGCTGCTGCTGGGGCGGACCCGGCGGATCGGGGTGGGCACGGCGGTGAGCGTGCTGCCGACCGCCCATCCGGTGTCCCTGGGCGAACAGGCGGCGCTGCTGCACATCACGTCCGGCGGCCGGTTCACGCTCGGCGTGGGCCGCGGCGGGCCGTGGGTGGACCTGGAGGTCTTCGGGGCCGGCCTGGCCGCCTTCGAGAGCGGCTTCCCCGAGTCGCTCGACCTGCTGCTGCGCTGGCTGCGCGAGCCCCGGGTCGGCGCTTCGGGGGAACGATTCGCCTTCCGCGAGGTGGACGTCGTCCCCCGGGCCGACGAGTTCGAGGACCCCAGCGGCCCTCCGGTCGTGGTCGCCTGCACCTCGCCGTCCAGCGTGCGGCTGGCTGCACGGCGCGGCCTGCCGATGCTGCTCGGCATGCACTGCGGGGACGAGGACAAGGCGGCCATGGTCGCAATGTGGCAGGCCGAGGCGCGCGATGCGGGGCTTTCACCCGAAATGGTGGCGGCCGCGGAGCATGTGTCCGCGGGTGTGGCGCAGATCGCGGACCACCGCGCGGACGCCGTCGAGGCGCTGACCAAGGCGATGCCCGGCTGGCTCCAGCAGGGGCTGGCCGCCCATCGCACGGTCGACGGCCGGGCCCGCTCGATGCGCGATCCCCTCGCCTACACCGAACTCCTCTGCGACCTGCACCCGGTGGGGCCGCCGTCGCTGTGCGCCGACCGCCTGGCCGCCACCGCGGAACGCACGGGCATCCGCCGCTTCGCCCTGCTCGTCGAGGGCTCCGGGGACCTCGCGGCCACGGAGCAGAACGTGGCACGGCTCGGAGCGGAAGTGCTCCCGCAATTGGCCTGATTGAAACATCAAGCGGCAAAGCGTCGGCCACTTGCGGGAGCACTGTGGCCGATCTCAGCAGTCCCGCAGCTCCGGGGACTGGTTCAGCAACTGTGCGCGTACGGAGGTGAACTTCGCGTAACGCTCATCGACCGCCGGGTCCAGCGGGAACACCGCGACCCGGTGGCAGTTCTGGAATGCCAGTCGCACCCCGAAATGCCGTTGAAGTGCCCCCCGGATCGCGTCACTCGCCAGAGCGCGGAGCAACTGCCCGCGTGCGTGCTCGTCCGGCGGCGGCACCTGGTTGTCGGCGAACTCTCCGCCGTCCACCTTGAGCTGCGCCGCCAGAGAGCTGATCATGTCCCATGCGTAAGGCAGGGAAGTCCGGACGCAGTCGACGAATTCCCGTTCGTCGACCTCGCCTCGCTCGGCCTGTTCGAGGAGGGCCGGTGAGACGTCGAGCGACATGAGTACTCCTCTCGTGACCCCCCTGTCCGAGGAGTCAGACGGACTACGGAGAGAAGCCGTCAAGTGTTCTCCCGCACGACGGCCTCCACTCACAACCGTAGGCGGAGAGGTCCCACGACACTAGGTGGGAGCGCTCACAACTGGCCATTTTCCAACCGCGCCCGGTAGCGAGTAGCGTTGCCGACCATGCGTCTCGTCATTGCCCGCTGCTCCGTGGACTACGCGGGCAGGCTCTCCGCCCATCTCCCCTCGGCGACCCGGCTGCTCCTGGTGAAGGCCGACGGCAGTGTCTCCGTGCACGCCGACGACCGCGCCTACAAGCCGCTCAACTGGATGTCGCCGCCCTGCACGCTCAAGGAGGGCGAGGACGGGGTCTGGACGGTCACCAACAAGGCCGGCGAGCAGCTGATCATCACGATCGAGGACGTTCTCCACGACTCCAGCCACGAACTCGGCGTCGACCCGGGCCTGATCAAGGACGGCGTCGAGGCGCACCTCCAGGAACTGCTCGCCGACCGCATGGAGGTCCTCGGCAACGGCTGGACCCTCATCCGCCGCGAGTACCCGACCGCGATCGGACCCGTCGACATCCTCGGCCGGGACTCCGACGGCACGACCGTCGCGGTCGAGATCAAGCGGCGCGGTGAGATCGACGGCGTCGAGCAGCTGACCCGCTACCTGGAACTGCTCAACCGCGACCCGCTGCTGGCGCCCGTGAAGGGCGTCTTCGCGGCCCAGGAGATCAAGCCGCAGGCCCGCGTGCTCGCCACCGACCGCGGCATCGGCTGCGTCGTGCTCGACTACGACGCGCTGCGCGGCATCGAGGACGACAAGCTGCGCCTCTTCTGAAACCGGGCCGCGCGGCGGCCCCCCGACAGCGCCGTGGCCCCGTCGTCTCCAGACGACGGGGCCACGCTGCGCTGCGGACGGCCTCAGATGACGGGCGTCGTCCCGGCGGTGCCGGGGGCGCCCTCGGTCGCCGTCACCGGGGTGTCGGTCGACGGGCCGCTGGCGGTCGTGGTGCCCTCCGGCCCGGTCGGGGTGTCCGTCGGCGTCGTCGGGGTGCCGGGCGTCGTCGAGGGGCTGCTCGGCGGCGTGGAACTCGGCGTCGACGAGCTCGGCGTCGACGACGGCGTCGGCTTCAGGGTCGGCGGCGTGCCGCCCTTGGGCGGCGTCGTGGTGTGCGACGGCGTGTTGCCGCCCTGCTCCCCCGTCGTGCTCCCGCCGTCCGTGCCCGTCCCCGGGTCCACCCCGCCGCCCGTGCCGCCGCCCGTGCCCGTGCCCGGGGCGCTCGGGTCCGTGGCGGGGCCGCTGCCGCTGACGGAGGGCGAGGGCCCGCGGTGGGTGGAGCCCGGGGTGGGGGACGCGCCGTCCGCCGGGAGGCCGTCGTCGGCGTTGTCGGGTTGCGCGGTCTCCAGGGGCTTGACGTTCATCGGGGTGTTCTGGTCACCGCCGGAGGCCGTCGTGCCGAGGGTGACGATGGTGCCGAGCACCGCCGCGAGCAGTGCGCCCGCGCCGGCGGCGACGAGGTTGCGGCGGGAGGCGGTGAGGCCGCGGCGGCGCGGCGCGGTGACGGCCAGGCGCTTGCTGATGATCGTCGCGGGGGACTCGGGCAGCGCGAGGCCGCTCGTGGCCGTCGCGGCGCTGTCGGGGGTGGTGAACGGTGCGATGTGGCCCGAGCGGTCGAGGACCAGGGCGAGCGTGCGGCGGCCGACCGTGGTGCCCTGGCGGTCGGCGAGCGCGGCGCGCAGGGCTATGGAGGCCTCCAGCTCGCTGCGCGCACGGTCGAAACCGCCGAGGCAGAGCGCGAGGACGCCGAGTTCGTGCAGGAAGTACGCCTCCTCGGCGACCTCTCCGGACTGCCGCGCGGCCTCCTGGCCGGCGCGCAGGGCGCGTTCCCAGGCGCTCCAGTGCAGCGACGCGGCGAACACCGGTGCCGCCGTGCGCGCGAGGAGGACGGCCGCGCTGGCGTGGCCCCCGTCGCGGCAGGCGCTGAGGGCGGCCAGGACCGCCTCCGCCTCGGCGGCGACGCGTTCGGGCGTGACGGAGGGATGGCCGACCCACCAGGTGTAGTGCTGGGCGGCCGTGAGGGCCTGCGGGGCGCCCTCCGCGGCGGCGTCCTCGGCGAGTTCACCGGGGGCGGCGAGCTGCGTGCGTACGCCCGCCGCGAGGCGGTGGTGCCGGTCGACCGGTGCGACGAGCCCCACGGCGACGAGTTCGCCGAGCGCGGCGTCGCCGTGCGTCTCGCCGACCAGCGCGGGCAGGTGCGACTGGTGCGGGCACTCCCCGCCCAGGGCCACCGCGAAGCGCAGCGTCTCCTGGGCGGCGCCGCTGAGCCGGGAGGCCAGCAGCGCGGCGGGGGCGGCGCTCTCGGCGAGCGAGGGCAGCGGCACGTGCGAGGAGGACACCGGCGCCCCAGGCCCGGCGATCGCGTCGAAGGGCGCGTCGACGGGCAGTTCGTCGTCCGGATCCGTGCCGCCCCAGACGGACTCGTCGGCGGCGAGGATCTCGGCCGCGAGCACGTCGCGCTGCCGCAGCAGCGCGCCGGCCTGGACGAAGCGCAGCGGCAGCCCCTCGGACTCGAACCACAGGTCCGCCGCCCAGGCGGTCTCCTCCTCCTGCAGCGGCCGCCCCGCGGCCAGTTCGAGCAGTTCGAGGCAGGCGACCCGGGTCAGCCCGGGAAGGAAGACTTCCTCGACCGCGGAGTCGGAGGAGGGCGCGGCGACGTCGGGCGTCGCGGCCATCAGGAAGGCGCACTCGGGTGCGGCCGCGAGCAGTTCCTCCAGGGCCGCGCCGCCGAACTCCAGGTCGTCCAGGACGACGACCGCGCCGACCTCGCGCAGCAGCTCGGTGAGCCGCCCGCGGTCGGGGCGGTAGCCCGCGACGTCGTCTGCCTGCGAGGACTCGTCCTCGGTGCCGTAGACCGTGCTGAAGATCTCCTGCAACAGGTCGCTGGGCGTGCGGCGGTAGCCGGAGAGCCGGATCACACCGTCGGGGGCGACGCCGGCGGACACCTCGGCCACGGCGTCGAGGAGCACGCTGCGGCCGGCGCCGGACGGGCCGGTGACCCGGACCGAACGGCCGCGGGACAGCAGCCGGGTGAGCCGTTCGCGCTCCTCCTCCCGCTCCAGCAGCGGCAGCTCGGGCCCGCGCGGGCCCGGAGGCACGGCGGGGTGCGTGCCGGTGGTGCGCGCGGCCCGCGCATCCGCGTCGCGGCGTACCGGGGCGGGCAGCCCGGCGGCCGGCAGGGTGCTCACCTCGCTGCCGTCGACGGGATTGAGGGTCAGCAGGCAGTCGCCGACGACGAGCTGGACGACCCGGGGTGCGTCGCCGTCCGCCGTGCCCGAGCCGACCTCGGGGGCCAGCGGGTCACGCAGGGGCCGCGTCGCGCGCGGCACGGGCTGCGTGCCGTCCTCGGGCCCGGCCGGTGCCGGCCGCTCGGGAAAGCTCGTGGAGTCCTGCTGTGCGCCGTACTCGTCGCCGGACATGTCGGGTCCGATGTGTGGGTCCATTAGTCTCCGCCCCCCATTCGCGTCGCAGCGGGGCCGTACCGGGCCCGCACGTCCGCAGCTGGACCGGTCCGGCTCCCCTCCTCGGCGTACGGGGTGTGGCACGCCGGAACCGAACCTTAAACCTTCCCACAGTATGTGCGAACCTCAGGGCCGCCATGCCGCCCATGCGTCCAAATCTGTCCGGGCTTGCCAGTTCCGTTGCGGCACGCCCCGCTAGGTACGCGGCAGTGCCTCTGCCGCGATACCCCCCTCGATGACCAGAATGCGGTGCAGTCGCGTGGCGACCAGCAGCCGCTGCATCTGCGCCGGGACGCCCCGCAGCACCAGCCGGCGGTCCGCCCGTCCGCAGCGGCGGTGCGCACCCATGATCACACCCAGTCCGGTGGCGTCCCACGAGTCCAGCTCGGTCAGGTCGAGCACCAGGTCCCCGTGGCCGCCGTCCACCGCGGAGTGCAGGACCTTGCGGGCGTCCGCCGCGGTACGGACGTCGAGGCGACCCCCGACAACCAGTTCGGCGTGGTCGCCCCTGATGTGCATGAAGCCTCCCCGTGGAGTGAATGGGTGGGAAAGTACCGTGGTTCTACGTAACTGACGGTCCGTCGTACGAAGAGGTTGCCGTCTGTGAGCGAACCGATACCGAATTCACTCTGGAGAGTGATGTGATGCGCCCGCCAGGCCCACCCTCCCTCGGGTGATCGCCCCGGCGGGGCCCTCGGGCGCCCACCGGGACTGACCGCCCGTCAGTAGCGGTAGAAGCCCTCGCCGCTCTTGCGGCCGAGCGCGCCCGCGTCGACCATGCGCCGCATCAGCTCCGGCGCCGCGAACTTCTCGTCCTGCGACTCGGTGTAGATGTTGCCGGTGGCATGCAGCAGGATGTCGACGCCCGTCAGGTCGGCGGTGGCCAGCGGGCCCATGGCGTGGCCGAAGCCGAGCCGGCAGGCGGTGTCGATGTCCTCCGCCGAGGCGACGCCGGACTCGAAGAGCTTGGCGGCCTCGACGACCAGCGCCGAGATCAGGCGGGTGGTGACAAAGCCGGCGACGTCGCGGTTGACCACGATGGTGGTCTTGCCGACCTCCTCCGCGAAGGCCTTGGCCCGCTCCAGGGTCTCGTCGCTGGTCTTGTAGCCGCGTACGAGCTCGCACAGCTGCATCATCGGGACCGGGGAGAAGAAGTGCGTGCCGACCACGCGCTCCGGACGCTCCGTCACGGCCGCGATCTTCGTGATCGGGATGGCGGAGGTGTTGGAGGCGAGCACCGCATCCTGGTGCGCGATCTTGTCCAGGGCCCGGAAGATCTCCTGCTTGACCTCGATCTTCTCGAAGACCGCCTCGACGACGATGTCCGCGTCGGCGGCCGCGTCGAGGTCGGTGGTCGTGGTGATGCGGCCCAGGGAGGCGGCCGCTTCCTCCGCCGACAGCTTGCCCTTGGCGACGAACCGCTCGTACGACGCCTCGATACCGCTCCTGCCGCGGGCCAGCGCCTCGTCGGTGATGTCGCGCAGGACGACCTCGTAGCCCGCCTGGGCCGACACCTGCGCGATTCCGGAGCCCATCAGGCCGGCTCCGACGACGGCGAGCTTCTTCGCCACGGCACACACCTATCTTCTCGATGCTGTTGCCGGGACCTTAACGGTGCTTCACAGCCCTGCGCAGCAGTTGGAGACCCGGGTCACCGTGTGTCCTTCGTCGCAATCACGGAGCGACCGGGCCCGCGGTGGGACACCGGCGGCCGGGCACCGCCGGGGACTACGCTCGGCCCCATGGTCAATCTGACGCGCATCTACACGCGGACCGGGGACGACGGGACCACCGCCCTCGGCGACATGAGCCGCACCGCCAAGACCGACAGCCGCATCTCGGCCTACGCGGACGCCAACGAGGCCAACGCCGCGATCGGTGTCGCCCTCGCGCTCGGCGGGCTGCCCGCGGAGGTCGCGACCGTCCTCGTGCGGGTCCAGAACGACCTCTTCGACGTCGGCGCGGACCTGGCGACGCCGGTCGTGCCCGACCCCAAGTACCCGCCGCTGCGCGTCGAACAGGGCTATGTGGACCGGCTGGAGGCGGAGTGCGACCGCTTCCTGGAGGAGCTGGAGAAGCTGCGCAGCTTCATCCTGCCCGGCGGCACCCCGGGGGCCGCGCTGCTCCACCAGGCGTGCACGGTGGTGCGGCGGGCGGAACGCTCCACGTGGGCGGCGCTGGAGGAGCACGGCGAGACGATGAACCCGCTCACCGCCACCTACCTCAACCGCCTGTCGGACCTGCTGTTCATCCTGGCCCGCACGGCCAACAAGGAGGTCGGCGACGTCCTGTGGGTGCCCGGCGAGAACCGCTGAGCCGCTGAGCCGCCGACCCTGACAGCACGTCATCGGCGCGGGCCCGTGGCGGGCTCGCGCCGCGGCCACAGCGTGTACGACGCCGCGAAGGCGGCGTTGAGCCCGGTGACCCACGCCAACCGCAGCTGCCACTGCCGCAGCGCCTCCGTGCGATCCGCGTCGCCGACGAGCCGGACCGCGCACTCCAGCAGCAGCGCGGCCGGCACCGCCGCCAGAGCCGTGCGCCCGCACATCCGCCACTCGTGCACGGCCCGCGCCCGGCCGAACTTCGGCGGGCCCTGCGGCCTCGGCCCGCCCGCGAAGCGGTACGCGACACGGGCGTCGGCCCAGCGCACCAGGTAGTGCCCGTACGCGACGGAGAAGCCCAGGTACCTGGCGCGTGCGCGCCGCGCTGCCCGTGGAGGGGGAGGCATGATCCGGGTTGTCGTCGCCGAGGACCAGTCGGCGGTCCGGGCGGGGCTGGTGCTGATCCTGCGCTCGGTGCCGGACATCGAGGTGGTCGGTGAGGCCGCCGACGGGGAGGCCGCCGTCCGCGCGGCCCGCGAGCTGCGACCCGACATGATCCTCATGGATGTGCAGATGCCCCGGCTCGACGGTGTGCGGGCCACCGGCGAGATCGTCGCCGAGGGCCTGGCGGACGTGCTGGTGCTGACCACGTTCGACCTGGACGAGTACGTCTTCGGCGCGCTGCGCGCCGGGGCCGCGGGATTCCTGCTGAAGGACACCGAGGCCGACCGGCTGATCGAGGGGGTGCGCCTGGTGGCACGCGGCGAGGGGATGATCGCCCCGGCGGTGACGCGGCGCCTGATCGGGGAGTTCGCCCGGCCGGCGCGCGCGGTGCGGGAGGCGGACCGCGGCTTGCTGGACGGCCTCACCCCGCGCGAGCGGGAGGTGCTCGCCTGTGTCGGCCAGGGACTGTCGAACGCGGAGATCGCGGCCCGGCTCGGCATGGCGGAGGCCACGGCCAAGACCCATGTCAGCCGGATACTCGCCAAGCTCGAACTGCGCAGCCGCGTGCAGGCGGCGATTCTCGCGCAGGAGTGGGGACTGCCGGCGAAGCCGTGACGGGGGCGCTCACGCCTCAGGTCACTCCCCCGGACAGCGGGGCTCAGGCCACATTCACCCTCCCCCGGACTCCGTCCGGGGGGACCCCCACCAGCGGGGCACCCTCTACTCAGGCCACATTCACCCTCTGGCCGGGAGGGGCGGCCTCCAGCCAGGCGAGGAAGCCGGTGAGGGCGTCTTCGCTCATCGCGAGTTCGAGCCGGGTGCCGCGGTGCTCGCAGACCAGGACGACGGCGTCGGACAGCAGCGCCAGTTCCTCTTGGCCCTGCGGCAGCCGCCGGTGCAGCACCTCGATGGCGGAGCGTTCCAGGGACCGCCGCGGTCGGGGGGCGTAGGAGAAGACCCGGAACCACTCGATCCGGTCACCGCTGTAGCGCGCGACGCCGTACGCCCAGCCCTTGCCCGAGGGGGCGTCCACGCCGCCGGGCGCGGTGCGCAGGCTGCAGTCGAAGGTGCCGCCGGGACGCTGGATGAGCCGCCGCCGCAGGCCGAAGACGAACAGCCCCAGCAGCGCCACCGCGACAAGGGCCCCGCACAGCTGAAAAGCGAGGATCACGCCTATCGACCTCCTCGCTCAACGTCACGTACAGGGATACTGCAACCGCGGGAAGCCCTCTCGGGCCTCCCGCGGCTCATGGCCCCAGTGGGCCGGATGCTCAGCGCGAACCGGTCGCCGCGATGAGACGGACCTCGGCGCGCCGCTCGCCGACCGCGTCGGCGTCGGCCTTCGCACGCTCCAGGGCCCGCTCCGCGCGCTGGACGTCGATCTCGTCGGCCAGCTCCGCGATCTCCGCGAGGATCGACAGCTTGTTGTCCGCGAAGGAGATGAAGCCGCCGTGCACCGCCGCGACAACGGTGCCGCCGTCGGTGGTGCGGATGGTCACCGGGCCGGTCTGCAGCACACCGAGCAGCGGCTCGTGGTTCGGCATGACGCCGATGTCGCCCGACTCGGTGCGTGCGACGACAAGAGTGGCCTCGCCGGACCAGACATTGCGGTCCGCGGCGACCAGCTCGACGTGCAGCTCAGCCAAGATGGCTCCTCGGGTCGGCACCCACCGCCGTCCGGCGGGTGCATGAAACAAAGGATAACGGGGGTGCGGCAAGGGGGCGGACACAGGGTCCGCCCCCTGCCACGGTGAGCCGTCGGGCGAAGGCGTCAGCCGACGCCGAGCTCCTTGGCGTTGCGCTCGAGGTCCTCGATGCCACCGCACATGAAGAACGCCTGCTCAGGGAAGTGGTCGTACTTACCGTCGGCGATGGCGTTGAACGCGTGGATCGACTCCTCCAGCGGGACGTCGGAGCCGTCCACACCGGTGAACTGCTTCGCCGCGTGGGTGTTCTGCGACAGGAAGCGCTCGATGCGGCGGGCGCGGTGGACGGTGAGCTTGTCCTCCTCGCCCAGCTCGTCGATACCGAGGATCGCGATGATGTCCTGGAGGTCCTTGTACTTCTGCAGGATCCCCTTGACGCGCATGGCGCACTCGTAGTGGTCCTGCGCGATGTAGCGCGGGTCCAGGATGCGGGACGTCGAGTCCAGCGGGTCCACCGCCGGGTAGATGCCCTTCTCCGAGATCGGACGCGACAGAACGGTCGTCGCGTCCAGGTGCGCGAAGGTCGTCGCCGGCGCCGGGTCGGTCAGGTCGTCCGCGGGGACGTAGATCGCCTGCATCGAGGTGATCGAGTGACCACGGGTCGAGGTGATGCGCTCCTGGAGGAGGCCCATCTCGTCGGCGAGGTTCGGCTGGTAACCCACCGCGGACGGCATGCGGCCGAGCAGCGTGGAGACCTCGGAACCGGCCTGCGTGAAGCGGAAGATGTTGTCGATGAAGAACAGCACGTCCTGCTTCTGCACATCGCGGAAGTACTCCGCCATGGTCAGACCGGCCAGGGCGACGCGCAGACGGGTGCCCGGGGGCTCGTCCATCTGGCCGAAGACCAGCGCGGTCTTGTCGAGAACGCCGGACTCCTCCATCTCCTGGATGAGGTCGTTGCCCTCACGGGTGCGCTCGCCGACACCGGCGAACACGGAAACGCCCTCGTGCAGCTTCGCCACACGCATGATCATTTCCTGGATGAGGACGGTCTTGCCGACACCGGCGCCACCGAACAGACCGATCTTGCCGCCCTTGACGTACGGGGTCAGCAGGTCGACGACCTTCAGGCCGGTCTCGAACATCTCGGTCTTCGACTCGAGGTCCTCGAACTTCGGGGCCTTGCGGTGGATCGTCCAGCGCTCACCGACGTTGGCGTTCTCCTCGGGGACGTTCAGCACCTCACCGAGGGTGTTGAACACCTTGCCCTTGGTGAAGTCGCCGACCGGGACGGTGATGCCCGTGCCCGTGTCGGTGACCGCGGCCTGGCGGACCAGGCCGTCGGTGGGCTGCATGGAGATGGCGCGGACCAGGCCGTCGCCCAGGTGCTGGGCGACCTCGAGGGTCAGCGTCTTCAGCTTGCCGTTCTCGGCCGGGTCGGCGACCTGGACGGTGAGGGCGTTGTAGATCTCGGGCATGCCGTCGACGGGGAACTCCACGTCGACGACCGGGCCGATGACCCGGGCGACGCGGCCCGTGGCAGCGGCCGTCTCAACAGTGGTGGTCATGTTTAGTCACTCCCCGCAGAGGCGTCGGCCAGGGCGCTGGAGCCACCGACGATCTCGCTGATTTCCTGGGTGATTTCGGCCTGGCGGGCCTGGTTGGCAAGCCGCGTGAGCGTCTTGATGAGCTCCTCGGCGTTGTCGGTCGCGGCCTTCATCGCGCGGCGGCGGGCGGCGTGCTCGGAAGCGGCACCCTGCAGCAGCGCGTTGTAGATCCGGCTCTCGACGTACCGCGGCAGCAGGGCGTCCAGGACGCCTTCCGCCGACGGCTCGAAGTCGTACAGGGGAAGGATCTCCCCCTCCTTGCGGGCCTGGCCGCCGGTGGCCTCGTCGAGGGAGAGCGGCAGCAGCCGCCGCTCGACGGGGGACTGCGTCAGCATCGACACGAACTCCGTGAAGACGATGTGCAGCTCGTCGACGCCGCCCTCGGCCGTGTCCTTGAGGACCTGGTCGATCAGCGGGTCTGCCACGGCCTTGGCGTCCGCGTAGGCCGGCTTGTCGGTGAATCCCGTCCACGAGGCGGTGACGGGACGCTCACGGAAGCCGTAGTACGCGACGCCCTTGCGGCCGACGATGTAGTGCTCGACCTCCTTGCCCTCCGCGCGCAGCCGCTCGGTGAGCCGATCGGCCGCCTTGATCGCGTTGGACGAGTAGCCGCCGGCCAGACCGCGGTCGCTCGTCACGAGCAGCACCGCGGCGCGGGTCGGGTTCTCGGTCTCCGTGGTCAGCGGGTGGTTCGTGTTGGAACCGCTCGCGACCGCGGCCACCGCGCGGGTGAGCTCATCGGCGTACGGGGACGAGGCCGCCACCTGGCGCTGGGCCTTGACGATCCGGGACGCGGAGATCATCTCCATCGCCTTCGTGATCTTCTTTGTGGCGGTGACGGTCTTGATGCGGCGCTTGTATACCCGAAGCTGGGCGCCCATGCTCAGCCCTCACCCAGGAGCTTGCCGTCCGAGGTCTCGAACTGCTTCTTGAACTCCGTGACCGCGTCCGTCAGGGCCTCGATGGTGTCGTCGCCCAGCTTGCCGGTCTCGACGATGCCCTGCAGGAGGTCCTTCTTCTCGCGGCGGAGGTAGTCCAGCAGCTCGCGCTCGAAGCGGCGGATGTCCTCGACCGGGACGTCGTCCAGCTTGCCGGTGGTGCCGGCCCAGATGGAGACGACCTGGTCCTCGATCGGGAACGGCGCGTACTGGCCCTGCTTCAGCAGCTCGACCATGCGCTTGCCGCGCTCCAGCTGCGCCTTGGAGGCGGCGTCCAGGTCGGAACCGAAGGCGGCGAAGGCCTCCAGCTCGCGGTACTGGGCGAGGTCCACGCGCAGGCGGCCGGCGACCGACTTCATGGCCTTGATCTGCGCCGAGCCACCGACTCGGGAGACCGAGATACCGACGTTCAGCGCCGGGCGCTGGCCCGCGTTGAACAGGTCGGACTCCAGGAAGCACTGGCCGTCGGTGATGGAGATGACGTTGGTCGGGATGAACGCCGAGACGTCGTTGGCCTTGGTCTCGACGATCGGCAGACCGGTCATCGAGCCGGCGCCCATGTCGTCGGAGAGCTTGGCGCAGCGCTCCAGCAGACGGGAGTGCAGGTAGAAGACGTCACCCGGGTAGGCCTCGCGGCCCGGCGGACGGCGCAGCAGCAGGGAGACGGCGCGGTAGGCGTCGGCCTGCTTGCTCAGGTCGTCGAAGACGATGAGGACGTGCTTGCCCTGGTACATCCAGTGCTGGCCGATGGCCGAGCCGGTGTAGGGGGCGAGGTACTTGAAGCCTGCCGGGTCGGACGCCGGAGCCGCGACGATGGTCGTGTACTCCAGGGCGCCGGCCTCCTCCAGCGAGGCGCGCACGCCCGCGATGGTGGAGCCCTTCTGGCCGATGGCGACGTAGATGCAGCGGACCTGCTTCTTCGGGTCGCCGGAACGCCAGTTGTCGCGCTGGTTGATGATCGTGTCGATCGCCAGGGCGGTCTTGCCGGTCTGGCGGTCACCGATGATCAGCTGACGCTGACCGCGGCCGATCGGGGTCATCGCGTCCACGGCCTTGAGGCCGGTCTGCATCGGCTCGTGGACGGACTTGCGGGCCATGACGCCGGGAGCCTGGAGCTCCAGCGCGCGGCGGCCGTCGGTCTCGATCTCGCCGAGGCCGTCGATCGGGGTGCCGAGCGGGTCGACGACGCGACCCAGGTATCCCTCGCCGACAGCGACGGAGAGCACCTCACCGGTGCGGTGCACCGGCTGGCCCTCCTCGATACCGCTGAACTCGCCGAGGACGATCGCACCGATCTCGCGCTCCTCGAGGTTGAGGGCGAGACCGAGGGTGCCGTCCTCGAAGCGCAGCAGCTCGTTGGCCATGGCCGAGGGCAGACCCTCCACCTTGGCAACGCCGTCGCCGGCCATGCTGACCGTGCCGACCTCCTCGCGCGAGGCCGCGTCCGGCTTGTACGCCTGGACAAAGGTCTCCAGCGCGTCCCGGATCTCCTCCGGCCGGATCGTGAGCTCCGCCATCTGGGTTCCCTGCTCTCCTTGTTGGGCCCGAAGTATTCGCTACGGCCCAACTCGGGCCGCTGTACTGCTCTTTGAGTTGGTGGCTGGTTCAGCCGGCCATCCGCCGGGCCGCCTCTTCGAGGCGTTCCGCGATGGTCCCGTTGATGGCCTCGTCGCCCACCCGCACCTGGATTCCGCCGAGGACCTCGGGGTCCACGTCGAGGTTCAGGTGCACCGGCCGACCGTAGATCGTGGCCAGCGCGGCGCCGAGACGCTGCTTCTGCCGGTCGCTCAGCGGTACCGCCGAGACGACGACCGCGACCGTACGGCCCCGGCGCGCCGCCGCCAGCTTGGACAGGGCGTCGAGCCCTGCCTCCAGGCTACGGCCTCGCGGATGGGTCACAAGACGGACCACGAGCCGCTCGGTGACCGGGTTGGACCGGCCTCCCAGCAGCGAGCGGAGCAGCCCGGCCTTGGCCTGGGCGCCCGCGGCGCGGTCGGTCAGCGCGGCCCGCAGATCAGTGCTGCCGGAGACGATCCGGCCGAAGCGGAACAGCTCGTCCTCGACGTCGTCGAGGTGGCCGGCGCGCTCCGCGGCGATCAGGTCGGCGCCGAAGGAGAGTTCCTCCAGCGCGTCGGTCAGGTCCCGCGACTGCGACCACCGGCTGCGGACCATGCCCGAGAACAGGTCGAGGGCTTCCCCGCCGACCTGACCGCGCAGCACCGTCTGCACCAGGCCCGCCTTGGCCTCACCGGACTGCGCCGGGTCGGTCAGCGCCCGGCGCAGGGTGCCTTCGCGGTCGAGCAGCCCCGTGACGGCGGCCAGGTCCTCGGCGAGCTTCGCCGCGTCGACGGACGTGTTGTCCGCCAGCGCGTCGAGACGCTCGCGTGCGGCGGCCAGTGCCTCGCGGCTCGCTCCGTTCATCGCGCGGCCTCGGCCTTCTCCTCGAGCTCGTCGAGGAAGCGGTCGATCACACGGCTCTGCCGGGCGGTGTCCTCCAGGGACTCACCGACGATCTTGCCTGCCAGATCGGTGGCGATCCTGCCCACGTCCTGGCGCAGCGCGTGCGCGGCGGACTTGCGGTCCGCCTCGATCTGCGCGTGGCCCGCGGCGATGATCTCCTCGCGCTGCCGCTGGCCTTCCGCACGCATCTCGGCGATGAGCGCGGCACCCTGCTCCTGCGCCTCCTGGCGCAGACGCGCGGCCTCGTGACGAGCCTCGGCGAGCGACTGCTTGTACTCCTCGAGGGTCCGCTGAGCCTCGGCCTGGGTGGCCTCGGCCTTCTCCATGCCGCCCTCGATGGCCTCGCGGCGCTCGTCCAGAACCTTGTTGATGTTCGGGATGAGCTTCTTGGCCAGGAAGAAGAAGACGATGGCGAAGGCGATGAGACCGATGACGAGCTCTGGGATCGGCGGGATGAGGGGGTTCTCCGCCTCCTCGGCCGCCAGCTGTACCAGGGCGTTCACATCAGTGCCTTCCGTCGAAAGGGGTTGGGCTCGTCAGCCCGGATCAGGAGGTCGGGTAGACGAACGGCATGACCAGACCGATCAGGGCGAGCGCCTCACAGAAGGCGAAGCCGAGGATCTGGTTGGCGCGGATCAGGCCGGCAGCCTCGGGCTGACGGGCGAGGGCCTGGGTGCCGTTGCCGAAGATGATGCCGATGCCGACGCCGGGGCCGATGGCCGCGAGGCCGTAGCCGATGGAGCCCAGGTTGCCGAGGATCTGGGTGGCGGCGAGGTTCACAGCGGACATGCTGTTTCTTCCTTCTCTTTCACGGACCGGTGGGGGTTGGCCACCGGACAATCGGGGGTGCCGAGCGGTGAACGGTGCTCAGTGGTGCTCGGCCAGCGCGCCCTGGATGTAGGAGCAGGCCAGGAGGACGAAGACGTAGGCCTGGACGGCCTGGATGAACAGCTCGAAGGCGGTCATCACGATGACCATCACGAACGAGACGCTCGCGTAGGCGATGCCGATGCCGTTGAGCAGGTACCAGCTGGCGATGGTGAACAGCAGCAGCAGGACGTGCCCGGCGAACATGTTGGCGAAGAGTCGCACCGCGTGCGTGAACGGGCGGACGATCACGTTGGAGAGGAACTCCAGGCCGACGACCATCGGCAGGACCGGGCCGAGGTTCTTGTCGTAGCCGGTGATGTTCTTCCAGCCACCGACGAAGCCGTGCTTCTTGAACGTCAGCGACATCCAGGTGATGTAGACGATCGCGGCGAGCGCGGCCGGGTAGCTGATGATCGCGGTGACCGGGAACTGGGCGATCGGAATGATCGACCACAGGTTCAGGATCCACACGAAGAAGAACAGCGAGACCATGAACGGCACGTACTTCTCGCCGTCGCGCTTGCCGATCGTCTCGTAGACGATGCCGCGGCGCACGAAGTCGTAGCCGGCCTCGGCCACCATCTGCAGCTTGCCGGGGACGACCTTCGGCTTGGCGAAGGCGGCCCAGAAGAAGCCGACGATGACGATGCTGCCGAGCAGCGCGAGCAGCATCGTCTTGTTGAAGTAGACGCTGCCGTCCCCGTCGCCGATCAACGGCTTGAAGAGGAAGGAGTGCAGGCCGGGGGCCGGGAAGCCGCACCCGTCGAAGATGTGGCAGTTCGTCTCGAAAGCGAGCGTCTTTACATCACTCACCGCGAGCTCCTTCAGCGTGGCGCATGGGTACGGCAACCTCGTTGTGTCGGCGCGGCGTAGGCCCGCGGAACGGCACTGGACTGGTCAAGCAGATGTGGGGGCGGCGGTCGGACATCGAGCCGGACGACTGTTGCGAAGGCATGACTGCCGCCCGCGCCAGCTCTGCCGCAGTTGAGACCGGACGATAGCAAACGAGCGGCAGCCCTCTTGCACCGGCCCCTGGGTTCACGACGACGTTCCGGCGGATCCGGGCTCGACGTACAGCATCTTGGTCTTCATGTGCGCACGGGCCTGGGCGGCGATCCACACCAACGTCGTGCCGAGCAGGCTGAACGCGAACACCTGGGTGTCGAACAGCGATGTGTGCTTGAACACCGCCAGGACGATCGCCAGCAGCAGCAGCTGCACCGTGTAGAGCATCAGGCCCATCGCCTGGAACAGCGTGGGGTAGGAACGGGCGGTGCGCTGAAGCACCGTCAGGCCGATTCCCATGAAGGTGATCACGACCACCGCGCCGAATCCCGCGCCGATCGCCCCCTTGCCGCCCGCGAGCACGGCTGCGACAGCGACCGCGATCACTCCCGCGGCTGCGGCGGGCACGGCGCAATTCAGAAGCGTTCGGACGTCGTTGGACTGCATGGCGGCAGCTCCTCCGGCGAGGTTGGGAGTACAGGGGTCGTCGTGGACGAGCGTAGCCCGGCGGCGGGGACATGCCTCACGCCGGAAGACCATCGCACTCGGTCTTTCGGCTTGCTTCCGGGCTTTCGTGAACGGTATCACAAACTATTTGATGAGGTCTTTACCCGGTTCGTGTGCGACCTGTCACACGACCGGAGTAGCACCCGTGGCGTCCGGCTGACGGCCGGACACCCGTGTGCTATCGGGCCCGCGGCTCAGTGACCGCTGCCCGCCGAACGGCCGGCCTCCACCAGCTGCCGGTCGATCTCGCTCAGCGCGGTCGCGCCGTTGACACCCGGCGCCTCCCCCGCGGCGATGGCGGCGCTCGCCGCGGCGTGCGCCTCGATCCGCGTGCGGCGGTAGCGGGGCGGCACGAACGACTCGGCCCAGCGCGGGGCCTTGGGGTTGAAGCGCGGCATGAGCAGCGCGATCAGTCCGATCGCGCTCAGCATGACGATGCCCAGCACGATCCACAGGCTGGAGGAGTTGACCGAGAACGCCACCGCGCCGAAGGCGATGAGCGCCGACCAGAAGTACATGATGAGCACGGCCCGGCTGTGCGAGTGGCCGATGTCCAGCAGCCGGTGGTGCAGGTGGCCGCGGTCCGCGGCGAACGGCGACTGGCCGTTCCACGTGCGGCGCACGATGGCCAGCACCAGGTCCGCGGCGGGGATCGCGATCAGCGTCAGCGGCAGCAGCAGCGGCATGTAGACCGGCACCATGAAGTGCGTGGTGTCCCGGGTGGACCCGGTGAGGTTGGTGATCGCGTCGGGGTCGGTCTGGCCTGTGATGGAGATCGCACCCGAGGCCAGCACCAGGCCGATCAGCATCGAGCCGGAGTCGCCCATGAAGATCCGCGCGGGATGCAGATTGTGCGGCAGGAAGCCCAGGCACATGCCGATCAGGATCGCGCTGAACAGCGTCGCGGGCGCCGCGGCCTCGATGCCGTAGCCGTACCAGATCCGGTAGGCGTACATGAAGAACGCGATGGCGGCGATGCACACCATGCCGGACGCGAGCCCGTCCAGGCCGTCGACGAAGTTCACCGCGTTGATGGTGATCACCACCAGGGCGACGGTCAGCAGCGTCGACTGCACCGGGCTGAGCGCGACGATGCCCTTGCCCGGGATGGGCAGCCACAGCACGGTCAGGCCCTGAAGGACCATGACACCGGCCGCGATCATCTGGGCGCCCAGCTTGATCAGCGCGTCCACGCCCCACTTGTCGTCGAGCACGCCCAGCAGCCAGATCAGTCCCGCGCCGGACAGCAGCGCGCGCGGCTCGTTGGAGAGCTCGAAGACGCTCTTGAGGTTGGTCAGGTGCGCGGCCACCAGCAGGCCGGCGCACAGGCCGCCGAACATGGCGATGCCGCCGAGCCGCGGCGTCGGTTCGCGGTGGACGTCGCGATCGCGGATCTCGGGCATGGCACCTGCCGCGATGGCGAACTTCCGCACCGGCCCCGTCAGGAGGTAGGTGACGGCAGCGGCCACGCACAAGGTCAAGAGGTACTCGCGCACGGGCACACCCTATTCGCGTCCGGGTGGCGACTGGAAACACAGTCAGAGACTCACAGCGGGTACCCAGGGTTGCACATGTCACTCCCCGGGTACGCGCGGGGGCCCGCCCGTGCCCGGTCAGACCGGGTACGGGGGGAAGTCGCCCACCAGTTCCGCGACCCGGTTCGCCAGTCCGCGCTCCTCCCGCAGCGCCCGCGCGATCACGTCCGCGACCTGCGGCATCTGCTGCTCGCCCATGCCCTGCGTGGTCACCGCCGCGGTGCCCAGGCGGATGCCGGAACCCGCGGCGCAGGGCTCCTTGTCGTAGGGGAGCGTGTACTTGTCCAGCACGATCCCGGCGCCGGCGCACAGCCCGCGGGCGCGCATCCCGGTGACCCCGAAGGCCGACACGTCGGCGGCGATCAGATGGGTGTCCGTGCCGCCGGTGGCGATCCGCATGCCCTGGCCGGCCAGGGCGTCGGCGAGCACACGGGCGTTGGCGACCACCTGGTGCGCGTACAGCGCGAACTCCGGCCGGGCCGCCTCCGCGAAGGCCGCGGCCTTGGCGGCGATCGCGTGCATGTGCGGGCCGCCCTGCGAGAACGGGAAGACCGCCCGGTCGATGCGCTGCGCGAGATCGGCCCCGCACAGGATCAGCCCGCCGCGCGGCCCGCGCAGCGTCTTGTGCGTGGTGGCGCACACCACGTCCGCGTACGGCACCGGGTTGGGCGAGACCCCGCCGGCCACCAGGCCCAGCGTGTGCGCGGCGTCCACGATCAGGTACGCGCCGACGTCGTCGGCGATCTCGCGGAACGCGGCGTAGTCGATGGTGCGGGGGTAGGCGATGCCGCCGCACACGATCGCCTTCGGGCGGTGCTGGTGGGCGAGGACGCGCAGCCGGTCGTAGTCGATGCGGCCGCCCTCCTCGAAGGTGGCGCCCTCGGTCACGCCGTACCCGGCGATGCGGAACCAGCGGCCGGAGAAGTTGGACTCCGATCCGTGCGTGAGGTGCCCGCCGTGCGCCAGGGACATCGCCAGGATGGTGTCCCCGGGGACCAGGAGGGCCGCGTAGGCGGCCAGGACCGCCGAGGAGCCGGAGTAGGGCTGCACGTTCGCGTGGGCGGCTCCGAAGAGCCGTGTGGCCCTTTCCACGGCCAGCCGCTCCGCAAGGTCGACCAGCTCGCAGCCCGCGTGGTGGCGGTGCCCCGGGTAGCCCTCGGCGTACTTGTTGGACAGCGGCGAGCCGAGGGCGGCCAGCACCGCGGGCGAGGTGAAGTTCTCCCCCGCGATCAGCTGGAGGCAGGAGGCCTGCCGCTGGGTCTCCCCGAGCAGGATGTCCGCCAGCTCGGGGTCCTGGTCGCGCAGCCGGGCGAAGCCGGTGTCCCCGGCCGGGAGCGCGGTGGTGGTTATGTGGGCTGACGACGCTTCCGCGGTAGGCATGGGGCGCTCCGGGGCGGCTGGAAGGGACTCACCTGCCACTCTTGCACCGTTCCGGCCGTTTCGCGCCGTCTTGTGCTCCGCCGGTGGATGTCGGGCCGCGACCTGTGCGGAAACCTTCCGGCAGGACCTCACCGGGTAGGGGCCGCCACCCCTGTCAACGCGGTCAGCACCGGGTCCAGCGCCCCGTGGATCTCCTCGCCGACGGAGCGGAAGAAGGTCAGCGGCGCCCCGTACGGGTCGTACACCTCGTCCGCGTCCGGCGTCGGCGCCAGGAGCCAGCCGCGCAGCGCCGCCGCGGCACGCACCAGCGAGCGGGCCCGCTCGGTCACGCTGCCCTCCGGCAGCGTCGTGGGGTCTATCGCCCGCACGAGCCGGGTGAACTCCTTGAGCGTGAACGTCCGCAGCCCCGCCGCGTGCCCCATCGAGATCACCTGCGCGCGGTGGTCCCGGGTCGCGGTGAGCACCAGGTCCGCGTCGATGACGTGGTCGTCGAGGAGTTCGCGGCCGAGGAAGCCGCTCGGGTCGGCGGCGTACTCGGCCAGCACCGTGGCCGCGTGCGCCTCCATCGGCGCCCCCTCGTGGCCCCAGGTGCCCGCGCTCTCCACGATGATGCCGGAGGCCCCGTCGCCGAGCCGCTGGGTCAGCTCGTGGCGGGTCAGCCGCTCGGCCATCGGCGAGCGGCAGACGTTGCCGGTGCAGACGTGAAGGATGCGGAAGTAGTCATCGCGCTGCCCGGGTATGGGCGGCGTCAATTGCCTACCTCCAGGTCGGGTACGACCTCGCGCAGCTGCTCGGCGCTGAGGGCCCCGGCCCGCAGCAGTACCGGCACCTTGCCGGTGACGTCGACGATGGAGGAGGGCACGGCCGCCGGCGTGGGCCCGCCGTCGAGGTAGACGGCCACGGAGTCGCCGAGCATCTCCTGGGCGGCGTCGCAGTCCTGCGGCGAGGGGTGTCCCGTGAGGTTGGCGCTGGAGACGGCCATCGGGCCGGTCGTGTTCAGCAGCTCGATCGCGACGGGGTGCAGCGGCATACGCACGGCCACGGTGCCGCGGGTGTCCCCCAGGTCCCACTGGAGGGACGGCTGGTGGCGGGTGACCAGGGTCAGCGCGCCGGGCCAGAAGGCGTCGACGAGGTCCCAGGCCTGCTCGGTGAAGTCCGTGACCAGGCCGTGCAGGGTGTTCGGGGAGCCGACGAGAACGGGCGAGGGCATGTTGCGGCCCCGGCCCTTGGCCTCCAGCAGGTCGCCGACGGCCTCGGCGTTGAAGGCGTCCGCGCCGATGCCGTAGACGGTGTCCGTGGGCAGCACCACGAGCTCGCCGCGGCGAACGGCGGACGCGGCCTCGCGCAGTCCGGCCACCCGGTCCGTCGCGTCCGAGCAGTCGTAACGCCGTGCCATCAGCAGACCTCCATGACGTGCGGCGCCGTGCTCACGGCGTCGCCTTGCGGGCAGTGGTGAACCTGGGGCGGTTGTTCAGGTCGGGGTGGTCGGCGGCGTCAGCCCAGCCGGCCTCCTCCGTGAAGATCCAGGGCACCTGGCCGCCCTGGGTGTCTGCGTGCTCGATGACGACCACGCCGCCGGGCCGCAGCAGCCGGTGCGCGGTGCGCTCGATGCCGCGGATGGTGTCGAGGCCGTCCTCGCCGGAGAACAGCGCCATCTCCGGGTCGTGGTCACGGGCCTCGGGCGCCACGTGCTCCCACTCGGTGAGCGGGATGTACGGCGGGTTGGAGATCACCAGGTCCACCTGGCCGTTGAGGTCGGGGAAGGCCGCGAGGGCGTCCCCCTGGCGCAGGTCGACCTTGCTGCCCTGGACGTTCTTGCGGGCCCACACCAGGGCCTCGTCGGACAGCTCCACGGCGTGCACCCGGCTGCGCGGCACCTCCTGCGCCAGGGCGAGCGCGATGGCGCCGGACCCGGTGCACAGGTCGACGATGCGCGGCTCGGCGACGTCCATGGCGCGCACGGCGTCTATGGCCCACCCCACCACGGACTCCGTCTCCGGACGCGGCACGAAGACGCCCGGCCCCACCTGGAGTTCCAGGTAGCGGAAGAACGCCCGGCCGGTGATGTGCTGCAGGGGCTCGCGGGCCTCGCGGCGGGCGACGGCCTCCCAGTAGCGCGCGTCGAAGTCCGCGTCGGAGACGGTGTGCAGGGCGCCGCGCTTGACGCCGTGCACGTACGACGCCAGTTCCTCGGCGTCGAAGCGCGGCGAGGGCACGCCGGCGTCGGCCAGCCGCTGGGTCGCCTGCGCGACCTCGGCGAGCAGCAGGTTCACTTGTCGCCTCCGGTTCAGCTTCCGTCGCCCGCGGCGGCCAGCTTGGCAGCCGAATCGGCGTCGACGCACGCCTGGATGACCGCGTCGAGTTCACCGTCGAGGACCTGGTCCAAGTTGTACGCCTTGAACCCGACGCGGTGGTCGGAGATGCGGTTCTCCGGGAAGTTGTAGGTGCGGATGCGCTCGCTGCGGTCGACCGTGCGGACCTGGCTGCGGCGGGCGTCGGAGGCCTCGCGCTCGGCCTCCTCCTGGGCGGCGGCCAGCAGCCGGGAACGCAGGATGCGCATCGCCTGCTCCTTGTTCTGGAGCTGGCTCTTCTCGTTCTGGCAGGAGACCACGATGCCGGTCGGCAGGTGCGTGATGCGCACCGCGGAGTCGGTGGTGTTGACCGACTGGCCGCCGGGGCCGGAGGAGCGGTAGACGTCGATCCGCAGGTCGTTGGGGCCGATCTCGACCTCGACCTCCTCGGCCTCCGGGGTGACCAGCACACCGGCGGCGGAGGTGTGGATGCGGCCCTGCGACTCGGTCGCGGGCACACGCTGCACGCGGTGCACACCGCCCTCGTACTTCAGCCGCGCCCAGACACCCTGGCCGGGCTCGGTGGCGCCGCCCCCGCCCTTGGTCTTCACCGCGACCTGGACGTCCTTGTAGCCGCCGAGGTCGGACTCGTTGGAGTCGATGATCTCGGTCTTCCAGCCCACGCGCTCGGCGTAGCGCAGGTACATGCGCAGCAGGTCGCCGGCGAACAGCGCGGACTCCTCGCCGCCCTCGCCCGCCTTGACCTCCAGGATCACGTCCTTGTCGTCGCTGGGGTCGCGCGGCACGAGCAGCAGGCGCAGCCGTTCGGTCTGCTCCTCGCGCTGCTTCTCCAGCTCCTTGACCTCGGCGGCGAAGTCCGGGTCGTCGGCGCTGAGTTCGCGGGCCGTGTCGATGTCCTCGCCGGTCTGCTTCCAGCCCCGGTACGTGCCGACGATCGGGGTCAGCTCGGCGTAGCGCTTGTTGAGCCTGCGCGCGTTGGCCTGGTCCGCGAAGACTCCGGGGTCGGCAAGCTTCTTCTCGAGGTCGGCGTACTCGCCGATCAGTTCCTCGACCGCCTCGAACATCAGGATCCCTGCTCTGCGAATGGGTGAACGCCGGTGAACCAGCCTGTGGACGACAAAGCGCCGGTCCGGCCGCCGGAGGATATCCGGGCGGCCGTGGACCGGCGCTTTCGGGTCGCTACTTCTTGGCGGACCCGGCCGCCTTGCCGAAGCGGGCCTCGAAGCGGGCCACGCGGCCACCGGTGTCGAGGATCTTCTGCTTGCCCGTGTAGAACGGGTGGCACGCGGAGCAGACGTCGGCACGGATGACGCCGCCGCCGACGGTGCTACGCGTGGTGAACGAGTTGCCACAGGTGCAGCTGACCTGGGTCTCGACGTACTCCGGGTGGATGTCGCGCTTCAAGGGGAACTCCTAGTGATCGGGAGGGTCCCGGGTCGTGGCACGGGCTTGCGTCACGTGAACCGGGGCCGACGTACCAGTCTGCCAGCACTGGCCGCATCTCCCCAAACCGGGGACGGCCCGGAACTATTCCTGGCCGCCGTCCCGGGCCTGCGGGGTGCTCCTGACGACACCGCCGGTGTCCACCTCGTCGGCGGCCGAGCCCTTGGTCGCCGAGCGCGGGATCGGGCGGTCGGCGCGCAGGGCGGCCCAGATCTGCTGGGTCTGCGCGGTCAGCGGGACGACCCGGTTGGGGTCGGCCGGGTCGTAGCGCACCGGCATGGTGACCATGGAGATGTGCCGGGAGCCCAGGTCCTTCAGGCTCTCCCCCAGGTCGACCAGCTTCTTGACCGAGGCCAGCTCGGAGTCGGTGGTGATGGCGCCGGTGGCGGTACTGGCGATCTTGTACAGCCGCGTCGGCGAGCCCAGCACCCCGATCTTGTCGACCCGGTCGACCAGCGCCTTCAGGAAGGCCTGCTGGAGCCTTATCCGGCCGAGGTCGCTGCCGTCGCCGACCCCGTGCCGGGTCCTGACCAGGCCGAGGGCCTGCTTGCCGTCCAGGTGGTGGGTGCCGGCCGGCAGGTGCAGATGGCTCTCGTTGTCGCTGATCGCGCGGCTGGTGGTGACGCTGACCCCGCCGAGGGCGTCGATGAGCCGCTGGAAGCCGGTGAAGTCGACCTCCATGTAGTGGTCCATGCGGATGCCGGTCATCGTCTCGACGGTCTTGACCGTGCAGGCCGGGCCGCCGACCGCGTACGCCTCGTTGAACATCTCGTTCGCCACGGCGGGCACGGTGCCGCCGCCCGGCCCGGCGCACGAGGGCCGGTCGACGAGGGTGTCCCGGGGGATGCTGACCACGGCGGCCTTGCGGTGGCCCGGGTAGACATGGACGATCATCGCGGTGTCCGAACGGGCCGTGCCGTCGTCCTGGCCGCCGCCGGCCTTCGCGTTCGCGCCGGACCGCGAGTCGGAGCCGAGGACGAGGATGTCCATCGAGCCGTTGTCGACGTCGCGGGGCCGGTCACGCCCCAGCAGGGCGTTGATGTCGATGCCGCGGATGTTCCCGTTGAGCTTCAGGTACAGGCAGCCGACCGCCGCGGTGGCCAGCAGCAGGACGGTCGCCACGCCCCAGGCCGTGTAGCGCAGCGCGCGCCCGCGGGCGCTCCTGCGCCGCCGCGATGACGTCCGTCGTCCGTGGTCCGCCTCGTGGCCCATGAGCTCCTCGGTTCTCGTCGGCTCGTCGTGGCTTCGGGTGCCCCCCGTGGTCGTGGTCATCGGTCATGGGACGAAATGTCCCCCCTTGGAAGACGTCCGGGGACGGCTCGGGGTTCCTGGCGATCGTGCACCCAGCCATGACAGCGGGTCCCGGTGCGCCCTGTCCCAGGACGCGCCGGGACCCGTGGTCCCAGAGCCACACGGTCGGCCCTCTCCCGGCGCCCGCGCCGGTCCCCGCTGGTCACCCGGATGCCGCGGGCCCGCGGGGCGGCTCCGCCGGCCGCGTACGGAAAAGGGGCGGGTCCCGGCACTCAAGTGCCGGGACCCGCCCCGTGGTTCGTCCGGACGTCAGTCGTTGTTCGTGCCCGGGGTCGTCTTCGCGATCTGCATCAGGAACTCGGCGTTGGACTTGGTCTGCTTCATCTTGTCCAGCAGCAGCTCGATCGCCTGCTGCGAGTCGAGCGCGTGCAGCACCCGGCGCAGCTTCCAGACGATGCTCAGTTCGTCGGGAGCGAGCAGGATCTCCTCCTTGCGGGTACCGGACGGGTCGACGTCGACCGCCGGGAAGATCCGCTTGTCGGCGAGCTTCCGGTCGAGCTTGAGCTCCATGTTGCCGGTGCCCTTGAACTCCTCGAAGATCACCTCGTCCATGCGCGAGCCGGTCTCGACCAGCGCGGTGGCCAGGATGGTCAGCGAGCCGCCGTCCTCGATGTTGCGCGCCGCGCCGAAGAAGCGCTTCGGCGGGTACAGCGCGGTCGAGTCGACACCACCGGACAGGATGCGGCCGGAGGCGGGCGCCGCGAGGTTGTACGCGCGGCCCAGGCGGGTGATGGAGTCCAGCAGGACCACGACGTCGTGTCCGAGTTCCACCAGGCGCTTGGCCCGCTCGATGGCGAGCTCGGCGACCGTGGTGTGGTCCTCGGCCGGGCGGTCGAAGGTCGAGGAGATGACCTCGCCCTTCACCGACCGCTGCATGTCGGTGACCTCTTCGGGACGCTCGTCGACGAGGACGACCATCAGGTGGCACTCGGGGTTGTTGCGGGTGATCGCGTTGGCGATCGCCTGCATGATCATGGTCTTGCCGGTCTTCGGCGGGGCCACGATCAGACCGCGCTGGCCCTTGCCGATCGGCGCGACGAGGTCGATGATCCGGGTCGTCAGCACGCCCGGGTCGGTCTCCAGTCGGAGCCGGTCCTGCGGGTACAGCGGCGTCAGCTTGTTGAACTCCGGCCGCCCGCGCCCGGAGTCGGGGGCCATGCCGTTGGTCGAGTCCAGGCGGACCAGCGCGTTGAACTTCTCGCGGCGCTCGCCGTCCTTCGGCTGCCGGACGGCGCCGGTGACGTGGTCGCCCTTGCGCAGGCCGTTCTTGCGGACCTGGGCCAGCGAGACGTACACGTCGTTCGGGCCGGGCAGGTAGCCGGAGGTCCGGATGAACGCGTAGTTGTCGAGGATGTCCAGGATGCCCGCGACCGGGATCAGGACGTCGTCGTCGGCGACCTGCGGCTCGCTCGCGAAGTCCTCGCGGCGGTTGCCACCGCGCCCGCGGCGGTCGCGGTAACGGCCCCGGCGCCGGCGGCCGCTGCCGTCGAACTCGTCGTCGTCCTGCGCGCCGCCACCCTGCGGGCCGCCGCCCTGCTGCTGGTGCTGCTGCTGGCCCTGCTGGCCGCCGCCGCCCTGCTGACGCTGCTGCTGCTGGCCGCCGCCGTCCTCGCCGCCCTTGCGGCGGTCGCGCTGACGGTCGCGCTGGCGGTCGCGACGGCTCTCGCGGCGGTCCTCGCCGCCCTTGGCGTCGCCGCCGGCACGGCCCTCGGCCGTGTCGGCCGCGGCCTCGGCACGCGCCTCACCCCGGCCCTCCGCGGACTGCTCCGCCCTGGCCGCGGGAGCGGTCTTCTCGCCGGCCGGCTGGCCGGGGATCTCGATCTGCTTCGGCTGCTCGGTGCCCGTGGCGGCCGGGGCCTCACCGGATTCACCCGTACGGGTGCGGGAGGTGGCGCGGCGCTTCGGCTTGTCGGCGGCGGGCTCGGCGCCCTCGCCGGCAGTGGCCTTGGGGCCGCCGGACTGCGCGGCCTTGATGGTCTCGATGAGCTGGCTCTTGCGCATCCGCGCGGTGCCCTTGATGCCCAGACCGGAGGCGAGCTGCTGCAGCTCGGCGAGAACCATGCCCTCCAGACCGGTACCCGCGCGGCGACGCCGCGCGGCGGGGGCAGTGGCAGCACCGGTGGCAGGCGCGGCAGCATCGGACGCGGCGACAGGGCTGTCTGCGCGTACGCCCATCAGATCGGTGGTGTCGCTCACGAAGGGTCCTTCCCTGGAGCGGACGTCGGCCTGTCTGGCTCGGCGACCGGTTGTGCTGTCCGGATCCGGTCCATATGACTGTCCGGACCCGGGGCGGTGGTCCGCCTGATGGCGGAGAAATAATGGAACGAGTCAAAACACAGTTCCGGCGAGGTGAGAGTTCACTCTCGGGTGAAATGTCACCCGCGCCGACTCCGGAGCGTGCTCGGCACTGCTCAGGCAGGCTGCCTATGCGGTGTGGGAGGCTCCCGGAAGAATGGCGGTCCCGATGCGGGACACAGAGCACCCGGACAACAGGAACAGTGGTTGAGTACCTGAGTCCGCGAGTGCAGCAATGAGATTAACACTACCCGATCCACCAAACATTCCCCCTCTCTTCGACCGGCAATCGTGTCACTGCCCCACGGCGAGCGGCAGCACACTCGCCCCCGCCGCGTCGAGGGTCAGGCGATTGGCCGCCCACCCCTCCCCCGCGAGCAGGGAGACCTTGTCGGCGGTGTCCTCCGCCGCCAGCGCCAGCACCGTCGGTCCCGCGCCGGAGATGACAGCAGGGACGCTCTCCGCGCGCAGAAGGTTCACCAGCGCCACGCTCTCGGGCATCGCCGGCGCCCGGTACTCCTGGTGCAGCCGGTCCTCGGTGGCGGGGAGCAGCAGCTCGGGGCGCCTGGTCAGGGCCTCGACGAGCAGTGCGGCGCGTCCCGCGTTGGCCGCGGCGTCCACGTGCGGAACGGTGCGCGGCAGCAGTCCCCGCGCGGTCTCGGTCAGCACCGGCCTCGACGGCACGAACACCACCGGGACGACCGACTCCACGGGGTCCATCCGGACCGCGTGCGCGGAGCCGCCCTCCGTCCAGGCGAGGGTGAAGCCGCCGAGCAGACAGGCGGCGACATTGTCGGGGTGGCCCTCGATCTCGTTGGCCAGCTCCAGCACGGCGGCGTCGTCGAGCCGTTCCTGGCCGCCTATCGTCACCGCGCGGGCGGCCATGATGCCGGCGCAGATGGCGGCGGAGGAGGAGCCGAGGCCGCGGCCGTGCGGGATGCGGTTGGCGCAGACGACCTCCAGGCCGCGCGGCTGGCCGCCCAGCAGGTCGAAGGCGGTCCGCAGGGACCGTACGACCAGGTGGTTCTCGTCGCGGGAGAGCGTCTGCGCGCCCTCGCCGGCGATGTCGACGTGCAGACCGGAGTCGGCCACCCGGACCACGACGTCGTCGTAGAGCCCGAGGGCCAGGCCGAAGGCGTCGAAGCCCGGTCCGAGGTTGGCGCTGGTCGCGGGGACGCGCACTCGGACGGCGGCGGCGCGGAAGGCGGGTCCGGCCATCGTTCGATGACTCTCCTTGCTTCAAGTGCGTTCCGCCCCGCGGCACGAGGGCATCGTTGCCGTACGGGGGCGGGGACTTGGGGGACCGTACCAGGACCGTCCCCTGCTCGGGGACGATGCCATTGGCATGGGCCAGAACGGCGTGCAGTGGCGCCGGTGTGAAGCCAGCCTATCGAAGGAAGGTTCTGCTGCGACATAGGGCGCACGGACAGCGCGTGATGCGTGTCGCGAGCGGGACCGTGCGCCCCTGCTGCCGGAGCGGGTCAGAGCAGCCCGAGCCGGTCGGCGGCCGCGTCGGCGTCGACCGGGACGACGATCGGCTGCGGCGCGCCCTCCACCGCCCAGCCCGGGTCCTTCAGGCCGTTGCCGGTGACGGTGCAGACGATGCGCTGGCCCGGGTCGACCCTGCCCTCCTCGGCCGCCTTGAGCAGTCCCGCGACGCTCGCGGCGGAGGCCGGCTCCACGAAGACGCCCTCCTGCGCGGCCAACAGCCGGTAGGCGGACAGGATTTGACGGTCCGTCACCGAGTCGATGAGACCGCCGGATTCGTCCCGCGCCTCCTCGGCGTACCGCCAGGACGCCGGGTTGCCGATCCGGATCGCGGTGGCGATCGTCTGCGGCTTCAGGACCGGGTGGCCCAGCACGATCGGGGCCGCGCCCAGGGCCTGGAAGCCCCACATCCGCGGGTTGCGGGTGGAGATGCCGTCCCGGGAGTACTCGCGGTACCCCTTCCAATAGGCCGTGATGTTGCCCGCGTTGCCCACCGGCAGCACATGGATGTCGGGAGCGTCGCCGAGCGCGTCGACGATCTCGAACGCGGCTGTCTTCTGGCCCTCGATGCGCACCGGGTTCACCGAATTCACCAGCGCCACCGGGTACTTGTCGGACAGTCCGCGCGCGAGGTCGAGGCAGTCGTCGAAGTTGCCGTCCACCTGGAGGATGCGCGCGCCGTGCACCAGCGCCTGGCCCATCTTGCCCAGCGCGATCTTGCCCTGCGGCACCAGCACCGCGCACACCATCCCGGCGCGCACCGCGTAGGCCGCCGCCGACGCGGAGGTGTTGCCCGTGGAGGCGCAGATGACCGCCTGCGCGCCCTCCTCCTTGGCCTTGGAGATGGCCATCGTCATGCCGCGGTCCTTGAACGAACCGGTGGGGTTGGCGCCCTCGACCTTCAGGTACACCTCGCAGCCCGTGCGCTCGGACAGCACCTGGGCGGGCACCAGCGGTGTGCCGCCCTCCAGCAGGGTGACCACCGGGGTCCGCGCGGTGACCGGCAGACGCTCCCGGTACTCCTCGATGAGGCCGCGCCACTGGTGGGTGGCGGGGCCGCGGACGGCCGAGACTGCGTTCATCGCTGGATCACTCCCCTTCGACGCGCATGATGCTGGCGACGCCCCGTACGGTGTCGAGTTTGCGCAGGGCCTCGACGGTGGCCGCGAGCGCGGCGTCCGGTGCGCGATGGGTGACGACGACGAGGGACGCCTCACCGCCGTCGACGGCGACACGTCCGCCGTCGTCGGTGCCGGCCTGCTCCCTGCCCTGCTGGCGGACGGTGTCGATCGACACCTGGTGCTCGGCGAACACCGTGGCCACCTGGGCCAGGACACCCGGTTTGTCGGCCACGTCCAGGCTGATGTGGTAGCGCGTGACCACGTCGTCCATCGGGCGCACGGTCAGCCGCGCGTACGCCGACTCCCCCGGGCCCGTGGTGTTCGCCAGCTTGTTGCGGCAGGTGGCCACCAGGTCGCCCAGCACCGCGGACGCCGTCGGCGAACCGCCCGCGCCGGGACCGTAGAACATCAGCCGGCCGGCGGCCGCCGCCTCCACGAAGACCGCGTTGTAGGCACCGCGCACATTCGCCAGCGGGTGGGTCAGCGGGATCATCGCCGGATGCACGCGGGCGGTCACCGAACTGCCGTCGGCACTGCGCTCGCAGATCGCCAGCAGCTTGACCGTGCAGCCCATCTCCTTGGCCGAGGCGATGTCGCCCGCGGTGACCTCGGTGATGCCCTCGCGGTGCACGTCGCCGATCGTCACCCGGGTGTGGAAGGCGATGCCCGCCAGGATCGCGGCCTTGGCGGCCGCGTCGAAGCCCTCGACGTCGGCGGTCGGATCGGCCTCGGCGTACCCCAGCGCGGTGGCCTCGTCCAGCGCCTCGGAGTAGCCCGCGCCCGTGGAGTCCATCTTGTCGAGGATGAAGTTGGTCGTTCCGTTGACGATGCCGAGCACCCGGTCGACCCGGTCGCCGGCCAGCGACTCGCGCAGCGGGCGGATCAGCGGGATGGCACCGGCGACCGCGGCCTCGTAATAGAGGTCGACGCCCGCCTCGACGGCCGCGGCGTGCAGCGCCGTGCCGTCCGCGGCCAGCAGCGCCTTGTTGGCGGAGACCACGCTCGCGCCGTGCTCGAAGGCCGTGGTGATCAGCGAGCGGGCGGGCTCGATACCGCCGATGACCTCGATGACCACATCGATGTCCCCGCGCTTGACCAGGGCCGTCGCATCCGTGGTCAGCAGCCCGGGAGCCACCCCCGCGCGCACCCGGTTCGGACGGCGCACCGCGATGCCCGCGAGCTCCACCGGTGCGCCGATGCGCGCGGCGAGGTCGTCCGCGTGCGTCGTCATGATGCGCGCCACCTCGGAGCCGACCACTCCACAGCCCAGCAGCGCCACCTTCAGCGGACGCGTACGCATCATCCGACCTCGCTTCGCGTTTTCGGCTCTTTCGAGCTCTTTGGACGGTCCCAGTCTCACGCACCGGACGGGAGATTCCACGACGTGTCCGGATCGCGAGACCAAGCCTTTTCTGTACGGGACTCCACGTCAGCCGACGTCGAGACGGAACAGGTCATCCTCCGTCTCGCGCCGGACGATCACCCGGGCCGCGCCGTCCCCGACCGCCACCACCGGCGGCCGCAGCGCGTGGTTGTAGTTGCTCGCCATCGAGCGGCAGTACGCCCCGGTCGCGGGCACCGCCAGCAGGTCGCCGGGGGCCAGGTCGGCGGGGAGGAAGGCGTCCCGTACGACGATGTCGCCGGACTCGCAGTGCTTGCCCACGACCCGCGCCAGCATCGGCTCGGCCTCGCTGCTGCGCGACACCAGGGCGACGCTGTACTCGGCGTCGTACAGCGCCGTGCGGATGTTGTCCGACATGCCGCCGTCCACGCTGACGTACGTGCGCAACCCCTCCAGCGGCTTGATCGTGCCCACCTCGTAGAGGGTGAACGCGGTCGGGCCCACGATCGCCCGGCCCGGCTCCACCGACAGCCGCGGCGCGGCCAGCTCCGCCGCCCGGCACTCGCGGGCGACGATCTCGCCCAGCGACTTGGCGATCTCGTACGGCTCGCGCGGGTCGTCGTCCGCGGTGTACGCGATGCCGAGGCCGCCGCCGAGGTCGATCTCGGGCAGCTCCACACCGTGCTCGTCGCGGATCTGCTTCAGCAGCCCGATCACGCGGTGCGCGGCCACCTCGAAACCCGAGGTGTCGAAGATCTGCGAGCCGATGTGGGAGTGGATGCCGACCAGTTCCAGCGACTCCAGGCGCAGCACGCGGCGCACCGCCTCGGCGGCGTCGCCACCGGTGAGGGAGAAGCCGAACTTCTGGTCCTCGTGGGCGGTGGCGATGAACTCGTGGGTGTGCGCCTCCACGCCGACCGTGACGCGGATCTGCACCGGCTGCCGCCGGCCCAGGCGCTGCGCGGCGTCCGCGACCCGGACGATCTCCTGGAACGAGTCCAGCACGATGCGCCCCACCCCGGCCTCGACGGCCTGGTGGATCTCCTCGCCGCTCTTGTTGTTGCCGTGCAGCGCGATGCGCTCGGCGGGCATGCCGGCCGACAGGGCCACCGCGAGTTCGCCGCCGGAGCAGACGTCGAGGTTCAGGCCCTCCTCGTGCAGCCAGCGCACCACCGCGCGGGACAGGAACGCCTTGCCGGCGTAGAAGACGTCGGCGCCGTCGCCGAAGGCCTCGCGCCAGGCGCGGCAGCGGGCCCGGAAGTCGGACTCGTCCAGGATGTAGGCGGGGGTGCCGAACTCCTCGGCCAGCTGCCGGACGTCCAGCCCGCCCACGGTGGTGACGCCGCCGGCGTCCCGGGTGACGGTACGGGCCCATACGCGCGGGTCGAGGGCGTTGAGGTCGGCGGGCGGCGCGGCGTAGTGGCCCTCGGGGAGGACGTCGGCGTAGCGGGGGCCTGCGGGGTGTGCGGAACGGCTCATCGTCGGGTGCTCTCTGCTGTCACAGGTGTCGGGGGGCGCTGATGCCGAGCAGGGTCAGGCCGTTGGCGAGCACGGTCCCGGCGGCGTCGGCGAGGGCCAGCCGGGTGCCGTGAACGGCCGAGGGTTTCTCGTCGCCCTTGGGCAGCGCCGGGCACGTGTCGTGGAAGCGGAGGAAGGCGTCCGCGGTGTGCTCGAGGTGCCGGGCCGGCCGGTCCGGCGCGCCGTGCCGGGCCGCGGCCTGCACGGTGCGGGGGAAGTCGGCGATCAGGCCGAGCAGTTCGGCCTCCGCGGGGTGGCGGAGGTCCTCGGTCGCACCGGGGCCGATGCCCAGATCGTGGGCGTTGCGCAGCAGGGCCCGGGCCCGGGCGTGAGCGTACCGGACCCGGAACAGCGGGTTGCTCTCGCGCTGCGCGAGGAGCTCGGCGGGGTCGGTGCGGGGGGCGTCCTCGGCGGGCGGGCGCAGCAGGGCCCAGGCGGTGGCGTCGGGGCCGAGGGTGCGCAGCAGGTCGTCGGCGGTCTGCCGCACGGGGTGCGGGCGGCGGGCGGGCGGGGCGATGCCGGTGGCGGCGTGGAGCCGGTGCAGGGCGGCGGCGAAGGCGTTGGCGCGGGCGTCGGCGTGCCCCTGGGGGGCGGGGGCGGGGTGGCGGCCGATGCCGTAGCGCGGGCCCTGCTCGCGGACGAGGCCGACGAGGGCGTCGTGGGACTCCCCTTCGAGGGTGATGTTGAGGAACCCGGGGTGGGCGACGTCGACCCGCGCGATGCCGGGGAGGGCGGCCAGGTGGCCCCGGATGACGTCGGCGACGGCGGGGGGCGGGGCGCCGGTGAGGGGGGCCAGTTGCAGGGCGACGTTGGTGGCCCAGTCCCCGCATCCGGGGCGGGGCGGCCGGCGTACGACAACCCGGTCCGGGACAGGCCCCGCGAGGTGGAGCTCACCAGCCTCGACGGCACGGCGCACCGCGCTCAGCACGGTGCAGGAGAGCTCGGCGGGGGTCACGCTGGCAAGCCTAGGCGAGGAGGGGGGTGGCCACGCGAACCGGTTTCACCCGTCGGGCGCCTTCGGTCAGGCGCCGCCGGGGCTGGCGGCGGGGGCCTCTTCCTCTTCCCCGGTCCTGCCGGGGTCGGCGAGGGCCCGGACGACACGCACCAGGTCGGCGGGCTCGAACGGCTTGCCCAGGAAGGCGTCCACGCCGGCGGCGACACCGCTCTCGACCTCGGCCTGGGTGCAGGCGCTGATCACGACGATGCGGACCTCGCGGGTGCGCGGATCGGCACGCAGGCGGGCCGCGGTCCGTATCCCGTCCAGGCGCGGCATGACCACGTCCAGGGTGACGACATCCGGGCGCACGCGGTGCACGACGTCCAGGCACTCGACACCATCGGCCGCGGTCACGACCTCGAAGCCCTCCAGCTCGAGATTGACCCTGATCAACTGCCGGATGACCTTGTTGTCGTCGACCACAAGCACCCGGCCGGACGCGCCCGGCACACAGTGAAGCCTAGGCGCGCGACATGGGATGCGTCCGCGTTTTCCCCACTTCTTCCCCGACCGGGGGACGGGAGGTGGCAGTGTCGACGCGGGCCTGACGCCGGATGGGCATGGGGCCGACGCGGGCCCGACGCCCCGGGAAACCCTGTACACGGTCACCCCCTGCGTACTGGTAAGGTTTCACCCGTCACCGCCGAGGCGGACGACACGCCCCCGTAGCTCAGGGGATAGAGCAACGGCCTCCGGAGCCGTGTGCGCAGGTTCGAATCCTGCCGGGGGCACTCAAGCCGGAACAGCGCGATTAGGGCGCTGACCAGCCAAAGTGCCAGCGTGAAGGCCCAGCCTCAGTCCCACTGAGTCTGGGCCTTTGTCGTTGTTACGCACCAGCCCCGTGTGAGCGGCGTGTGAGCTTGCCGCTAGTCGCCGAGGATCCGCTCCCAAAGCAGCCCGTCCCGCCAGCTCCCGCCGAAAAGCCTCCATCTCTCGCACACGATGCGCGGCGAACGAAGCGGCGTCGGTGGGCTTGATCAGGCGGATCCTTGTGCTGCTGCGCACAGGCTGATCCTCGCCGCGGTACATCGGATGAGACGGCCCGCCAATGCAAGGGCAAAGGTGCCCGCGTCGCCGCACCCTACGCCCGCCGGAGGATCGAGTCGGCCCGATACGCCAGGCGGGCCTACGTCTTCCACGGCACAGTCACCGCAGCAGCGATCCGCTTCTGGCTCGCCAATGATCCGCCGGATCGAGCCCGAGCGCCCCTATCAGCTTCGCCGATCTGTCAGTCGGGGTAGCTACCTTGCTGAACACCACGGCAGCGAACCAGGGGGGCGACATGGCGAAGGTACTCGGGACTAAAAAGACGGAGCGCGCGGGGGTAAACGCCTTCAAGGCGGCCATGGAGGCTGCTGGGCACATCGTCCAGGAAATCGATGGCGGGAACGACTACGGCGAAGACTGCTACCTCAGCTTTACTCAGCTCGGGCGCAGGACAGGGGACTTGGCGGCCGTACAGATCAAAAGCGGCGTCAAGTATCGACGGGCAGCGGGGTATGCAATTCCCTGCCGAGAACACGTCGAGGATTGGACTCGAAGCAGGATTCCCGTAATTGGCGTTGTCTACGACCCCGAAATGAGGGCCTGCTACTGGGTCAACATGACGGAATACCTAAGGAACGAAGTCTCGAAGGGCAAGAGGCCCAAAAGTGTACCAGTAAGCGACGATTCAACACTGGACAAACTCGGCATCGAAAACATGGTCGAGGAAGTTCGCCAATACATCTCTGACACGCTCGGCGAGAACCACCAGCCATACAGCGGAATACGTGGCGCCATCAGCAAGGCTCTCGATGAACGGAAGCACAAGCGAGAACAGCACTTCGCATCAGCACCAATCGGCGGACACCCCATCCCCCTGTTTGAACAGCACGAAGACTTCCTTGAAAAGCATCCAAACTTCGTCCCGAGACTGCTCACGTTCGCCACATACGGGCTCATGATTGGCGTACACGCTTTGATGCTGCCTGGCCTATATCAGGCAGTGAGCACCAAGCACGGATCGTTCATGACAGTCAGCTGGCTGGTCAATTTTTACGGGCTTATCTGGTTCTTCCTCATGGTCGGCAGGAAGGATAGCCACCCAAGGCGCGCAGCACTTATGCGGGGCGCTGCTTACGCTCTGATATTGAGCGGAAGCTACGTGTCCTACCCTCACTACCTCACATCTCCGTGGCCAGTCCCGTCAGCATTCGAAGAATCCTACATCATCGCATTGCCGCAAATCACCAAGTTCACTGCGCTATTTATTGGCGGCCATTACTTGAGGCTCGAAGTCAGCCGCCGTCGACGCGTCGCCAAGGCGAGGCAGTCCGCACAGGTTGAAGAATGATTTCGTGCAGTCGATTCCCTAGGGATCGACTGCACGACGCATCACCCGATCTGGTCACCAGCCCATTACTTCTTCTATCCTCCTGTTGTTGTCCTCCTCACTGTCGTCAAGGCAACCGGCATAGTTGCGGTGGATTACCTCCGGAGAATTGCCAGCCCGCCGTGCCACCTCGGCGACGGGCAGGCCAGCACGAAGCCAGTTGGTGATGCAGGTGGACCGGAGGTCATAGGGGCGCCGGGCCAGGGGCGAGGCCACCTTGTCTGGCGGGAGGGCCAGCCCCCTCGCCTCCTGCCAGGCACGCCAGTAGCTGGAGCTGCCGAGCAACCCACCACGCTCGTTCGCGAACACGCGTCCGTCTGCGGCCGTGCCGAACTCTGCGATGTGCTCGCGCAGGAGGGCAACTAGCACGGGCGGGATCGGCACGGGCCGCTCCGTTTTAGCCTCGCGCGCTTTGAGTCCCCGTTTATCGTGTCTCTTACCTGTGTCAGTCCATTTTTTTCCGGACACCGGACGCGTCTCGCGAAGGGTGAGGGTGCCCCAGCCCTTCTCGGGGAGGTAGCAGTCCGATTTCCTGAGCCCCACAGCTTCGGCCGGCCGCATCGCTGCGTAGAGCTGGCAGCCGAAGAACGCGACCAGTCTTCGACCTCGGTTCCTATGGACTGAGCCAACGTACGAAACAGCGGTCAGGAGTTGGGCTCCCTGCGCAGGGTTCACCAGCACACGGGGATCCACCACTCCGTCACTCTTGTACGCGGTCCGCTTCAGCTTCGCAATCGGGTTCTCATCGAGGTAGCCCGCCTCGATCGCGTATTCCATAGCCGTGTTGAACCCACGCCGGCGGCGCTTATATGTCTCCCCCGCCGCAGGCATGTCGTCCAGCTTGAAGGCAAGTCGGTACTGAATATCCCGTAAGACCTTAGGATCGCTCAGGGCCGACAACGGCAGTGAATGTGCGGACAGCCACGCGCAGGCGGCTCGTAGTTCCGGAGGGGGCTCTGCGTTCTTATGTGCCGGCACGACATTCCAGCGCACGGCGAGCCGCACCTCTTCTAGGGACGGTGCCTTCGCGGCCGCGCCCATCATGGCCAGGGCGACCGTGGCCATACTGTCAGCAATGCCCTCGCGCGTTTTCGCTGCCGTAGTGCGCCATCGGGCCGCCGTATATTCGCGGGAGAAATCCCACCACGACAAATCGAGCCTGATGTTCCTCTTCGCCTCGGCAGCCCGAAGTTCGGATTCGGGGAGACCTGTGTCCACGTCGAATGCCTCGCCCCGGCGCATGGCCTGCCACAGCTCCGAGCGGCGGCTCTCCGCTAGGGCCACTGTGGGGAAAGTGGCGTGCCAGACCTTGCCGGCAACAACCCAACGCAGTTGGTGGGGAGCCCTCTTACTGGAAATCCTGCTCACCTTCCACACGCGCACGTCCGTGGAAAGCGTGGGCTCGTCCCTCTTTTCCGGGTGCCCGCCACGGCAGGTACCCGGGGTCTCGCCGGTCGTGCTGTGGTTCACGCGGCTTCCTCCAAGGTCTCGATCCAGCGCTCCAAGTCCGACCGCCGGATGCGCACCGCGCCGTTCGGGAGCTTGATGGCCTTCGGGCCTTTCCTAAGCTGCCGCCAGCGGTAGAACGTCGCTCGCGGTACGCCGATCTCTGCGATGACTTCAGGGATGGTCAACATCTCGTCGCGGGGCTTGGCCACGACTCCTCCATGGGCGAGAGAGCGGGGGAAGCAGGCTGCCGCCACGGAAACCACGGAATACACAGAAGTCCGGGGTAGGGCGTTGACCTGCGGTGATGTGGACTGTGCGGGGTTGGGCGGTGCTGACACAGAAATCCCCGGAAGTACCACAGAAATGGGTGCGGTTGGTCCGGGACAGCCGTTGGCCGGTCCGGGCGGGTGCGGGGCCCGCCCGGGTGTGGCCCTGGAGCGCCGGCTATTTGTGTAGGCGTTCCCGAGATTTCTGTGGCGGTGGGGCCACTACCGCACTGCGCATGGTTTTCGCTGGCCAGCGCGGTGAGGCCGTGTTTCTGTGTATTTCGCGGTTTGCGTGGCGGGGCTCAGGTGTCACGGTCGGTCAGGCGCGGGTGCGTGAGGTAGCGGGGAGATGGTGGCCGGCCACGGGTGCCGGTGCGGATGACTGGCAACGCGCGAAGGTAGCCGTGGTCTTCGAGCAGGCTCAGGGCCGGGTCGAGGTCCATAGCAGTAGGGAACTCGGTGCGGGAGAGCTTGACCATGAGGGTGCGTTTGCTGACCTCGGGCCACTGGTTGGCCTTAAGGACGTCCAGGATGCTGCGGGCTCGTTCTGCGGTCTCGTTGGCTCCCATCCGGTCGAACACCGCCAGCGCGTGAGCGGCGAAGTACTCACCGATGGCGCAGGCGGCCCGCACGGTGCTCGCGGTGATCGGCCGGTGATGCTCGGGGTCCAGGTGCTCTGCCAGGTGCAGCAGTCCGGCGATGCGGACGACTGCGCCAGTGAGCTTGGATGCCCAGTCCGCGACGTGCCCCAATGAGCCGCCACGTGCGGCGAGTTTGGGTTCGATTCGCCCCTGGAACTCCTGGATGACGGAGTCCGCGTCGGGGGTGAGTTGGAGGACGGCGGGGTCCGTCCAGTCCGCGAGAGCGAGCGTGAGCGCGACGACGTTGTGGTGATAGGTTGCCGCGACCTCATCGGGGACGGGATCGGGCAGGATCTTCCGGCGTCCCAGCAGGGATTCGGGCAGGGAGTAGAGGAACCGTCCGAGCAGTCCGCGGCCTTTGGCGCCCTTGATCTTGGCCATCCCGTCAAGCACGGTTGGCTGCACGGACAGTCCCATGGTCAGCGCCGGGTGGTCGATGTACTCCTTGCGAGTCTGCCGGTTCACCCGCAGGCGGTCTCCGGCGTGCCCGGCGAGGAAAGGACCCATGTTGGGGGCGCCGGAGTAGCGGCCGGCGATGATGTCGAAGATCTCGCCTTCGGCGGACATGACCGCGATTCGTCCGCCCTGCTCGGCCATTAGCGAGGTGATGGTTTCGGGGGTGGCATCGTCGGCGAGGAGCTGGGGTTCGGCAGGGGTGCGGAGGGCTTCGGCTTGTTGGGCCATGCCGACCGCTTCGGAGATTAGTTGGTCGCGTCCGCCTCCGGTGGCCCCGGCGGCTTTCGTGGCGGCTTTGTCGGCTGCCTCGCGCGCAAGCCGCGCGGTGAGGGCGGCTTCGATGATGGTCGGCGCTGCCCGTTCCTTGAGCTTCTTCTCCGCGTCAAACAGAGGGTCGCTCATGGCGGCGAACACCGCGGATTTACGGTTGCCCGGAGGCAAGGCGCACACGGTGTAGAGGTTGGTGGGTTCGCGCCAGCGGCCACGGACGTGCACCACGGCCCGGCCGCCCGCGGCGGTGGCCAGCACCGCCAGGGCCACACACCCGGCAAGGTCTACAGGGGTCTGCGTCTCCTCCGCCACGGCGGCGGTGAAGTTCCGCAGCCACGCGGGAAACTTCTGCACAGGGAACCCAGGGAGCTGCCGGCGTTGCTGAAGCGGGATCGGCTCCTCCCATGGGGCGTCGGCCGGGACGGGGTCTTCGGCAGGGAAAGCGGCCCACATGTCGGCGCCGTCCTCCACAGGCTGCGCGTTCATACGGCGTTCCTCCCTTCCAGGCGGCTAGTGGGGCAGGTGACAGTCAGGGCGACAAGCTGAGTGGACGCCCTTCGGGCGGCGACCTGTCGCCCGCCAACTGCGACCGGCACCGCGCACCGGCGGGCGACTTGCTGCCGATGCGGGCATGTTTGGCATTTCAGTTGGGGAGGCCGGGGGCCGGTCACGCCGTATCCCGGGGGCGGGCGGTGCGGATGGACCAGTTGAGGGCGCTGCGCAGCGTGGAGCGGCACTCGTGAGGCTTCAGGCCCACCGCCTCGCCCGCGCACTGAAATGCCTGCTCTACCTCGGTGCGCGCAAGGTCGCCCCAGGCGACGAACCGGCCCATCCTGCGGGCCGCCTGGAACAGCGTGGCTTCCCGTTCGCCTTCGGTCGCGGCGGCGATAGCTGCGGTTTCCCGCTCAAGCGCCGTACGGGCGTAAGTGGTTGTGCGGGCATCCATCGACAGGATGGGCTCCACGAAGGCCCGCTGCGGGGGCTGTAAGGCTGTTTGTAGCCATTCGGGGAGATTTACAACTGGGGCGTCGTCCTCGACCGTGTACGTGCCGTGTGGCGTCGCACTGCCGGGCCCGACGACGTACCCACCCCAGCCCCGGGTATCGATCTTCGGCGCGAGGGCGCCAGCAGTATTGCCCAGCCTCGCCCCTTGCGGCGCGGTGAAGTACAGATGCCGCCCGCCGCCCGCAGTCCGCACGGTGCGCGTGGTGGGGACCACCTGTCCGGCGCGCTCGCAGAGCGCCGCAAAGGCGGTTACGCCGTCAGGCGTTCCTTTCTTGTCTGTGGGCTTGAGAGTGTCCAGGTCCACGACCAGCAGCCCGGACGGGCCGGTGGCGATGCCGACATTGAACAGCCTCTGCGACCACGCGGCGCGGATGCGCTCGGGGTCGGTGGTGGCGCGTTGCTCCCACTTCATGTGCCCGGTCGTGCAGTCGCCGGTGCGGGGGCAGTGACGTTCCCCGTGCAGGGCGGGTGTCTTGCGGCCGGCGTGGAGCGGGAAGACGGGCCAGCCTCGTCCGGCGGCGTCCAGGGCGGCATTGAGCAAGTTGGTCATGCTGCCACCGCCCCGGCCTCGGTGAGATAGGCGTGGCCGATCCAGTGGGTGTAGGCGGGCGGGATGGCTTCGGTCAGTTCCTCGCGGATGTCAGTCCAGGTGATGCCCATCGCGGCTTGCATCTCCGGGACGGTGGCCTTTCCTCCGCCGGAGCCGTACGGGGCGACGTAGGGGCCGTCTCGGTAGATGCCGTGGCGGTAGCCGCGTACGTAGCCGCGGTGCCTTGGATGGGCTGGCCGCGCCACGGTCCAGCGGCCCAGCTCGAAGTTCCGGTGACGCAGGACTCCGAGCCGGAACATCTCCCCGCAGAGGGAGAGGTCTTTGCGGATTTCGGCGCGGCCGTTGGGCTGCTCGATCACATATGGCAGGCCCGTCGCGTCCAGCAGCTCCCGCGTGGGCGCCACGAGATCGGTGTGGGTGCCGCCCCATCCTTGGGAGGCATTCGTGCCCACAGTCAGTGCGCATCCGGCCTGGCAGGGCGGGGAGGCATGGACGAACGCGTACCGCTCGATCTCCCCCGACGCGATGAGCGCCGCGAGCTGCTCCAACGCGTCGCCCTGGTGGTAGGGGAAGGGGTAGCGGGGGCGGTCGGCGATGTCCACGCCGTCCACGTCGAACCCTGCGCGGTGGTAGCCCATGGCGGCGCCACCGGCGCAGGAGAACAGGTCCAGCAGGCGCGGCCGGGTTAAGGCTCGCCGAATGGACAGGGGTTGGGTCATTCTGGAGGTCTCCAGTTCTGTGATGAGGACTGAGACGGAGCGGGCCGCGTGTCTTTGGCGAGATGGGGCGGCCCGCTCCGGCGTAGTCAGCCGTGGAAGTGGTTGCGCTTGAAGACGGCCTTGCGGATGTTGACCGTCGTCCCGCTCTCTGTCTTGCCGGAGCGGAGTACCTGGGCGGCGATGGCGCCACCGAAGATGACGGCCGCGAGGATGGCGAGCTGCTGGACCAGGGCCGCGAGTGCGGCGATGAACGAGGTCAGCAGGAACAGTCCGCCGCACACGGCCGCGAACCCGACACCGGACAGAGCGATGTTCACTGCGAGCGGCGATGCGCCCGCCCGATGCTCCGGCTCGGAGGCCGGGGTGTGCGGGGTGAGGGTGTAGCCGGTGACGATCCGCCCGTCCGGGAGCTGCACGCTCTGCACTGCCGGGACGGCGCCGGATGCGGTGGGCACGAGCGGGGCCGAGTACGGCTGCACGGGTGTGAGCGGTATGGGTTGGTGGACTTCCACGGCTGCGTCCGCCGTGGCCGGGTGGGTGCTGTGGTGCGTCATGGCGGAATCTCCTCAGCGGAGGTCGGCGAGGCTGGCCGCGAGTGCGGCGCACAGGTCGTGGATGGGGCCGTAGGCGCCGGTTCCGGCGGTGAAGAACCCGAACAGGAACAGCACGACGGCGGCGGCGCCGTTGGCGGCCTTGGTGCGGACGGTGAAGTACGCGGCGATGCCGAGCAGCAGCGCCGCGGAGACGGTCAGGACCATGGGGTCTCCGTTCGGGTCAGCGGGTGCCGTCGCGGTGGAGGGCGCGGGCGAGGTTGTACAGGTGGCGGCCGGTGCGTATGCGGAGGCCGTGGCCTTTGCAGGGGCGGCAGGTCTTGCCGCGCTGCGGCCGTCCCTTGCGGTCGGTGGTGGTCGCGAAGCCGAAGCCGTTGCAGTGCCGGCAGCGCGCGAACGGCTGAGCAGCACACACGCCGACGTAACCGAGCGTGACGGCGAGCAGGAGTGCGATAGCGAGCAGGGGGAGGGTCACAGGGTGCCTCCAGGCGGGTTTTCGGGGTTTTCGCAGGCGGGGCCGCTGACGGCTAGCGTCCTGATCAGATAGGGCGCGGGGTGCTAGCGGGACCTCTAGCGCTAGAGGGTTGGGCCCCTAGCGCTAGAGGTCCCGGTCGCTCATCCCGCGGAGCGCTTCCGGTCACGTTCCGCAATCGCTGCGGCGATGTGGGCGCGCTCGAAGCCGGTCCGGTTGACGGTCTTGCCGTTGATCCGGCGGGCGACCTGCCCCGTGGACACGCCATGGGGCTTGAGCGCGGTGGTGAGCTGGCGTGCCTTGTCGGCCGGCTCCATCTCGCCCCACGGCCCATACAGCTCGGGTCGCAGTTCGGCGAGCCGGTCGACGGCCACGTCGTTCCACACCTTCGCCTCGCCGGAGGGGACGACGGCGAGCACGTCGTCCAGCAGGGTGTCCGCCGCTTCCCGCCGCTCGGGTACCTGGCCTGCGGCGAGGCCGGTGAGGGTGCCGGCGTTGGTGCGGGCGGTGCGGGCCTGCTCGCAGATCCGGTCGGCGGCGGGGTTGTCGAGGTAGTAGGTGCGGACGATCTGCGGGTCGTCGGTGGCTCCGGCGAGGTAGCCGATGCCCTTGTCGGACTTGGTGAACGTCGTCGCCCGGATGCCGTTCTTGTAAGCGGAGGTGCCCAGGATCATGTCGTTCTCGATCTGGCCCATGACCCGCAGGCAGAACCGCGTGCCCACGTTCGCGCTGATCGAGGTGGGCAGGCTGTCCTTGTCCGGGCGCTGCGTCGCCAGCAGCAGGATCACTCCCAGGGCCCGGCCGCGCTTGATGATGCCGGTGCACAGCGCGCCGGCTTCCTTGCCGTACTCGGGATGGGAGAACAGCTCCTGGCACTCGTCTATCGCCAGGACCAGCGGATGCAGCCCCAACGACCTGATGGCGGCAAGCTCCGGGGTGACCTTGTTCTCGGGGCACTTGTCCTTCGGCAGCGAACTGATCACCTTCGCCCGGCGTTCCAGGTCGCCGTAGACGTAGCGGATGGAGTCCAAAGCGGCTGCGGCGGTGGCGTCGTCCGGACCGGAGCCGTAGTCGGCCGCGACGCGGGCCAGCGGCTTCAGGTCGCCGGTGCCCTTCAACTCCCACACCAGCAGCTCTGCCAGCGGGTCGAGGGCGGCGGCGAGCAGCGGCAGACGCAGCGAGAACGTCTTGCCCATGCCGGGCATGGCCCCGATCAGGACGTTGTCGTACATCAGCGTCATATCGATGGGCCGGCCGCGCTGGTCCAGGCCGAACGGGACCGGCTTGAACAGCGACACGTTCCCGGACTTGGCCAGCGGCCCGGCGACCGGGGGCAGCTTGTTCAGGGCCTTGTCCCCGACCCACAGCATCATCCGGCCGGCGTGCTCGTCCGCGACGGGCTCCGGCCACACACAGCCCAGCGGGCGGCGCAGGCCGGAAGCGAGCCGGTCCCGGCGGTCGAGGATGTCGGTCACCGTCACGCCGTAGGGCAGGTCGACATCCGCGCGCCAGCCGGGGCCGTCGCGGGTGATCGGTGCGGGGAAGCGGATGCCCTCGCCGCCCTTGCCCAGTGCCTTGTTCACCTCGGCGATGCCCAGTGCCCCGAGGGCGCGTTCCACGACGGTGGAGGTGAGGCGTTCCACCTCGGTGGCGACCACGGCGCGGGAGACGACGGGCTTGTCGGCCGGCGCTCCGGCGAACCCGAACACCGTCACCAGCGCAGCCACAGCGACGGCGAGGAGCCAGGTCGGGGCCAGCACCCACAGCGCGAGCGCCAGGATCGGGCCAACCACGGCGCCGAGGGTGAACAGGATGCCGCGCAGCTTCACCCGCCGGTCCCGCTGCCGCGACAGATTCAGGTACTCCCCGGCGTCCTCACGGCGGGCCGCGGCCCGCCGCAGCGGATCACCCTCGGCATCCGATACCCAGCGCAGCGAGGCACCGGCGAACTTGGCGAACCCCACCGGCGCACGGGCCGTGAGCACCGCCGCGTACCAAGGCACCCGCACCGCGTGGAACGCAGCGGAGTGTCCGGCGTATCCGGCAAGCCACCCGGCCGCGTTCACGAACTCCGGCCGCGACCTGACCCACGCCGGCAGGACCGCCCGACGCTGCCCACCCCGCACCCGGTCCATCACACCCGGACCCGTCGGCCCCGGACCGTCCACCATCGTCGGCCCGCCGTCGCCCGACTCGTTGTCCGACCGGTCGTCCGACTCGAACGCCCGAGGGTCGGCCGACCTGTCGGCCGCCGCGTCGGTGTCGATGTCGGGGCGGGGGTCGGCCGACTCGCGGGCGGCGCGGGCCTTGCCCAGGTCCACCACGTCGCCGCCGAAGTCGGACGACAGGTCGGCTTCCAACCGGTTGAAGAAGTCGTTCTCATCCTCGTGCTTCACTGAGCTTCCTTCCAGAAATGGCAGGGGAAGCGGGTCCGGCCGTCGCTGTGAGAGGTTGAGCGGTCGGACCCGCGCATTGCTTGGGAATTGAGGGGCGTGGTGCCCGGTTGGGCGGATACGCTGCGACCGGTCATCCGTCGTCCAGCGGCCCAGGACTCGCACGCGGGCTTGCCCGATGCGATACCCCGGTTCGAATCCGGGCGGGTGACCACCCCAAAGGCCCATGGGGCAGGTCAGGCGGCGCGCTGTTCCTCGGGGTAGGCGCAGGGCACGCACGTGCCGAGTGAGCCGGGGATGACGTATCCGGCGTCGGTCCGGCACTGCGGACACGTGCGGCGGGCGGTCATCGCCGCGGCGTGCGCGGCCCACTTCGCGGGCGTCATCGGACGCACCGGCTTGGCCAGGTCGATCCGGTACAGGTAGGCGACCATGACGCCCGATTTCCGTCGCCGGGCCTGTCGCATGAGCTGAGCAGCAACCGGCTGACCGCCCGGCCGCAGCCCCTTACTTCGGAGCTGGCGGCGGGTGGCGTAGCCCTCAGGCGCCAAGCGCCACGGGTAGGTAGGGATGCCCCATTGGGCTCCGGTCGGGTCGTAGCACTTGCCGAACGCCGGGGACATCACGCCACCGCCCCGCGGCGCCCGGAACGGCGGCCGGCCACGGTGGCGAACAGCCGCCCGATCCCCGCCCGACGCACGCCGGCACGGGCACGCTTGGCCGCGTACATGGCTTCATCGGCGCGGCGCAGCAACTCCGGCAGACCCTCGCCGGGGAAGTCTGCGACCCGCGCCCACCCGAGCGAGACCGTGGTGTGCACCGCCGGGTCCAAGCCCTCGGCCGGCCGGGCGAGCACGGACCCGAGGACGGCGAGCATGTCACCGGCCATGCCGTGCCGGTCGATCACCACCGCCGCGAACTCATCACCCCCGAGCCTGCCCGCCACCCCGGTAGGGCCGGTGTAGTGGGCCAGGCGGCCCGCGGTCGCCCGCAGCAGCGCATCCCCGGCAGCGTGCCCGTGGGTGTCGTTGACGTGCTTGAAGTGGTCCACGTCCGCCAGCACCACGACCGCGCGCGGGTCGCGCAGGAGTACCGCGGCGCGGCGGGCGAAGCCCTCGCGGGTCCACAGGCCGGTCAGCGGGTCACGGCGGGCCGACTCCAGCCGACGACGCAGCCACCACAGGTGCACCGACCACCCGGCCAGCAGCGGACCACCGGCCACCGTAGCGGCGATCAGGGTGTTCATGCCGCCACCGCCCCCGGCTCGCCCGCGCCGCCCTCGCGCTCGGAGCGCAGCGCCTCACGGACCGTGCGGGCATGCGCGGCGCCGCAGCTCACGGCCTGCCGGATACGGTCCGCCGTCAGATGCTCCACCGGCCACGCCGCGGTCAGTTCACGCGCTTCGGTCAGCACGTCATCGACGCTCCGGCGGACCGGCTTCGCGGCGGGCTTGGCGGGACGCTTGCGCGGCGCGGGCTTCGGCCCGGACGGCGCAGCAGCCGGAAGAACGGGCGTCGTCTCAGCCGGAGCGGGGGTGGGTGTCGGGGTGGTGTCCGCCGGGGCCGTCTCCCCCAACTTGAGCAGCACCCGCGTACGGCGGTCGGTCTTGGACCGCCACCGCCGGCCGTGCCGCTCCCGCAGATCCGCGCGGGCCAACTGCCGCTCCCGCTCCCGGGCCAGCGCATCGCCGTAGGAGGTGATCTCCCACAGCGTCATCCGCCGCCACAGCACGAACGTACTCACCGGGGCCAGCAGCCACCGCGACCGGCGGATCTTCTCCATCCGCCGGCCCGTAACCGCGCCGATCCGCGCCGCGTAGACGTGTGCAACGACCTCGGACAGCACCACCCACAGCAGCGGCATCGTGCCGTGCGCGACCTTCGCCGACACCGAATGACCGGCCGCGATGTTCAACCAGCAGGTCACGAGCGTCAGCGCCCACGGCACGAACCGCACCCACCCCAGCGCCATGTCCTTCCGGATCAACAGCAGATTGATCACGGTGAACACCGGAATCGCCAGGTCAATAGCCAACGGCAGCATCTGCGGGGTGGCGAAGCCCCACCGGGCACCGGCCGCGGACACGGTGTCAAAGCTCATGGCGAGCCCGATACCGCCGACCCCCACCCCCAACAGCCCCGCCGCAGCGACTAGCAGCCGCTCCGGACCCGACAGCGGAGGAAGCGCCGGACGCTCCGTGTCCGGGATGCTCATGCCGCCACCGCCCCGCCCCGGCGCGGCCGGCGACGAACGGCCGACCGCACCGGGGTCACCGCCGCGAACAGCTCCGGGGCGTACGCCTCGATCGCCTCAGCCGCGACCTGGCTCAGCCGGTCCGGCAGCGTCGGATCGTCCGCAAGGATGTCCCGAGCCGCCGCCAAACGCGCCGCCCGCTCCATCTCGCTCTCACCCTCAACCCCCAGCCACAGATCAACCGGGGTACCAAGTGCAAGTTCCGCAAACTCCGTGGCAGTGACAGCCACATGACCAGCAACGATACTTTTCACGGGTCGTGTACTCCTTAGCTGGGAACGGCCCACAGCACGGCCCCGGGGTGCGACCCGGGGCCGTGCGCCGTTGTTGAAGTCGGCAACTCCGACTCCCCACGCCCCCGCCCGTAAGGCACCCCGAAGACAGGGCCCGGACGGGCGGGAGAGGCAGCCGGCCGCAGCGTCAGCGCCGCGAAGCCAGAGAGAGCGCGGACCGAGGTACCGCACAGCGCCGCCGACAGGCCCATCGCGTCGGCATTCAATGCGCTCGGGTGTTGGATCTCCTGCGGTAGACGAGAACGGGAAAACTCACTGCAAGGGAGATTCGCGATCTCCACTCTCCGGCCGTTGCACGCGGTCACCGGGCCACCTCGCCAGTCGAGCCGAAGCCCTGTCCTCTGGCCTTTGACGGGATTGCAGCGTCCCCGCCCTGATCAGGGCAGCCCATACAAGGACCACCCAACTCGTCAGCAGGTGTTCTCCTCAACTCCTGCTGTGGAATTGCAACGAGCATGGACTCTCAGTGCACCTCTCGTCAACACCTCATGAGGAGTTATGCTGTGCGGGCGCAACGAACAGGGAAGGTGACCACCGCATGGCCAAGGCATACGAGAAGATCGCCGACACACTTCGGCAGGAGATCCGGGCAGGTGAGCCGGGGCCAGGCGAACGACTCCCCTCGGAGACCAAGCTCGTCGAGCGCTTCAAGTTCAGCCTCCCGACCATTCAGCACGCGTTGCGCGTACTGGCCGCGGAAGGACTCGTTGAGAAGCAGCACGGGCGAGGCAACTTCGTTCGCAGGCCTCGACGGTTGGTGCTTCGCACCAGCGAGCGCCACCAGTGGGAGAAGGACCGTGCACGCAAGCCGCTCGAAGAGCGGCTGGAGACGGGGGCCACGGAGCACGACACCGGGCTGTCTGTCGGTGACCTGGTGTTCAGCGCGGCGTACTTTGAGGATGCGGCGACGCCTCACCTGGCCGCAGTGTTCGGCGTCCCTGAGGGAACCAAGTTGCTCCGCAGGGAGTATCGAACGCGGTACCAGGCGGAGGACTTCCCCTTCAACTTGGTCACGTCGTATCTCGTGTACGACATGGTGTCCGTCAACCCCGAGTTGACCGATGCAAGCCGTGAGCCGTGGCCCGGCGGCAGCCAGAGCCAGCTACACACGATCGGCATCGAAGTGGACCGAGTAGAGGAGCGTGTGACTGCCCGGCCGCCCACCCCCGAGGAAGCCGAGGAACTCGGCTTGTCGGCGGGAGGAATCGCGGTCATGGTGCTTCGCAAAACGTCGATCGACACGGCCGGCCGAGTAGTGGACTACTCCGAGGTCATCCTTCCGGGAGACCGGACCGAGCTGTACTTCCCCACCTCGCTCACTCGATGGTGAGCGTGGCTCTACTCGCTCGCGCCGCAATCCCGTGCGGCACCCGACCCGCTGACGAGGTGGCCCCATGGACAGACTGATCACCGTCATCACCGCTGTGCACGAACCGAGTGCCCACTTCCTGCCTGAGGCGTACAGCTCCCTCCTTGACCAAGACCTTCCCGAAGGATGGGACTGGCAATGGGTCATCCAGGAAGACGGAGAGACCCAAGCCGTCGCACCATTCGTTCCTGACGACCCTCGTGTGAGCTTCGGCCAGGGTCGGGCTGGCCGCGCAGCGATGGCGCGGACGCTGGGGCTTTCCCGTGCGAGGGGAGAGTTCGTAAAGGTGCTGGATGCCGATGACCGCCTGACCCCTGGCTGCCTTGCCCGGGATCTCGCGGCGCTCATCGCTCATCCTGACGTGCACTGGGCGACCTCGCGGGTACTCGACTTGCTCCCTGACGGCTCCACTGTCGGCTTCGATCAAGACCCCGCGGAAGGCGTCATCGAACGCGGCGCTGTACTCGACCACTGGAAGGCGAACGACTACCGGGCCCAGGTACATCCAGCGACCCTCATCGTTCGGAGAGACATGCTTTTTGCTCTCGGCGGATGGATGGCCCTGCCCGCGTCTGAGGACACCGGTCTACTCCTTGCGCTGAACGCGGTGAGCCGAGGGTGGTTCAGCGCGGAAACCGGGCTGTTGTACCGGAAGTGGCCCGGCCAGAGCACAGGCCAGACAGCACACGTCCACCCCGGCGAGCGCGAGGCGCGCATGGCCGTGGTCCAAGAGCGCGCACGGGCTTTGACTGGCCTCGATTGGGACGCCGGCCAGGCTTGATTTCCCGCAGATGGGGGCCGTCATGATTCATCGGCGGCCTCTGTCCGCGCACCGGGAAGCAACAGACCGCGTGCGGTGTGTTCTTCGCCGGCGAAGTTGCCGCTCACTCCGAGGTCGTCCCGTGCTTCCTGATGAAACCGGTTGATGGCCGCGAACGCATCCGCGTTGCGCTTGCGCCAGTCCTCCAAAGTCCCGTCCACGACCCCGCGAGCCTGCCAGACCACAGCGGCGACGGCTTCCTGCACTTCGTGAGCGGCGGCAACCACGCTGTCCTCAGCCAGCAGCATGACCCGCTCGAACGCGCTGGACTGTGCCACGCCCAGGTCTGTGAGATTTCCCCGCAAGTCACGTACGTCCCGGGGCTCGTCCCGTAGCCCCTCTGTGGTCTCGTACAGCAACACAGCGGCGTGGATGGACGCCCGGACGTAGGTCACGTACTCGCCGTACGTCTCCAGCTTCTTCTCATCCCACCTCGTCAACAGCATCTGTCGCAGCTTGGTCTGCTCCATCCGATGGTTCGCCCAATGAGTCGACAACGCGCCGACCAGCACGGCGAGGATCGTGACGAGCTGTCCGAGCAGATCCACGTAGCCCCCCTGCACGACCTGTCCAACGGGTCGTGAGCCTAGGGCAGTCAGCCCGCCAGATGAAGGGGAGGCGAGGTCAGCCGAGCCTTTCCGCGTCAACGCGCGAGAAGACCAACTCGCTCTCCTCGATAACCGGACCGTGCCAGCGCATCGGCACCACCGGCCGCCGGATGGCTTGCGGATAGTCCCCGGGGTCGTAGGAGTTGGGCAGGCGATAGGGGTGAAACCCGTGGCGCCTAAACGTGTCCATCAAGTCTCCGGCGTCATCGCCAAGCGCGGCCATCCGTTCGGGGCTGACCTCGATGGCCACCTCTGCATCCGGTCGGAGCTGATCGAGCAGACCGGCTAGGCCCCGCACCACGGCGCCCTCCGCTCCTTCCACGTCCACCTTGATGACCCGCGCGGACCGGAGTTCGTCGGCCCGCAGCAGTTCCCCCAGCGGTTGTGCTGTCATCTCGAAGGAAGACTCTGCCGGCCCGTCGTACGGGACGATGCTGTTGGCCCCAATGTTCTGCGAACTGGCGAGCACGAAGCGCAGCGTCTCCCGCTTGTCGGAGACAGCAGCGTTCACGGCGCGGACTATGGCCCCGTAGCCGTTCAAATCGCGGTGCTCGATCAGGCGGCGGTGAACCGCGGCGGATGCTTCCACCGCGACCACATGCCCTGTCACGCCGACACGGGATGCCGCCAGCAACGAGAAATATCCAACGTTCGCCCCGACATCCACGAAGGTGTCACCCGGGCGAAGGCTGCCCGCCACCCAGCGGGTCAGATGCGGTTCCCAGATCCCGAACAGGTACACATACCGCTGGATGAGGTCGCGCGTGTCCAGCCGCATCCGAGCCCCGAACCGAGTCACGGTCTCAACCTCACGTGGGTGGTCGCGCAAGTCTGCGTTGAGCACCTTGCGCGCCAGCGTCGCGCGGCCTGGGCCTACGCGAACGTGCCGGACGTATGTGCGCATGAGATTCATGCCTGGCTGCGGTAACTGCTTCACGTTGCCACGGTATACGGGCCTTGCGTGGTGGGCCGATCTCCCGGTGACTGACCCCGTACGACGCGCGCTGCGGCATCCAAAAATTCGATCAAAGATTCGGATAACAGTATCGGATTGACACTGTCAGACATCTGTGACGTCAGCGGAAGATATGGAAACATAGTACCCCTTCCGCACATGGGCGGATCCTTGACTTTGGGGGTAAGGTCATGGCGCGCCAGCAAGCACCGGCTAAGAAGGCGACGGTCTACCGACTTTCCCGGCCCACAGATGAGCCCCTCGAACTCTGCATACAGGAGAAATATGCAGAGAATGAGGACGATTTCCAGATGCGCAAGGTGTCCATAGGTGGCACTCAATCGCTCCTCGTCACCGGGAAGATAAGCACCGACGAGCCCCGGTGGATGCCTCACCTAATCTCACTTGTGGGTCAAAATCCCCAGCTAAGAAATATAACCTCTGCCGCAGCCCTCATAATTCCCCTGCAAGAGCACGACTACGCGCTAACCTGGGGATTCGGGCACATTCTCTTGAATCCCATGCTACTCGACCCCGGATTCGGACTGCGGTTCGCTATACGTAAAGCGAGTGCAGACCAAGTTCGATCGCTAACGAGCCATACAATGGATACGCTTGCCAGAACTGCACGCACGAGCGTTCCATCCGGAGCTTCCTTGGATGCCTTCGGCGTTGAAGAAATTGGCGAGGTAATAAGCCGACTAGTCGGGCGAATTTCGGTCTCTGGGCTGACCGCAGCAGCCGGCAAAGCAGACAGCTACGCAACGGTCAGGGGGGCCGACGGGCTAAGCCTGCCGCTTGCCAAGAATCCTCAAGACTTGCTTGCCGACCTGCGCTACCTCCATGACACAGTCGAGAATGAACCACCAGCTAAAGGACTTGAACACTTCGAGCACACCCGCCCGTTGCGACCTGGCGCTCCTGAGCTCAATCAACTTGAGAGGCTACTGTCCCAAGCCCTCGAACCCGCATCACCTTTGATTGCCCTTACATGGCCAGCGGAATGGCAGGAAGGTGAGCACGGAGAAGCCGATAGCTACAGGATCCGGGGAGCAGGCGCAGCTCGCGAGGAGCAACCCGAGGATCTGGAACTGCACCACCTCCTACAACCGCTCGCCCACCGCGACGCACCAACTCGCTTTGACGCCCTGAAGCGAATCACCGTTCAAGGTCTCAACAGTGATGGATTTTCCATCTCTAGAGCCATTCACGGGGATAAGTGGATCACCTTTCAAACCGACCACGAGGGGAAGAGGTACGTATTTCACCAAGGCCGCTGGTTCGACATTGGGGGCGCATACCTGAAGTTGCTGCGCCTGAAAGTCGAAAAGATCCTAGCCAAGACGAGTAGCCTCTCAATCTCCGACTGGCCACGTGAAGTGAAAGAACCCAAGGGAAATATTGGCAGGGCCACCGAGGGCAGATACAATCTCGCAGTTCAACACGATGATCCGCGTTATCTGCGCTTGGATACGCGGTTGCTGCACACAGCGCAGCATCCGAGAGGTTTCGAAGTCTGCGATCTCCTAGGTCCGGATAATGAGCTCATACACGTGAAACGTATGGATGGGTCCGTCTCGGCAAGCCATCTCTTCAATCAAGCCCTAGTCGCCGTCGAAGCGCTACGGCGCCAACCAGACACGGTTCCAAAGATGCAGGAGGTCGTTAGGCGAGAGAGCCACGGAAAACGCGAGATCCCTCACGACTTCCAGCCAACGAAAGTCGTCCTTGCCTTTGGCGGCCGGCCGGCCACGCCAGAAGCGCTCTTCACGTTCTCTCAGGTAACTCTTGTCCGATGCGCTCAACGGCTTGCCGAGCTTGACGTCGAACTAGAGGTTCTTGAGATCCAGGACACTCCCAGAATTCTCAGGGAGGATCTTTCCCTGGAGTAGTCCTGCCCGGTGCGACCAGCAGACTCGTGACGAGCGAATGGAATCACCTGGCACGCACCCGCCACTCCACTCCGCTGCCATGCTGGTCAGGCACAGTCAAGCGCTGCCAGGCAAGCTCTCCGTCGCCACGTCTCGCTGGAACGAGTCAAGTCAAACCACAGACATCGCGGGCCAACGAGAGGCAGAATGTGTCGGTGAACGTTGCCAAGTTGGTGCTGGAATACGCAAAGGTTTTCGTCTGGCCGGCCTTTCTCGCATGGCTGGCATGGCGATTCCGTATAAACGTTGCAAACCTCCTTGATCGCCTCAAATCAGCTGAGACGTTTGCCGGTACCTTCAACTTCGAAGATCAGGCGAGCAAGCTAGACCAACAACGCCAGATGGCACAGGCACAGGATGGCGTCGCGACCGAGCCAGCGCCCCTGTCCCTACCTGGCGCCAGCGATCCACGGGCTCTGGTTAGCGTGTCGCCGGAGGCAGGCGTACTGCTTGCCTATCGTGCCGTCGAGTTGACGGCTCGGCATGCAGTCGCTACAGCCCCGGTCGATAGTCGTCGCGGACGGCCTAAGGACCTTGCGAGTATGTTGAAGTTGCTGATACCGCAAGGCCTCTCCGAAAATGTATACATGATGTGTCGTCAGCTTCAATATATGCGCGCAGAAATTAATCACGAAGGTGTTTCCGTCAGCCGAGGTGCTGCTGAAGACTTCGTGGCCGCCTGCGAGTTCGTGACTAGCAAAATCCTTGAGCTAGCACCCTCTGCGGCCGACTGGGCCGCCGGTGCCCCATCCAAGAGTCGACTAGACCGAGAGCTCGACAGTATTTCAACGGAGGGGCTCTGACCTCCTGAACTGGTCTAGGGCCTCACGGTCCGCATGGGCAATCAACAGGGCCTGAATCTACCTCACGAAGTCCCGCCAGAAGGAAACGGTCGCCTTCGGCTTCCAGCTCCAGTCCCGCTCGGCATCTTCGTTGAACTCTTGCTCGATGTAATGGGCCAAGTCCATCCCGTAGTACATGATGTCCGTGCCCCAAATCGACAGGATGGGCTGCCCGTAGGTTCCACGAGCCGCTGGAAGAAACCTGTGTGCATATAGGGGGGCCAGTCGCGGCGCGACTGCTAGGTGGCGCTCGGCGACGGCGCGGGCGACTTGCTGCTGCGCGGGTCGTGCGCCCCACTCAGCGCGCCAGTACCCCTCTTCGACTGAGATCATCACTCCCCTGGTCGGCCATGCGACATGGGAGCGCAGGTCGGAGGGATCACCATTGCGCCAGTCCGGCCAGGGATTGGCCCAGGTATCTCCTTCCTCGGGTGGCGAGTAGACAGGTAGGCCAGCGGCGAGGAAGGCGCGGTGATCGTCGGCGAACTGGAATCCGTACTCCGCCTCGATGCGCTCGAACTCGTTGTCACTCAGTCCGGGCTCTATCTCGCAGCAGTCGGCTTGCTTCAGGCGACGGGCGGCTTCGACTCCGAGTTCGGACGCGTTCATGTCGATCACCGTGGCACACTAACGGCCGTTCTGGTCTGTAGTGCAACCGGTCTTGTTGGGGCCCACTAGCCTTGAGGGCGCGGACCGAAGATCGCCGACCAGGACACGCGATCCTTGTCGAACAGGATGCCCGAACGCGTGTGAGGGGCGTGTGGCGCGGAGGCATGAACGCTGCCCATGTGGCTCCGCCCCAGGTCAGCGCGGCGTTCGTTCATGTCACAAGCGCGCTCTCCGGAGCCGTGTGCGCAGGTTCGAATCCTGCCGGGGGCACCTCGCACGAGGTGCCAAAAGACCCCGCCACCAGCCAAGACGCTGAGTGCGGGGTCTTTGCGTATGCGCAGGCGTGTGCCGCCGAAAGTGGGCGTAGGACGGGGTCTGTGGACTATCCGTGGACGGGATCTTGCGGCATCGGCCCAGGTCCGGTGGCGGAAATGACGAAGGCACCCAGACGAGTCCAAGGGCCAGTCCACGCGGAAGCGCGTCGATCGTCACTCGTTCTCGCGCAGCGGGTCCCCAATCCGGCGGTTCGCGGCTCCTGCCGGCCGTCGATGCACTTGGCGTACTGGCTCAGCAGCACTTACACATGGTCGGCCATGCGTTCGGCGCCCTCAGTGACATACACACGTTCGGGGGCGCTGAGCCCCGCACCCCATCAACGGCTGGCTAGCACGAGCGCGCAACTGAGGCTCAGCGCTCCGACGAGGGTAGGGAGAAGACCGCCACCAAAGCCTTCATCAAGAGTTGAAAGGCTATCGGATATTTACGCCACCTTAAGTTAAATTCCTAAACTGCAGTCAACGCCGGTCAACTGCAGAGCCATAAACTCGTCGCAGTCAACCCCACTTGCCTGCCTCAAAGTTGTAAAGTTGCAGACGTGCCAAGGGAGCCCCCGACTGGCCGCGAAACCTTGACGGAAGGGCTCCCTGCACGCCGTCCCCGCACGCCCTGAAGACGCAGAAAGGATCGACATATGAAGTCTAGGCCTCGGCGGTCCATAATCAATCAGAATTTGACCACCGCCGTCCGTCGCGTTCGCAAGTGGGTGGGTAGCCATCGGGGGATACTCACGGACTACGCGGTACGGGGTGCCGCGTACAAGGCTGGCACGATCGCCGTCAGCCTGGTCGCAGCCTGGTTCGAACTTCGCCACTAGACCGGGGTGGTCACTGATCTCAACGCCGTCCACTGTATGCAGAGCGCCCCGCCAATGCTTGCCCGGCGGGGCGCTCTGCTTGCCCGGCTAACAAGACGCCTACTCGTATTCGCGCAGCAACTCCTCGATGCGGAGGTTTGCAACCTCCTGCCGCCCGTCGATGCACTTCGCATAGCGACTGAGCAGCACCTCCACGCTGTTGCCCGCCCGTTCGGCAACCTCCGTGGCGTCCACGCCGGCGTTCAGCCAGGTCGACAGCGCCGAGTGCCGCAGATCGTAGGGACGGCGCGCGAGCGGTGAGGCGGCCACGGCCTGCGGTAACGCAAGCACGCGAGCCTCCTGCCAGGCCCGGTAGTAGGAGGACGAGGAGACCACTCCCCCGCCCTCGCTGAAGAACAGCCGCCCATCGTCGGCGGTCCCGAAGGTGTCGAGGTGTTCCCGAAAGATCGCCACGAGATGCGGAGGAATCGGAACCCGCCGCACATCCTCGGCCGGCCGGTTCTTCAGCCCGCGGTCGTCGTGGCTCTCCCCCGAATCCGTCCACAGCTTTCCGACACTGGGGCGCGTTCGGTGCAGCAGGGCGGAGCCCCACCCGGCGGCTGGCAGCGTGAGATCAGTCTCGGCAAGCCCGACCACTTCGGCCGGGCGCAGGCCCCCGAAGTACATCGCCGCGAACAGGCCCACCAGACGTCGACCACGGGCACGCCGGTAGCCGCCGACGTAGGACACGGCGCACAGCAGGGAGCGGGCCTGGTGAGGGTTGGCGACGACCCGAGGATCTACTTCGCTGGAAACCTTGGGCTTCTGCCACCTCACGCCGCCGAGCGGATTCTCGGAGAACTCGCCCAGGTCGACGGCATAATGCATGGCGTTGACGAGGGTCCGTCGCTTCCGACGCACGGTCTCGGCAGCTGCGGCAGTGCCGTCGAGCTTGAGCTTGAGGGAGTCCAGTACGGTGCGAGCGATCACGGGCTCACCGAGATCGGCGAGAGGGCGCGAGGCCTTGGCGACCCAGTGAAGGACGTTTTCTATGTCCGGTGGGAGTTCCCGATCAGTTGGCCCTGGCAGGACGAATGCCCAGTTGCGCAGGGCCTTCCGCAACTCCTCCGCGGCCGGACGGCCAGGACGCTCGTCAAGGAGTGCCACGGTCACCGATGCCAGGGATTCATTGATGCTGACGCGAGTGTTCGGCGCTGCGTGCGGCCACTTCATGGCCAGGTACTTGAGCGCGAATTCGTACCAGGTCAGTGAGGCTTTCTTCTCCGCCATCGACTCGGGGAGGCCGCTCTCGACGTCGAACTCCTCACCGTCATGCGAGGCCCGCAGCAGTTTGGAGCGGTAGTGGTCGGCGAGGCCCTTCGTCCTGAACGTCTCGGAGAAAACCTGGCCAGCCACCGACCAGCGCACGTCGTATGACGGTGTCTTGTAGGGCCGCTTACGGACGCCCCAGATTTTGACCTGCAGAGACTTCATGCCGCGGTCCCCTCCAATTGCCGAAGCCAGGCAACGAAGTCGCTGCGCCACACTCGTAGCTCGCCGTTCGGCAGCTTGAAGGCGTCCGGGCCGTGGCCCAGTTCGCGCCAGCGATAGAAGGTGCGTCGGGACACCCCGCCGAGCTCGGCGAGGATCTGCGGGACGGTCATCAGCTCGTCGCGGCTGCCAGTCACGGTGTGGGTTCTCCTTCCGTTCCGAGGGCGGGTGCGAGTGAGGCCACGAGCCAGGCTTCGCCCGGGGTCAGCCCGGTGCCGGCGAAGACCCAGTGGGAAAGGACGAGCGTCGTCTCGTCGTGACGGTCGACGCCGAGCGCGGTCAGGGCCTCCGTGCGACGCCATTCGGCGCGGGCATTGCGTAGGGCGCCGAGGGTCGTGGAGTAGCGGCGGGATTTGGTGGAGAAGTGGCCGCGGAAGCCGAGCATGTGGGCCCAGGCGCGCAGCCGGAGCTCTTCGAGTTCGGGGCGTGCGCCGAGGGTCCAGGCGGTGCGGATCATGCGGCGTGCGTGCTCGGAGAGCCGCAGATGCCCCAGCTCGGCCAGCAGCCGCAGCGGGCGGTCGAGGGTGCCGGTGGCTGTCTCGGCGCCTTTGGTGGCGTATTTGGCGATGTAGGCCGCGACAGCGCGCTCGGTCAGCTCTGTGCCACCGTCGAAGTCCGCACTGCGGATGGTGCGGACGTCGAGTTGGCGGCCGAAGGCGAAGGTGTGCGCGCGGCCGTCGATCGCCGGGCCGTCGACGGAGACCACAGCGGCAGCAGCCCGGATCGCGTCGGCCAGTAGCTCGGCGGTGGCCCAGGCCGGGGGCGGTGTGGAGCCGCCCTCCGGGCCGTCGAGGCGCATGACCGCGTGGAAGTGGACGGCGCCGCGCTTCTGGTACTCGGCAACCTTGGCGAAGGACAGTCGCGCGTGGTCGCGGAAGGTGCGTTGGGTCAGTCCAGCGCGCTTGGCGACCTCCCGGCGCAGGTATATGGAGAAGCGCCGCCATAAGGCTCCGGCGTGCGCGTTCCACAGCACGGCTGCCTCGTAGTCGTAGGTGTCCGGGTCGAGCGGTGTGCCGAGGGCGTCGTCCTCTTGGTGGTGCAGCAGGCCGCACCGGCAGAGGCGCACTCCCCCACGGCTGTCGGCGGGCCGGTTGTGGACGGGCCCGAAGCCCGGCGCGGTAAAGGTGGCGAACACCCGGGGGTGCGTGGCCACATGTTCGGAGATTCCCTTGCCGCCGCGCAGGCCTGCGGTGATCAGGTGGTAGGTGTCGCGGCGGTAGGTCTCCGCGCAGGCGGTGCATCGGGTGGCCCGACGGTTCTTGCACGGCACGAGCAGTCGGCCGGCGGGGAGCGTCGTCGAGTCGAGGTGGTGCAGGACCGGTCCGATCTCGCCGGTTGCCGGGTCGACTCGGTGTTCCGTTCGGTAGCCGTCGAGTCGTACCGGTCGTGCGCAGCCGCCGAGCCCGGACAGCTGTCGGGCGAGGGCTGGGAGGGTGCCGAGGGAGGCGAGTTGCCCGAGCTCGGCTACTGGGGGTGTTGCGGGGCGGGTGATGATGTCCTCTGTCCTTTCGATTTCGGTCGTGAGGGGCTGGGCCTGCCGGGGCGGTCGGATGCTTGGCGGCGTGTTGCCGCCCCGGCGGACCGTCATCGTTCGGTGGTTGTGTTGAACAGGGAGCGCAGGACCAGGGCAGCAATGGCCACGGCCACGGCGGTGAGGGCGACGGTGGCCAGCAGCGCGGTCAGGACGCTGCCTACGACGACCAGGGCCACGACGAGGCCGGCCCCGGCACTCACGTAGGGCGTGACGGCGCGGGCAGGCGCCCGGGTAGCCACGTGGGTTGCGGAGTGACGGCAGGAGCAGGCCTGCGCGTGGTCGTCCCGGACGGCCAGGGCGTCGGGCATAACGGGGATCTTGGGGCGGAGCATGGGTGGGTCTCCTCTCAGTCGTGGGTGCCGTTGACGATCTCGACCCCGGAGCGGGTGCCGGAGTCGATGGCGGGGGCGAGGAAGGTGTCAGCGAGGTAGAAGCCGAAGAGGGCGATCACCACGGCGACCCACATACGGACGCCGAGGAACTTGATCGCGGCCCAAGCGATGACTCCCAGGACGGCGACGAGCGGCAGGGTGACGGTCACGGGCGCCTCCTCAGCGGGCCGAGCAGCGGTGGGTGCGGGCGGCGAGCTCGGCGGCGGGGCGGTTGTCGTAGTCGGTGGAGAAGCCGCAGCGCGGGACGGTGCATGCGGCGGTGTGCTTGGTGCGGCCGCGTCCGTCGAAGTAGGTGGCGACCTGCACGGGGCCGATGCGGCGGACGTTGCGGAAGCGGCGATTGGCGGGCATCAAGAGGCCTCCTGGTGGCTGGTGAAGTCGTGGACGTGCTCGGTCAGCCAGCGGCGGATCTCGGCTCCCTCGGCGTTGTCGGCGGCGAGGATGACCGGCTCGGCGACGAGCACGGCTTCGGTGAACTGGTTCTGTCGGACGAGTTCTGCGGCGCGCTTGAGGGCGCGCAGGGTGGTCGGGCGCAAGGGCGATTGCTCCAGGTCAGGTGAGTTGGGCGGCGATGGCTTCGGCGAGTGGGGCGGCGACGCCGAGCCGGGCGCGAAGCGTGGTCGCGTCGATGGCGGTTCCGGTCCGGGCCCGGTGGTCGTCGGCGATCTTGCGGGCGTGCTGGACGAGGGCGGGCGGAATCTCCGCCTGCGTCCGGGTGGGAGGGTTCGCCGGGGGTGAGGGCAGTGCGGCCCGTGGTTCCGGCAGCGGCTCGGCGTCCGCGTCGTCGTGCGGTTCGTCGTCGATGGAGGGCATCGGCGCCGTGTGGGCGAGCAGCGTGCCGCCGAGGAAGGCAACCGCCGGCCAGCCCGCGACGAGGATGCGCAGCCAGGCCGGTACGTCGGCCAGGTCGAGCAGTCCCGCGGTGGCGACGTTGGCGCCGAGTGAGGCGACCAGGGAGATCAGGAACCAGCACCAGCCGGCCGCCCGGGAACTCCCGGATCGCAACCGCCGCCAGGCCGCCACCAGCAGGAGGTCGACGGAGATGGGGTAGGCCCAGGCCTTCCAGCCGTCCTGCCCAGCTGCAGCAGCGACGTCGTGCAGGTGGGCGAAGGACAGTGCGGCAGCGATGACCGCCTGAACCAGCACTGCATCGACCCGGGCCAGAAGGGCACGCATGGACTACTCGCCCCGCAGCCGGTCGGCGTAGGCACGGGCCTCGGCAGCGATCTCCGCCTTTGCGGGGTCACCTGGGGACTCGGCGGCGATGCGCTCCAGCAAGTCGGCCTTGCGCGACATCAACTCGGACAGATCACCGGCACCGAACTTGCGGTAAGCGACCAGGTCGGCGACGAAGGCGGAGACCTCGGATACGGAGGGGCGGGACACAGGTTCTCCTTCCGGACTCAGGGCGTGGCTGGGTAAGGACAAGGCGCGAATTACTCGCGCCTGCAGAGGGGTGAAGAGCAGCTACTCGGTCACCGGACGATGCAGCGGGGCCGGCGTCGGGAGCCTCTGCAGTGCAGCGGTGGGCACGTCAGGGCGGAACGGCACGAGCCTGTGCACGTCCGGTGCGAGATCGGCCGTCTCGCGGCAGATCGCGGCCGCTTCGGCGAGGGACAGGTAAGGGGTGCGGATGCGAGACCAGCCACCGGAGGTGTCACCGACGACGGCGAGACCGGGGCGTTCCGGGGCGATGGCGCAGGCGGCTTCGACGGCCTCGGGGGCGATGTCGCCGAGCGCCATCTTCGCGGAGGCCTCATCGTTGACCCGGTGGCAGACGCGGCCGGTGAGCTGGGCCCGGAGCATGGTGGCTCCCTTGCCCAGTTCGGCGCCGAAGCGCTGGCCGCACACTTCCAGGTAGATGCCTGCGGCGCGGCCGAGTTGAGCGAGCCGGATGAGGTGCGTGACCATCTCGTCACGCCGTTCCTCGTCCTTGCGGGTCGCCACCAGGAACAGTTCGGCCACCTCGTCGATGAACAGCACGATCGGGGCCGGGCGCATGCCCTCGGGGAGACCCCAAATGTCCGAGGTGATCTCCTCGTCCGACGCGCCGGGGGCAATTCCTTGCCGGGCTTTGATCAGGTCGTAGCGGTCCTCCATCTCCTGGACGAGCGCCGGCAGGAGTTCCGCCGCCTGCGCCGGATCGGTCGCCAAAGCCGAGAGCCGAGCGGCGAAGGGCGCCAACTCCACTCCGCGCTTACAGTCGATCCCCACGAGGACGACAGACTGTCGGGCCAGTCCGGTGAAGAGGTTCCGGAGGAACATGGACTTGCCCGACAGGGTCGCGCCGAGGACGAGTTGGTGCGGCACGACGCGGTAGTCACGGACGCAGGCGGTCGCGTCCTCCCGCAGCGCCACCGGGATCTTGAGGAAGTCGGCGTCCGTCTTCCGGGGCATCCGCACCTTCCGCAGCACGTCGTAGCCGACCAGCCGCAGTTCGACGACGCCAGGCTTGATGTCCCGGACGTGGACCGCATGGACGCCCCAGGCGTGACGTAGTCGCTCGGTAGAGGCGGCCACATCTGCCGGCTCCTGCCCCGGGGCCAAGCGAAGCCGCATGCAAAGGCCCGTCGATGTCGGACGAACCAGCCCGCGGCGCGGCGGCACAGGACGGACCTCGCGACGAGTGGTCGCCCTGATGGCCAGAGCCCGCCAGCGGGACGGCTCGACCGTCAGGCCGCATGCCTCCATGGTGGAGGAGTACGAGGCCAGCAGCCGGGCCACCGATAACGGCAGCCCGACCGTGGACCAGTACGCCGCCGGATGCGCGTGCCGGGCGTAGGCCGCGCCGCCTATCGCAGCGAGCGGCCCACCCACCTCCATGAGCGTCAGCAGGTCGGACACCGGCGTCAGGCCTCCTGCCCGGCCGTCGCGAACACACCGGGCGCCACGGCAAGAGCCCGGTAGGCAATGCCGTGGCGGCTCTGCCCGTTGAAGACGCTCTCCCACGGACGGGCCACCAGGCCGGGCAGCGCGACCGGCGAGCCCACAGCCAGTCCCTCGGTCACCCCGCTCTCCGGCACGGTGACCTGGATCAGCGAGGACTCCCCCTCGTCGATGTAGACGACGCCGACGGTCATCAGGATTTCGCCGCTTACGGCGTCTTTGGCGATCTCGCCGGTCTGCCGGTCCCGGACCTTGGGCGAAGGTGCCTCGGTCAGCAGGATCGTCGCCGCCGAGGTCTCGACACGGATCACACGCACAACAGATCTCCTTTGGCGGGTCACATCAACCCGTCACATGACAGGTTGACTTAGCAAGTTCGAAGCTAAGGACGCCAGGTTGACTTGTCAAGTGGAGTTGAAGGGCCAGCAGACCTCAACCGACGGCTATCCGCAGGTCAGTTGAGCCGATAGGTGTCTTCAAGTTCCTGCCGATCAGCGGGAAGCAGGACATCGACGATCTGCAACGCCCTCCCGGAGGCATCACGCGCGACCACTAGGACGCCGAGCACGGGGTCCCCCGCGGTCAGCCCCAGCAGGCCCGCATCCTCGTCGCCCGCAAGACGCGCCGAGACGCGCTCGGTGACGTGATCGAAGCGCACCTTCTTGCGCGCTTCCAGATGCGCCCGCGGGCTCTCGGTCAGAAGCTCGGAGCTGCCTAGCTCAGTCCCCTCGACCAAGCCGGCCGGGAAGTAGGAAGAAGCAAGCTCCACGGGCTCGCCGTCCTCCTCGACCAGAAGGCGACGCACGAGCGCTTTGGCACCCTGCGGCAGGCCGAGCAAGGACGCAACTCGGCGCGGGACCTGGACTTCCCCCACCTCGACGAGGCGCCCCGAAGTCCGCGACTCGTCCCGCTCCAAGGCTTCGCGGCCTCGGCGGTCACGCTGCTCGACGACCTCCGGACGGCCACGCACGATCGTTCCGAAGCCCTGCCGGGACTCCAGCCAACCGTCCCGCTTGAGCAGCTCAAGAGCCCTGACGACAGTCGGCCGCGACATTCCGAACGCCTGCACAAGCTGGTTCTCGCTCGGCACCAGCGACCCCGGCGGATAAGTGCCGTCCTCGATCCGACCTTGGATCGTCTGCGCGAGCCGCACGTACTTCGGTGCAGCCACTTCGTACGCCACGGGCGCCGCCTAGTCGGGAATGAGCAAGTCAACTGGTCAACCAGCGTACCTAGCTGGCCGACAAGCACGCTAGCTGGCCCACAGGCCAGATCGCATCCCGCTCACGACGGCCAGGCGTCGGCCATCTCGAACGACACAACCGTCCCGCCGAAGCGACTGGGGCCGGCACGCCAGGAGTCCGACAAAGCATCGACGAGGCCCAGCCCACGGCCATGGGCCTCATTGGCCGCCGGGTACCGCAGCCGGACACTTGCCGGGAAGCCCGGGTTGTGCACCTCCACCCGCAAGGACTTCCCATCCCGTCGCCACTCCACCCGCACAAGCCATTCCTCCTCGGCTCGCCCGTAGAGGATCGCGTTCGTCACGAGCTCCGAGATCATCAAGACACAGTCGTCGACCGAACAGGCCACCTCGTGCTTGGCGATGAAGTGCCTGAACCAGCGACGAGCCCGGCACACCGACTCAGGCAGCGGGTACAGGGTCATGGAGCCGAGCACTTCGCCGTCGTCAGCGCCGTGGTCACGGCGCCCCTTGCTGATGCCATCCATCCGCGGTTACTCCTCGCCGGTCCCATCACAGTCAAGGCAGCGCCGTTTGGAGCCGGCGCGGGGGCGCCCGTTGGCAACGGATAACGCCAACGACGTCCGGGAGCTGACGAACTTCCAGCCCCGACCGCGGCACCCCCGGCAGGCAGACCCCCGGTTCCCTAACGGCCTTTCACCGGTCACACCGCGCCCCTTCCATCGAAGTGGCCTTAGCCACTTCGTGGATAGTGGCATTAGCCACTTAGGTCAGGCAAGGGGTTCAGGGCACTTGGCTCGAATCGATCAGGTCAGCGGGTAACCCTGTTCGAACGCCCACCGGTTGGGCGGGTAGGTGGCCTCGGCGAACTCCAACGGCCGGTCCTGCAGGTCGTAGACCACGTGGTGCACGATCAGGACAGCCGATCCAGCCTCCAGGCCGAGGTCCGCCGTCTCCTCCTCCGTCGCGGTGCGGGCGCTCATGCGGTCCTCCGCATAGCTCCCCTGGCGCCCCGTCATCTGCTCCACGTACAGGAGCGTGCCCTCCTGGATACGCTCGGGGTCCATGAGCCTGGGTGCCCGTTGAGCCATGTCCGGCGCGAACCAGGACGTCGACAAGGTGATAGGTCCGGTCTGGTTGCTGGTCACCCGCCGGCGATGCACGGCCCGCCGCTCCTTCGCCAAGCCCAAGGCATCGGCAACATAGTCCGGTGCATCGAGCCATCCCGCCGACGTGATCACCGCATACTCGCCAGCCGTGTAGATCTTCCCGGTCTGCCGGGCCCGCCCGTAGAGCTCCCGGGCCCGCCGGTTGACCTCCACGCCGCGGACGTACGTACCCGACCCCTGCCGCTTCTCGACCAGGCCCTGATTGCTCAGCGCCTCCAGCGAACGGGCAGCTGTCGGCCGCGACACGTTCCAGTCCGTCGCCAACTGCCGCTCCGACGGCACCTCGTCCCCCGGCCTGAGGTCACCGCGCAAGATCTGATCGCGGATGTGGTGCGCGATCTGGAGGTACTTCGGCTGAGCCTCCTCGATCTGCGGCATCGCAGCCTCCCATCCCCATCAAGTGGCTATTACCTCTGGCCACTATAGGGTGAGTGGCCAATAGCCGAACCCGTACGCTGGCCACGTGACGCGGTTGATCGTGGCAGCCGGAGGAGGGGGCGACGCTGTCGCCGCCGCAATGTTGGACGCGGCCTTGTATGGCGCTGAGGACCCGGCGGTGATCCTCACCTACGCCTGGGACCGCCTGATCGTCGACCCAGTGCCGGGGCCCCGCAGCCCGGCCGACTTCACCGGGCTGCGACAGCTGACGCCAAGCGTGTACGCCGTCCCCGCAGATGCCGAGCCTGTCGCCCCCGCCGGCTCCACCCTGCCCCGCCTGGCAGCCGAACTCCCGCATACTCTGACGCTGATCGACCCTCGCCGCGGCGCCGTTGGCATGGCTCAGCAACTCGAAGAGCTCATTACTGAGCTCTCCCCAGAGTCCGTCGACATCCTGGACGTGGGCGGCGACATCCTCGCTCGGGGCGATGAGCCTACGCTCAAGAGCCCTCTCGCCGACGCCCTCACCCTGGCTGCCTGCGCACAGCTCAAGGCTCCCGTGCGACTCCTAATTGCTGGTCCCGGTCTAGACGGAGAGATCCCTGCCGGGGACCTCCAAGACAGCCTTGGACGCGCCGTCCACACATTCACGGCCAACCAAGTGACGCCGGTAAGCACGGTTCTGGAGTGGCACCCCTCCGAGGCGACCGCGATGCTCGCCGCCGCAGCACAAGGTGTCCGCGGCCTCTGCGAAATCCGAGACGCCGGCCTCCCCGTCCCGCTGACCGACGAGAGCCCGACGGTCCACGAGGCTGACCTCGACAACGCGCTGCATCGCAACACGCTGTCCCGTGCCCTCGTATCAACGAGCAGTCTCGAAGAGGCCGAGCAGCACAGTCGCGAGATCTGTGGGTACTCCGAGATCGACTACGAGCGGAACAAGGCACTGTGGCTCTCCGACCAGCGTGCCGCGTCCCTCGACGTCGACATCGCCCTCAGCGAACTCAGCCGTTTTGAAGCAGAGGCGCGCAGTCGCGGCATCACCCACACCACGTTCCGCCGGCTCACAGAGGTCCTGGGCCTCGATCCCGCCCAACGCTCCGACTTCCGATCTCTATTGATCACCAATCGCCCAGACCAGTACGCTCCGCCACTCTGGAAGATTCCGGCATAGAGATAGTTGCAGCACAGTCAGCAGGTACCACTCAAAGAGGCGGCCCGTGATCTTCGGTTCCATCGACTCTGCAGCCAAGGACGCAGCCTCGATCTTCAGAGGGCTGCGAGCAGGGAGAGTGTGGCTTGCGCAGAAGAAGCGAGGAGACCACTCGGCTATCTCCGCCTGCTACGGAATGGATCGTCCGTACGCACACCGCTTCGCGGCAAGGGTCTGCGCTGCGCCTAGTCGGGCCGTCAAATCGCTCCCAGACAGTGACTTCCCGGCTCGTGCTCAAGCGGTGGCCCTACAAGTACTTGAGAACCTGCAGTACGTCGTCGATTACTCCGGGCCCGACCTCGTCCGCTTCGTCGTAAAGGACGACGTCGAGCAGCGTCGCTCACAACGGCACCTGCTGGAAGTCCGCTCGTCCGGGCTCATCGACCTCCACTGGGGGCTTGAGGGCACCATCCAAGGCGACGAGGCGGGACCGCTACCACTCACGGAGGTGATCGGCGTCATCCACCGCATGCACAGAGTGGTGCAGGGCGCCGAGTACCGAAACCTTCATCAGCAACGAGTGGGCGAGACTCGTCGTCGCGTGGACTGGCGCATCGGTATCTCTGGAACCGTGTCAACCGACACTGGACAGGTCCCATGGACCTGTCTCGACGTGCTGGCTTCGGGCACGATGGACAAGGCGGAGAATCGGTGGCCCTACTGTCCATCTACTGGCTTCGCTGCCAACAGCCTCCAGTCCCTCAAGCTGCGTGGGACCGTAGACCTCATTCTCAGAGCAGTCTTGGAGTCCATGTTCAGCCACGCTGGCTACCTCAACCCACGTGCCTGCGTCCTGGAAGTAGAGCGCATGATCCCGCTGGAGCGCACCTCACTCGGCGGTGAGTAACAACCTTCCTTACGGGTTCAAGGCGCTCCCGCCGCGCACAGCGCGGCGGCGCGCGGCCCGGCGCCTCGGGCCGCGCTCCTGTCTTCGCCCCGCTCCGGCCCGGCCGCCGGCCGCCCGCCAAACGGCGAAGGGTCGATGGGCGAAACCCGCAGTGGCTGGGGCGGTCGGCTCCACGGCTTTAGCCACCTCCCCGGTCCGGGACCCGCGCCAGGCAAGACCAGGGGGCCACTCGGACACATTGCGGGCAGGGGCAAGCCTGCCCGAGTTGCCAACAAGCGTACGGCCCCCTGCTCATGCCCGGCCCCAGCCCAGGCAGGCCACCGGCCAAACCCGCTCCGCCGCTATCGAGCCGGCAGTGGTAGCGGAAAAATCGCTCTAAGCCGGGCGCTGCTGGGCCTCCGCAATGGAGTGCACAGTAGCCTCAAACGTCTGACTGCCCGTAAACACGGCCCTAGCCGTGTCCAAGCCATTAGTGGCTGCGGCCATGGAGGACAGATAGCCAGCTTCCGCCGCTCGAAGTTTCGTAGAATATTCTCGCTGCTCTACGACCGAATTCTTCATATCAACAATGATGGACTTAACATGCTCGGGCGTAAGTTCGATCATGTTGGTTGCACCGGTGAACAGCTGCTTGATCTGAACGCTGCCGAATCCACATCTAAGGTAGTCCGCCAAGTAAAATGGATCGATGACTTCCGGATCCACGCGAATAACCGTTACATGACCATCTGCGACAGCTGGTTCGGGGCGGTCGTACACAGTCGCCTTCCCCAAGGTCCCTTCACCGGTCGATGCCAGAAGCACGTCACCCGATCGCACCTTCGCCCGCTCGGGGATCTCATCGTACGTATCCTTCTCTACGTAGTCGGCCCCTTCCAAGGAGAGAGTTCCGTACTTTGTCAAACATGAACCGGCCTTGATAACGACGGCATAGCCTTCGCTCTCGTCCACATAACTCTCAGGGGCCGGACTTTTCCCTCGTTTAGTATCGATTTGATTCAGGGTTTCGACAGTACATGCCCCCGAATCCATCAACTCAATGGTGTGCCTACGTGCCAGCGGATCCCAGTGCTTGAGGTCCAATCGGAAAGATGAACTGGAAGACACCAAGGACGCCGCTACATCATAAGCCTTCCAGTAATAACCATGGTCGATCTTGCCGCTCTTCCGTACGCCAATGCGCTCAGAAAGCTCCGATTTCAGGCGAGCCAAGTCGAAACCGCGCACCTTATCCCCGGCCCCGGTGTAGCCGAGGCTTTCCAAATCACAGAACGTGATTGCGTAGTCATCCTCAAGATCGACGTCTGGCGTCTCCCTCCGCTGCATGAAGATGACACTCGAACGAACAGTGATCTTATTAGGCTTGAAGGTCTCGTCCGGTAGACGGAGAATGCAGAATATCTTGTTCTCCTGAAGTAGCCATTTCCGGAGTTCCCAGCCTGTCTCCGTATTGAGTAGGCCCTCATCGATAACTGTGGCGATCACACCGCCCGGCTTGGTAGCCAGAGTCATTCTCTGCAAGAACAAGTACTGCCCCCGAGTGGTCGCACCAACAGGGTACTTGGCGCGGTCTTCGGGTGAAAGCGTAGAAGCTTCCGAAGTTCCAAATGGAGGATTGGTCAAAATCAGATCGTATTGCGGCTCAACGAACGACCAAATATTAGATTGCGAGGAGAGGCTATCACCCGCGCTAATATTGGTGTGCCCATCGCCAGCGATGATCATATTCATCTTGGCTGCGGCCGCAACTCCTTCATTGGCATCTCCGCCATGAAAGACGTTCTTCCTAATCTTTTCGACAATGTTCTTATAAGTGCTATCGAGGATCCGCCCATCATCCAAATGGCGTCGAAGTCTCTCCGTGGAATCTTTGAGAAGATAAACCAGGAACCCACCAGTACCGCAAGCCGGGTCCAGGACCCTCACGTCCTCGGAGGCCATCAGTGCATTAACCACCTTAGGGCCGATTGCAATCTCCCCCATAATCTCTACCAGAGGGCGGGGGGTGAAATACTGCCCGAGACGCTTACCCTTCAAGGTTGCTCGCACGAAGTATTCGAAGGCTGCGCCCTTACTGTCCAAGCCGCTGTCCGTGAAGGACACAGAAGATAGCTCCTTAACTATCTCGTGGAACGTCCGCGGATTCCGCAGACGAACCGGCTCGGCCATGACATCCCCGTAGCTTTTATCCTTCCGAACGCTGTTCAGCATGGAATGGATTGCAGTCCGAACCTGATCGCTGTCAGATTCAGGCATGCCGGCCAGCTTATGAAATCTGTAACTGTAAGGAATCGGAAAGTTCTCGTACGGATCTTCTGATTTTTCTTCAATCAACTTGAGAAATAGAAGCTTGGAGAAATCGGAAAAGGCATTCTCTTCATCCTTCTCGATATTCCTAATCTTGTTGTGGCAACGCGAGAAAAGAGCGTTGAGTTGCTTCAGAGTCAGCCCCGGCCGGAAGGGCAGAGTGGCATCGTCTCCGACTTTCTCTAGGGGCACTATTGTCGCACTAGGGTCTGCGTTCAACGTCCTCATGACCAACGCAAGTTGCGATTTGCTCGGAATTTTATCCGCGCTCGTCCCGCCCCAGCGAATCAAGAGGCCATTCTTCGTGTTATAGCACTGCATCATCCTCCCGTTCGTAACTACCACGAAGGGAACTTTCAATGCCCGCCCATACTGGAGCGCCTGTTCGCGATCCTTCTCCGAGAGAGGTTTAGCCAAACGCTTAGCCTCGATTACAAATTTGGGAGATTTGGCCCCACAAGTTACCAAAAGGTCGACAAAGCCACGCTTGCGGCTCTCTTCCAGTTGTACTGGAGCCTCAAAGGCAATGTCATCCGAGATCGAGTAACCTCGCCGCTCCAAGTAGGGCAAGATTCGCTTGATTACAGTCTCGGTCTCACTGCGTACGCTCGACACCTGGTACCCCTCCACCTGATCCAGTCAACCCGCAGCGTACGTTGCGAGTTGACGGCCTGTCACTCCGTCTCGGGAGAACAGCTCGCCCGTAAGCGGATCGCAACTCTGCTTCGCCGGACCTTGTGCAGCGTTGTAGCCGCCGACGGGCTTTGCCAGTCAGCGAGGCACGATGCCGTGCTGGCCAACTCCCCGGACATACATCAGTAGGTGCTTCCGCAACCCGCCGATCTCTGGTGGACATCCCGCACGGCCCTCGCCGGCCCGTTGGTGGTGGCCGCGAGCGTAGATGGGGTAACAGACGCGGCGCTGAGCCAGCGTAGGTGCACGTTCGATGACCCACCTACAGGACTGCTTGCTGGAGGGGGACCGCGGTCGGGCGTGCCTTCCCTCATCGGTTTGTCCGAGCGCGGTGGACAGTTCAACATGCGGCGCACGGCTGCCACTCAGCGCACGCTCGCTGATCCAGCTTGTACCCGCCTGGTGGGTCCCCGGGCGGGTGCTAGCGTCCCCCCTGACGCTGAACAACGAGTCGTATCAGGCCAGCCGCTCAGCCCAAATGGAAGCTGCCTTCGCGGGTGTCATTCAGATGGACCCCCGTGCATGATGAAGAAACGTCAGGACTTCGAGCGCCCTGCCCTTAAGCGTTCAGTTCGGGAACTTCCAGCAGAGTGAAATAAAAAATCTCACCCGGCCCGTTCCCGCGATGTGGTGCCTCGATTGGCGCCCAGTCTTCAGCCATAGCCTCAGGAACTGCCAGCTTCAAAATGATGTCATGCACCTGCTCAGGTGCGGGGCCAACTACTCGTAGCCCCAAATACAGTTCATCGTAACTACCTACAGCTCTATAGACGTATGCCTCGACCTCAGTGCCGAAAACTTCGCCTCGAACTGCACTATCGGGGCTCTCTCGAGCTTCTTTTACCAATTTGGGTACAGCATCGCGGGCTTCCTGAAGCCGCTGGTCTGCATGCTCGACTTCCAGACGAAGCCGGTCATCCGACGTAGGCAGGAGATGCCTGCTATAGGTGCGCTTACCCGGAGCAGGCTCCAGCCCTAGCCGATTCAGCGAAGTGCGCTTCCGTGTGCATTCGTCACACAGCTGCTGATAAAAGTCGTCCTTGGCTCCGTCTTTGCGCTGACCCGCAGCCACCAGCCAAGAAGATATGGACTCGCGCTCTTCCCAGACAGCGCCACGCCACCGCGATCCGCCAGGTTTGTACTTGAGGAGTACGGTGTCGTCGATACTGACGATCTTTTCAGCCGGCGCCACATCAGCCTGCTTTTGGGCGCGCTGCACCAGGGGGTGATCAACCTTGTGGAGGGGCACACTCGGCGGCGGCAGCGACAGGCCCAAATCGGCTTGCAGGCAACGCAGAGTAGGACGAATGGGTGACGAGTTGGTCACGTGCGCGACACTCAGGCAGCGCCGACGCGACGGAGGTCCTCACGCGAGGCGCCCGTCAGGAGGGCAAGGTAAGCGGCATCGCTTCCATCTAGCCCGCTGAACGAGTCCTTGATCCGTTCCTGCACTCGACGCTCTTCGGGCGTTGGCTCCTCGATCCTCTTGGAGAGCTCAACACGGCGTGCGCGCATCTGCGCGCGCACTTGAGGATCCATGAGAGTCGTCATGAGATGAGGATAGACGACGATGGGGTGTAGTACACCTCGTTAGTGAAGATCAATCCGCACTCGAAAAGTCGCAAACTGGACAATTTGACATTCGCCCAGGTCTTGAAGTGCGGCCAATAGTAAAATCTTCCCCAAACACTATCGCCCGATCGGCTTGACGCACTACGCTCCGTGATCGGAGATCAGCATAGCGACGGAGCGTAGTGCGTCAAGCCGATCGGGCGACTGAAGGCGGTTACGTTGTGTAGTGCTGGCTGGTCAGAGGCGGTCACAGGAGCAAACTCGACTGTTGCGAGCGACGTCACACGCCGACTCGTCAGACGCTCAGACAGCTAGCACAACGATCCTCTTGCGGGCGGCGAGGTCAAGCAGCGGCTCGCGACAGCATCCGTACAAACTGGTAATGACGGCTAGCTCTGAGATCTCCGACGTCCACCTGTGCGACTCATCCCCAAGCGTGGTCGAGCCTCAACTCGCCGGCGGGCGCATCGCAGGTCCACACCCATCAACGTGCGGACTCCCTGTGGACTGGAAAGGCAGAGAGACCCAACTCGAAGCCTGTCACCTGCTGAAACGCGCATGCCATAAGAGGCCTCCGGAGCCGTGTGTGCAGGGTCGGATCCTGCCGGGGGTACCTCGCACGAGACGCCAGAAGACCTCGCGACCAGCCAAGGTCACCTGACAGCCCCCGGGGGGCCGAGAGGGGGGCGGGATGCATGTACGGGGCGTCGGGGTGATGCTGGAGGGAGAGATCGTCCATGCCGTAGCAACGGGAGATTCCATGATGGACGGCGTGAAGGCTGAGCTGTATGCCCTCGACCTGAGTGGTGCGGACTGGGTCACCAGCAGCTACACCAACCGGTGGACGAAGACGTGTGTGGAGGTCGCGGACCTCGGCGGAGGGGCCGTTGCGCTCCGGGATTCGCAGAACCCGGAACTGCCGGCGCTGCGGTTCACCGCGGAGGGGTGGGCGGCGTTTCGACTCGGCGTGCGCGACGGCGAGTTCTGACCCGTCGTAACTGGCCACTCCCCCAGTTCTGCTGGACGGACTGGTCCCGGCTCCACCACACCTACGGCACCGTGGAAGATGTCTCTGGCCTGCTCGCGTTTGTGGTCCGGACGCGCGCATCCCCGGTGGAGCGACCTCTGGTCTCGGCCATGCCCTCAGGGCACCGCTGCTGGCGCGTCAGTGGTCGGCGGCCAGTCGTCGGGTGCCCTGGTCCTGGCCGCGCATCGTGGCCAGAAGGGGATCGGCCGTATGGGATGAGGACCCTCTGGTGACCCGTGCCCAGCGATCGCCGACCTCGTGGTGCTGATCGCGGAAGCCCTGCGGGACCCCTGACTCGTCGATACCCCCACGGACTACTTCTACTTGCTGGCCGCCCGCCTCATTTTGAGGGCGTCAACGTCTGGGCCCCCGAACCGCTTGCCAAGCCGAGGACTTCATTGTGTTCGGCGAGCATGGTTACCTGTACATGAACGAGACTGCGGCGAAGCTGCCCTTGGAGCCCCTCGCCGTCTCGTCCTGCACTCCTGCGCCCTTGCGGACGGCCGGCCCGGCATCGCGCACAAGCTGACCTATGTCCTCGGCTCCGCGCCGTGCGCCCGCTGTGATGCGGTCTTCGGGTGACCGGTTCAGTACTGCCGGTCGCGTCGTGAGGCGTCTCACATAAGTGCCAAATCGGTGATATCGGGTGAACGCGACAGCGGCCCGGCCGGAAGCAGCCTGACACCTCAATGTCCCTTTCCCGCACGGCTGGAGCCTGCGCCGTGCGCGCCTCCATGCGGCGCGGCCCGTGCGGGCATACGCCATCGAATCAGACCAAGCAGTGACAAGTCCCACACGGGCATTCCCTTGCCCCGTGGGCGTCCTCGGAGTGAGATCGCGGGCAACGGCCGAACGTGGTCTAGTCCACTACGAGGAGCATCTATGCGCAGGATTCATGCGCGGCGGCGCACTGCGGTCGCCGCAGCTTGGATCACCAGCCTCACCAGTGTCGCGACAGCGGCAACGCTTCTGTCCGGGTCCGCCGCCGTCGCCGCGCCCGTGCGGCCGGCGCCGGGAGCCAAGCCCGCGCGCGCTGCCGGGCAGGAGTCGAAGAACGCGGCCCACAACCTGATGACCACCGCGGAGTGCCGGGAGAAGTGGCAGATCGCCTGCTACTCCGCGAGCCAGTTCCGCCAGGCGTACGACCTCGAACCGCTGTACCGGGCGGGCATCACCGGCAAGGGCCGCACGATTGTGATCGTCGACCCCTTCGGCTCGCCCACCGTCCAGCACGACCTGGACGTCTACAGTGCCCGCTTCGGCATCAAGAGCACCCACGTCGACGTCGTCAAGTGGGGCAAGGTCCCACGCTTCGACACCAGCGACGCCGACCAGATCGCCTGGGCCGGCGAGACCACCCTCGACGTCGAGATGGCGCACGCCGTAGCCCCCGACGCGCACATCGTCCTTGCGGAGACCGGCGTCGGCCGCATCGGGGACGGCACCACCGGCCTGCGCGAGGTCATGGACGCCGAGAAGGCCCTCATCGACCGCGGCGTGGGCGATGTGATCAGCCAGAGCTGGGGCGTGGCGGAGAACAGCTTCCCCGGTTTCAACCGGGGTGACTTCTCCAGCATCGAGAACCTGCGGTACGCGTTCAAGGACGCCCAGAAGCACGGGGTGACCCTCGTCGCCGCCTCCGGCGACAGCGGCGCCACCAACACCACGTCGGACGGCACATCCCACTACCCGTACCGGGTCAACGCCTGGCCGACCGCCGACCCGCTGGTGGTCTCCGTCGGCGGCACCCAGCTGCACCTGGACGCCAAGGGCGACCGGATCGCGCCGGACAGCGTCTACAACGACGCCGGTGCCGGCGGCGGCGGTCTGTCCCACGTCTTCTCCCGCCCCTCGTACCAGAACGGCGTGCAGCGGGTCGGCGACCACCGCGGCACCCCCGACCTGTCCATGTCCGCCTCCCTGAAGGGCGGCGCCTGGGTGTACTCCAGCTTCAACCCGAAGCGGGTCGGCTGGGACGTCTACGTCGGCACCAGCGAGGCCAGCCCGCTCTTCGCCGGCATCGTGGCACTGGCCGACCAGGCCGCCGGGCACCGGCTGGGCGACATCCACCAGGCCCTGTACTCGCTGTACGCACGCTCCTCGACGGACCCGTCCACCGGAATCGTGGACGTGAAGGACGGCACGAACAACAGCTACGCGGGCGTCACCGGCTACACCGCGGTGAAGGGCTACGACATGGCGACCGGCGTCGGAACGATCGACGCGGCCCGCTTCGTCCCGGCCCTCGCCAAGGAGGGCTGACCGCATCCCGTCCCGCGGCGCGGGGCCTGGCGCAGCACTGCCGGGCCCCGCGCCGGCAGGTGTGGGCCGCTGTCAGGGGCCCGGGTGGAGGGCGATGGTCCAGGTGTGAACGGTGTGCCGGGTGGGATCACCTGGGTCGGGCTCGGCGATGACCGCGGTGATGTGGTCGCCGTCACGGCGCAACGCCCCTGCGTGGCCTGAGAGCCGGGCGGGGTCGACCGGCAGCAGTTCGGCGAGCACGGTGTGCTCCAGTCGGCGGTCGACGGCGCGCAGCGCCCCGGCGTCGAGGACCAGGATGGTGCCGTCCTCCAGGACCAGTGGCCGCGGGACCTGCGGGTCGGTGAGCTGCGGGCCGCGTTCGATGCCACCGCCGGGCAGCAACCGGACCACCCGGCTGCGGGTCGGCAGGGCGCGGTCGGCCTCCACCACGCGGACGCCGGTGCCGACGACGTAGTGGCCGTAGCTGCGCCAGGAGTCCACGACGGTGCCGTCACGGTCGTGCTCCCAGGTGTCGAAGAACGAGTAGCCCTCCAGGCCGAGCAGGAAGCGGCCGCCGCGGAGGGCCGCGCCACGTTCCCCGCGCAGTTCGGCGATGAGGGCGCCGTTCGCCAGGTCGAGCAGCAGGGCCGGGCCGAGGAAACCCCAGGGCGTGTAGTCGAGGGAGTCCGTCGTGACCAGGACCCTGCCGCCGGAGAAGTGGGCGGCGTTGGGACGTCCGGCGATGGGCTGGGTCCAGCGGGTACGGCCCGAGGCGTCGACGCAGCTGATTTCCCCGACCGCACCGTGGATGCGTACGCCTTCCCGCCGTGCGAGCGGCTGTCCTTCGGTGTGGGTCCGCTCGTCGGGTGGTCGGCCGACCGTACGGTCATGGTCCACCACAGTGGCCCGCCAGGGGGCCGGGGCCGCCCTGTGACTGCGGCCGTTCTCCCCGGGGCTCGGCATGGCCGCGATACTAGTTCCCACCAGGCGACGGCGATACGGGCCGCGGGGTCGTCTGCGACTCGCGGTGAGCCCGGCGGCTCCTGGGCACGACTACCCGCGTGCGAGGGCGAGTTGTGCGACGACGGCCGCCGCCGGGCATCCCGGCGGCGGCCTTCGCGTACGTGTCGGGGGGCGGGGGTCCGTTCGGCCTGGTCGAAGAACTTCATGGCCATGAAGCCGTGCGCGTAGCCGCCGCCCGCGCGCAGCGCCGCGGCGATCATCACGGTCTCCGCCAGCTCCCGCCGGGTCGCGCCCGCGGCGTGCGCGGCCTTAATACGGGCCTCGATGCGGTACGCGCACTGGGTGGTCAACGCCACCGCCACCGGCATAAGTTCGGTGTACTTCGGCGGGACGGCCTTGTCGCTGCCGCGCAGGACCTGGGTGTCCCAGGCCATGAACGCCTTGAAGGCCTCCGGGGCGTATGTGCTTCGTGGTAGGACACGTCGGCTCCTGTCAGTACTGGTTGCGGCCGGCCCTGACGCCGCCGTCGACGTCCCATGTCGCGCCGGTCACCCAGTCCGCCTGGCCGGACAGCAGGAACGCCACCGTGGGAGCGACGTCCTCCGGGTTCCCCACGCGGCCGAGGGGGTGGAAGGTGTTCAGCGCGTCGAGGGCGGCGGGGATGTCGTCCTTCGGGATGAACGCCTCGTAGATCGGCGTGCGGACCACCGCGGGCGCCACCGTGTTGACGCGGATGCCGTACGGCGCGAGCTCCATCGCCATGTGCTGGGTCAGGGAGTGCAGCCCGGCCTTCGCCACGGAGTACGCCGAGGACGGGGTGGCGGCCATGGCCTGGTGGGCCAGCATGCCGCCGATGTTGACGAAGGCCCCCTTGCTGCCGCGGGCGATCATGTTGCCGGCCACGGTCTGCGCGATGAAGTAGAAGGCCCGGGTGATGGCCTGGTAGCGGTCGTAGTAGTCCTGCGTGTGCTCCAGGAACGCCTTCGGCTCGAAGATCCCGGCGGAGTTCACGAGCAGCGTGGCGTCGGCGTGCTCCTCGGTCAGTGTGCCGCGCAGCCGGTCCACGGCGGCGCGGTCGATCAGGTCGGCGGCCAGGCCCGTGGCGTCGCCGTGGCGGGACAGTTCGGCCGCCGCCTTGGCGGCGCTCCTCTCGGAACGGCCCGTGACGACGGCGGTGCCGCCGCCCTCGACGACCAGGCGGGCGACGGCCAGCCCGATGCCGCTGGTGCCGCCGACGACGACGGCCTTCCGCCCGGTGAAGTCAAGGGTGCTGCTGGACATGACGTGCTCCTTGGTGCGTGTGGGGGGTGCACGGGGCCGCGGGGGCTCGCATCGCCCATGGGCGGGGACAGGGCGCCGCGCCCTTCCCGTGTGCTGGAGAGGTGTTCCGCCGGCGTCCGGGGACCGGAGTCGGTACGGCCGCGTACAGGGGGAACGCCTCAGACAGTAGGGCGGCCCGCGGAGCCCCGGTAGAGGATCTCGGCGAATGCGGGTATAGCGGTCGGTTATCGCCCATAGGGAATAATCGTCACCGTGAACATCGAGGCTTTGCGCTACGTCCAGGCCGTGTCACGGACCGGGTCCTTCAGCGCCGCCGCACGGGCCTACGGCGTCACGCAACCGGCCCTGTCCAACGGCGTCGCGCGGCTGGAGGAGGAGCTCGGCGTCACGCTCTTCGACCGCTCGCCGCGCGGGGTCAGGCCCACGGCGCACGGCGCGCGGATCCTGCCCCTGATCGACGACGTCCTCGACTCCCTCGACGTCCTGGTCGCCGACAGCAGGCGGCTGGCCGGCCCGGTCGCCGAGACGATCCGCTTGGGCGTGTCCCCGCTGATCGGGGCCGATCTGGTGGCCCGGGTCTTCCAGGCCGCCCGCTCCCTGGAGCGTCCACGCGACCTCGTGCTGCGGGAAGCGGACCTCGAACCGCTGAGCGGCGACCTGCGGGCGGGCCGCCTGGACATCGTCCTTGTGCCCGCCGTGGCCGGGATGCCGGCGTTCCGGCACCGGGTCGTCGCGCGGGAACCCGTGGTGGTGGTCGATCCCGTCGCCTCCGGCGACGACGACCCGGTCGAGTTGAAGGCCGTGGCGGACGCCACCTACATCCTCGGCCCCGGCACCTGCGGGCTGACCACTTTCACCACGGAGCTCTTCCGCGGCGGCGACCTGGCGCTGCACGCCTACCCCGGGGAGGCCGCCAGTTTCCGGGCGGTCGACGAATGGGCGGCGATCGGCCTGGGGTCGGCGCTGCTGCCCCGGTCCAAGGTCGCGCACGAGCACGCCAGTTGCCGCCCCCTCCTCCGGGCCGGGGCGCCCGTCGAGATCGCCTACGAGGCCGTGTGGGACTGCGACACCCCGCTCGGCGCCGATCTGGACGACCTGGTCACCGCGCTCGTCCGGTCCGGGGAGGACCCGGAGGAATCGGGGAAGTAAGGGCCGGCGCACATTCCGGAATTCGGGTTTCGAAACGGCTGCCAATATATTCCTGGAATTCCGGGATGGAAATCGCGGACATGCGACCGGAAACGGCCGGGTGTAAAATTGTGGGGTCGGATTCCCCGTGAGCGACAAAAGGCGAGCCGTTGTGCAGTGCTACGACTGCGTGCTGGAGAGTCGTGCGACGACCGTGGCGGTCACCCTCGATCCGGCCATCGCCGTGGCCGCCTGCGCCCGCTGCGGGGCCGGTATCTGCGGCGGGCACCTGCATGTCTCCGGCGCCCCGGTCACCGGCCCGCAGGGCGCCTCCGCCCCGGCCGTCGAGGCCCGGCGGCTGACCTGCGGAGTCTGCTACGCCGCGGAGCGTGCGGCCGGGAGCCGCGCGTGAGCGCCGTGCCGTCCTGACCTCCGTGCCCCGGGCGGGCACCCACCGGCGGCCTTCTTCCGGATTCCTCTTCCCCGAAGGTGAAAGAAATGGATCTGAAGCTCGAAGCCATCGTGCTGCCCGTCTCCGACGTCGACCGGGCCAAGAATTTCTACGAGGCAGCGGGATTCCGCCTGGACGTCGACACCACGTTCAGCGACGAATACCGGCTGGTCCACATGACACCGCCCGGATCGCAGTGCTCCATCATCTTCGGCAAGGGAACGATCTCCACCGCCCCCGGCACCGTCCAGGGCCTGTACCTCATCGTCGCGGACGTCGAGAAGGCGCGCGAGGAACTCGTCGGCCGCGGCGTCGGGATGAGCGAGGTGTTCCACGACGCCGGGGGAGTTCTCCACCACGGGCACGAGGGCGGGGAGGCCGTCCACCGCGGTGCGGGCCAGGAACGGATCGAGGGTCCCGAACCCGGCCGCACCTCCTACGCCTCGTACGCCACCTTCAGCGACCCGGACGGGAACGGCTGGTTGCTCCAGGAGATCACGGAGCGCCTGCCCGGCCGGTGACACCGCGGGCGGCGGCCGTCAGTCCTCCGCGACCCGGATGATCGTCCTGCCCTTGACGCGCCGGTCCGGGGCGAAGGCGGCGGCCGCCTCGGCCAGCGGGCGGACGGCGCCCACCCGCACCGACAGGCGCCCGTCCAGGACGCGCTGCGCCAGGTCCGCGAGGCGCGCGCGATCGGGTTCGACGACGAAGAACAGCGCCCGCCCGTCGTCGGGCCGGACGGTGGGCGGCTCCGCGATGGTGACGACCGTGCCGCCGGCGCGCACGAGCGCGGTCGAGCGGGCGAGGACGTCCCCGCCGATCACGTCGAAGACCACGTCCACCTCCCCGGCGTCCGCGAGTTCGCCGGCGTCTAGGTCCAGGAAGACGTGCGCGCCCAGCGCGAGCGCGGTGTCCCGGTCGGCGGCCCGGCCGGTGCCGATCACGCGCGCTCCCGCCTCGTGCGCGAACTGCACCGCGACCGAGCCGACGGCGCCCGCCGCGCCGTGGATCAGTACGGTCTGACCGCTCGTGAGCCGCGCGTGGTCGAACAGGCCCTGCCAGGCGGTGAGTCCGGAGATCGGCAGTGCGGCGGCCACGGTGTGGTCGACGTCGGCGGGGAGCGGGGCGAGGTTGCGGGCCTCCACGGCGACGTACTCGGCCAGCGAGCCGTCGCGGGCCCAGTCGGTGAGTCCGAAGACCCGCTGGCCGACCGTGAGGCCGGTAGTTCCGTAGCCGAGGGCCGCCACGACACCCGAGACCTCGTGCCCGGGCACGGTCGGGGTGCGGTCGCGGCCGGCGCGGTCGGACCACGTCGCCGGCCAGTCGAGCTCCCCGCGGGTGAAGCCGGCGGCGTGCACGCGGACGACGACGTCGTTCTCGGCGGCGTGGGGGTACGGCAGGTGGGCCAGGGCCAGTCCGCCGAGGCCTGCCTCGCGGTCCGACGTGGTGAGGGCTTGCATGGCTGCTCCTGTGTCCGGTGGTCAGTGGATGTTCGCTGTGGCGGAGTCGGCTGTCGCGGGTGTCCCGGCTGTCCCGGCCGAGTCGGCGTCCCGTGCGTGGGCGAGGGCGACGGCGGACAGCACGCCGACGAACCCGATGAAGGCAAAGCTCGTGGTCCTCAGTCCCCAGGCGGGTGCCAGGAGTCCGGCCGCGAGCGCCGGAAGGCTCAGGGCCGCGTAACTGACGACGTAGACGGCCGAGAACACCTGCGAGCGCGAGTCCGCGGTGGTGACCGCCCCGATCGCGCGCAGGTTCCCGTGGAACGTCATCCCCGATCCCAGGCCGGCGAGGACTGCACCGCACGCGAAGCCGGCCGCCGACGACGCGGCGACCGCCGCCGCCAGGCCCGCCGCCCCGAGGACCAGGAGGACCGCTCCCAGCAGCGTCGCCGACCGGGCCGTGCGGCGCAGCGACCACACGCCCCCCACCGCACCGGCCAGGAACAGCGCCGCGATGTCGAGGCCGCCCGCGGCGCCCCAGGTCACGTGCAGGACGCCGGTCACCAGGGACGGGGTCAGCGCGAGGAACAGCCCCGTCACCGCCCATCCCGCGACGAGGGCGGGCACGGCGGCCAGGAACCGGGGCCGGGCCGCCGGGGGGACGCGCGGGCCGAGGCGCCGGGCGGCCGTCGGGGCGGCGCCCGGCGCGGCCGTCTCGGGGATCAGCAGGACCAGTCCCGCCAGGACGAGGAAGGCGGCGGTGAGGGTGGCGAAGACGTACGTGTCGGGGTGGGCGACGTGGCTCACCAGCAGCCCGACCGCCGCGGCGCCGGCGGCCAGCCCGGCGTTCGTGCCGACCGACGTCACCGTGGTCCCCGCGTGCGGGCGTCCCGCGGGCGAGAACTCGACCAGCCCCGCGGCCAGGCCGCTCGTGGCCGTTCCCGTGGCGACGCCCTGCACCACCCGGGCGGCGACCAGGGACGGGGCGCCGTTCGCCGTCCAGAAGAGGGCGGTGCCGACCGCCGCCAGCAGGAGCGCGGCGAGCAGGACCGGGCGGCGTCCGAGGCGGTCGCCCAGGGGTCCCACGGTCAGCAGGGCGGCGAGCAGTCCCGCGACGTACACGGCGAAGACGACCGTCACCATGGTGACCGAGAGTCCCCAGCGCTCCCGGTACAGCGGATAGAACGGCGAGGGCGCGCTCGCGGTCGCCATCATCACCACGGTGGCGACCGCCAACACGGTGAAGCCGGCCTGCCGTCCCGGACGGCGGCGGTCGCGGACCGAAGCCGGCGGTGTCATCGGATGTCCTCCGGTTTCCCCGACGTCAATTCGGCCAGGGCGCGTCGGCGATGCGCTCGACCATCGAGGTGCGGTGGAATCCCGGGACAAAGCGTTCGAGGATGTCCGCATTGATTGTCCCGTAAGTGGTGTCCGGGCGGTTCTTGAGTCCGTCGACGAATGCCTGGAGGAATCCCTTCTTGAATTCTCCGCGCGGATGGGCGGCGACGATCTCGTCCACCTGGCCGGCGTCCAGCCTGTCCAGTCCCCAGCCGAGCACGTCGGTCAGGACGCCGTAGTTCATGGCGGCCGTCACCGGGCCCATCCGGCTGGGGATCCCGGGCGTCGTGTGCAGCGCGATCGCCGTCCAGACGACCTCGACGGCACTGTGCGGGAACCCGCGGTCGAGCAGGAACTTGCGGGCGTGGTCGGCACCGTCGAGCTCGAAGCGCTGCTCCGCGTCGGAGAACGGCGTCGCGAGCCCCGTGTCGTGGAACATCGAGGAAATGAAGAGCAGCTCCGGATCGGGCCGGAGACCGAGATCGCGCGCATGGAGGGAGGCGAAGAGGAAAACGCGATGGGAATGGTGGACGATGAGGGGGCCGGCCGTTTCCTGGAGGAATGCGGTGGCCTCCGCGACTGCCGCGGTATCGGGTGTTTCGACGGCTGCGATGGTGTCGGTCATGGTGCACGCGCTTTCGGTGAGACAGTGGAGACGCTGAGAAGTGGGCAGTGCCTCTGTTCTCCACGATGCCTAGCGCCCGGCTCCGCCGCCGCCTCGGTCCGGCCAGGAACCACTCGAATACCGACATCACCACCACCGAGGAGTAGGACTGTGAGCTCCGGGACGCACCGGGTCGCGATCCTCGTCTACGACGGGGTCGCGCTGCTGGACGTGGCCGGGCCGGCGGAGGTGTTCGGCGAGGCGAACCGGCTGGGCGCGGACTACCGGATCGTGCTGCTGTCGACGACCGGGACCGACGTCGCCTCGTCGATCGGCATCCGGATCGCCGTCGACGGCGGCCCCGCCGCGGAGCCGGACCCGGACACGTTCATGATGCCGGGCGGGATCGTCTATCCCAGGACGCCCATTACGCCGGACCTGGTCGAGGCCGCGAAGGAATTGGCGGGCCGGGCCGGGCGGGTCGCGTCGGTCTGCTCGGGGGCGTTCGTCCTGGGCGCCGGCGGGCTGCTGGACGGCAAGCGGGCGACGACCCACTGGAAGGTCGCGCGTGAACTCGCCGCCCGGCACCCGAGGGTCAGCGTCGATCCCGACGCCATCTACGTGCGCGACGGCAGCACGTACACCTCGGCGGGCGTCACCGCGGGGATCGACCTCGCGCTGGCCCTCGTCGAGGAGGACCACGGGCCGGAGCTGAGCCGGAAGGTGGCCCGCGCCCTGGTGGTCTACCTGCAACGGGCGGGCGGCCAGTCGCAGTTCTCGGCGCCCCTGGAGGGCCCGCCGCCCCGGTCCCCGGCCCTGCGGAGCATCGTCGACCTGGTGACGGCCGATCCCGCGGGGAACCACTCCCTCGGTGAACTCGCCGGGCACCTCAACCTCAGCCCCCGCCATCTCACCCGGCTGTTCCGGACGGAGCTGGCCACCACCCCGGCCCGCTACGTCGAGGCGATCCGGTTCGACATCGCGAAGAACCTGCTCGACCAGGGGCACTCCGCGACGCAGGCCGCGCTGCTGGCCGGGTTCCCGAGTTACGAGAGTCTCCGCCGGGTCTTCGCACGGGAGTTGTCCATCAGCCCCGCCGCGTACCAGCGCCGCTTCAGCAGCGCCCGGCGCGGCCGGTAGGACCGGCGGGCCGCCGCAGGGGCCGCGGCAGGCCGTAGGCTCACCCGCCGTGGCTTCACGGGACGAGCAATCGACTTATGCACGACGGGACTTCGGCCGCCTGTGGGCCGCCTATGCCGTGAGCGCGGCGGGCAGCGCGGTCGGTTCCGGTGCGCTGCCGCTGGTCGCGGTGGTGGCCCTGGACGCCCCGGCGTCCCAGGTCTCCCTGCTCGCCGCACTGTCCGCGGTCGTGGCGGCCGCGGTCACCCTGCCGCTGGGGGTACGGATCGAGCACCGGCGGAAACGCCCGGTCATGATCGCGGCGGATCTGCTGCGGTTCGCCGCGCTGCTCAGCGTTCCGGTCGCGGCGGCCCTCGGTGTCCTCACCTTCGCCCAGTTGTGCGCGGTCGGCGTCGTGCAGGCGACGGCAGCGATCGCCTTCGGCGCGGCGAGCACCGCGCACCTCAAAGGGCTCGTCGCGCCCGAGGACCGGCTCCGGGCGGCCGCGCGGCTGGAGACGACCAGCTGGCTCAGCCTGAGCGTGGGGCCGCCGGTCGGCGGGCTGCTGGTCGGCGTCTTCGGGGCGACGGTGTCGATGGGCGTCGACGCGGTCTCCTTCCTCCTGTCCGCGCTGGGGGTCGGCCGGATCCGGCGCCCGGAGCCGGAGCCCCCGGTGCCTGCGGCGGCTCCGGGGCGGACACGCGAACTCCTGGCCGGCTGGCGGTACATCGCCGCGCATCCGGGCCTGCGTCCGCTCTTCTGGAACGCACTGCTCTTCAGCGGGGCCGTCATGATGAGCAGTCCGCTGCTGGCCGTCCTGATGCTCGGGGAGCTGCATTTCACACCGTGGCAGTACGGGCTGTCGCTCGGACTGCCGTGCCTCGGCGGGATTCTGGGGTCCCGCCTGACCGCCCCGGTCTCGCGCCGGCTCGGCGCACACCGGCTCCTGCTGCTGTTCGGCGTGGTGCGGACGCCCTGGCTCGTGCTGCTCGCGTGGGTGCCGCCCGGGTCCGCGGGCCTGGCCGTGCTCGTCGCGGCCGACACCTGCCTGCTGACGGCCGCCGGCGTCTTCAACCCCTCGTTCGCCGCCTACCGCATGTCGGCGACGGACGACCACCTCATGGTGCGCGTGGTCACGGCGTGGTCGGTCGGCACCCGGACCGCCCAGCCGCTGGGGCTGGCGATCGGCGCAACCGCCGCCGCCCTGGCCGGAGTCCGCTTCGCCGTCCTCCTCGCCGGCGTGCTCTGCCTCGGCAGCGCCCTGCTCCTGCCCTGGCGCGCCTTCCGGTCCCCCGGCGCCGGCCCGGCCGCGGCCGGGCCGCGCGGGCAGGAGACGGCGAAGTCCGCCGGGGCCTGAACGGGACACGGTCGTGCCGCATCCTGGAACCGCACCCCGCGGCGACGGGGGTGGGTTCGGGGGCGGGGAGGGGCGGGGCGTGGACGAGCAGGTCGTGGCGGCGGCGGTGTCGGGGCTGGTGGCCTTGGTGGTGGGCGCCGGGACGGGGTTGCTGACGTGGGCGCAGATCAGGCGCGAGCGGCAGAAGTGGCGGACGGACCTCAAGACCGCGTGGGCGCTGGAGGTGCACAGGGCCCGTCTCGCGGCGTACCCGCGGGCGTTCGAGGTGCTGCGGGCGCTGTCGACGCTCGACGGCGCGGTGGCGCCCGAGGCGGCCGGCGAGGTCGCACGTGAACTCAACGACTGGCTGTACTCGGCGGGCGGGCTGTGTGCCGACCGGACGACACGCGGCGCGCTGCTCGGGCTGCGGGCGGGCTGCGACGCGTGGCGGCGGACCGGGGAGCGGCCCCATGACCTCTACCGGTGGCGGGATCTGACGATGGTGTACCTGCGCCGGGACCTCGACGTCCGGGGTCTGGAGTCGTACGACTTCACCCCGGGCGCGACCCTGCTGCGCACCTTGGAGGAGGAGTTGGCGCCCCCGCCCCGGCGGTGGTTCAGGAGGCGTCGTTCCGCATCCGGCCGTCCGTGGTGAGCGGGGGCGCGGGCAGGCGCGGGAGGTAGCAGCGCCGGAAGAGGTCGCCGGTGAACTCTCGGCGGCTGCGGACGCCGGCCTTGTCGAAGACTTTGCGCAGGTGGTCCTGGACGGTGTACTCGGCGATGCGGAGGGCGTCGGCGACGTCCGCCGTCGAACGGCCGAGCAGGACGTGCTGGGCGACCTCGCGTTCGCGCGGGGTCAGTCCGTAGGCGTCGAGCACGATGGCGGTGAGTTCGCCCGGGTGGCTGGGGGCGAGGCTGACGTAGGTGAGCACGGCGTCCGAGCCGGTGGACTCGGGCGTGTCGGGGGCCGGTTCGCGCCAGGCGCTGAGCGTGATCCAGTGGCCCGTGCGGGTCAGGGCGCGGGACTGGACGTGCGCGCCGGGGCCCGCCGCGCGGGCCTTGCTGAGCAGCGCGGTGAGGGTGAGCGGGTACGGGCGGGCGGCGGCGGGGTGGGACTCCTGGACGAGCGCGAGCCAGCGTTCCGCGGTGGCGGTGCGCAGCCGGAGCCCCTGGTCGTCGTCGAAGGCGAGCAGTCCCGCGGCGTCCGGTACGTCCCCCCGGTCGATGCCGGACAGCAGCAGTGAGCGGCGCAGCGCCTGCGTGGCTGGGGTGCTGAACGAGTCGGCCAGCGCGACGTCGGCGGCCGTGAAGGGCGCCGAACCGGGGGCCCGGCACAGGACGAACAGCCCCCAGGTGCGCGTGCCGTGGCGGAGCAGGACGCGCAGTTCGTCGGCGAGGCCGGTGGGGCGCAGGATGTCGCGGTAGTAGACGCTCTCGTCGAGCCGTCCGGCCATGGACCGGCTGAGCAGGCTCGCGCTGCCCGGACGGCGTGTCAGCGCGCGCAGGTGGTCGACGCCGGTCTGCTCCGTGTGCTCGATCTCGAAGAGCCGCGGCATCACCGCCTGGGGGAAGCCCTCTTCGTGGCGGCCGCCGGTGTCGAGGAGGGTCGCCGGGTCGAGCATGACGGCGCACCACACGTCCGCCCCGACCACGCCGAGCAGTGTGTCGGCGGCGGTGCGCAGAACGTCCAGGGCGCCGGGGTGTTCGGCTCCGCGCAGCCGGCGGGCGAGGTCGTCGGCGAGGGCGGCGCGTGCGGCGGGGCTGGGCCGGTCCGTACGGGGGCGGGGACGTGAACCCGGGCCGGGGCGGGGAGCGGTGGTCACGTCAGCAGGCTAGGCGCACCCCCAGACATCTGGGATGGGATTGGCACAAATGCCCGCGTAGCCTGATGTCCCGTTCACGGCCGCGCGAGGGGGGCGCTCCGGCGCCGCGCGGCGGACGGACGGGGTACGGGGGCACGGGGGAACACGGGGGTACGGGGGCACGGGCGCCGCAGCGGGCGCCCGTGCCCGTACGGAGTCACCAGGGAAGCGAGGCACGCAGGGGCTGCGCCTGCGGGCGATCCGGATGTAGGTTAGGTTAGGCAAACCTAAGCTGACCTTCGTGAGTGGAGATCCGGATGCGCAGCATGTTCCACACCGCCCTCGCCGCGCCCCTGGCACCGTCCAGCGCCGAGCGCATCCGGTCGGTCCTCGCCTCGGCGCACTCGATGACCGTGGTCACCGCCGACGGCCGCGCGGAGGTCTCCCGGCTCACCGCCGCCGACCTGGCCGGCCACCTCCATCTGCACCCCCTGGACACGGCCCTCCCCCGCCCCGAATCGGTGCCCGCCGCGCTGGAGTTCACCGATGTCGCCCCCACCCCGGTCCGCGAACGGGTGCGCGCCCGGGTCACGGTGACCGGCCGGCTGGCCGCGCCCTACCGCGCCGACGCGGCCGACAGCCAGTGCATGGAGTTCGCCCAGGCCGTCCTGGAGACCGGGGACGGGCGGAGCACGGTCGAGCTGGAGGAGCTGGTCGCGGTGGCCGCCGACCCGCTGGCCACGTGCGAGGCGGGCATGCTCACGCATCTGCTCGACGACCACACCGAGCTCGTGCCGCTGCTGATGCGCCTGGTGCGGCCGCTGCCCGCGCCCGGGGCGCAGCGTGTGCTCCCCCTGGCCGTCGACCGGTACGGGATCACCCTGCGCATCGAGTACCCCCGCGTCCACCGCGACGTCCGGCTGCCGTTCACGTCGCCGCTGGACAGCGCCGACCAGGCCGGGGGCCGTATCCAGGCGCTGCTCAGCGGGGCGCGCCGCTCCTCCCACCTCGGCCGCCTGATGCCGGGGTGGTGAGCCGCCCCGCGCTGTCACATCGGCCTGCTTGGCTTCGTCATGGCCCCGACGGGAGACGACGAGGGAAGGTCACCGATGGACGACGAGGAGTTCCTGGCCCGGCGCTTCGAGGAGAACCGGCCGCACCTGCGGGCGGTGGCCTACCGCATGCTGGGCTCGCTGAGCGAGGCGGACGACGCCGTGCAGGAGGGATGGCTGCGGCTCAGCCGCACCAGGGCGGACGGCATCGCCAACCTGGGCGGCTGGCTGACCACGGTCGTCGGCCGGGTGTGCCTGGACATGCTGCGCGCGCGGACCTCGCGGGGCGAGCAGCCGCTGGAGGTCCGGGTGCCCGATCCGGTGGTGGCCCCGCAGGACGGCCCGGGGGACCCCGAGCACGAGGCGCTGCTCGCGGACTCGGTGGGGCTGGCGCTGCTCGTGGTGCTGGAGACGCTGACGCCGGCCGAGCGGCTGGCGTTCGTGCTGCACGACATGTTCGCGGTGCCGTTCGAGGAGATCGCGCCGATGGTGGGGCGCACCCCGGCCGCCGCCCGCCAGCTGGCCAGCCGGGCGCGGCGCCGGGTGCGGGGCCGGGCCCCGGCGCCCGATGCGGACCTGGCACGGCAGCGCGAGGTGGTCGGCGCCTTCATGGCGGCGTCCCGGGCGGGGGACTTCGAGGCGCTGGTGGGGCTGCTCCATCCGGACGTGGTGCTGCGGGCGGACACCGGGGCGGGTGCGTCCGGGCTGTCGCCGACGGCACGCGGGGCGCGCACGGTGGCCGGGCGGGCGATGCTGTTCCGGCGTTTCGCGGCGCACACACGCCTTGCCCTGGTCAACGGCGCGTACGGCATCGTCACGGCGCCGGAGGGGCGGCTGACGGCGGTCATGAGCCTGACGGTCAGCGGGGGGCGGATCGTGGAGATCGACATCCTGGCCGACCCCGCGCGCCTGGCGGCACTGGAGCGGTCCGGCCTCGCCACGTTCGATTAATAGCCCACATGTTCGAATGGGGAGTTACGCTGGATCCATGACCGCACCGCTGCAGGGCTCGCTCTTCGACCAGACCGACGACATCCGTCTCGGCCCGCTGGACGGCGTGCGGCGGACGGTCCTGGGCGCCGGCGCCTGGATCGACCTGCTGCCCGGCTGGCTCCAGGGGGCCGACGCCCTCTTCGAGGACCTGGCCGGCTCCGTCCCGTGGAAGGCCGAGCGGCGGCAGATGTACGAGCGCGAGGTCGACGTCCCGCGCCTGCTCTGCCACTACGCGGAGGGCGCGCCGCTGCCGCACGCCGTCCTCGGCGAGGCCCGGGACGCCCTCGATACGCACTACGCCCGCGAACTCGGGGAGTCCTTCGTCACAGCCGGGCTCTGCTACTACCGCGACGGACGCGACAGCGTCGCCTGGCACGGCGACCGCACGGGACGGTCGGCGACCCACGACACGATGGTCGCGATCCTGTCCGTCGGCGACCCCCGCGATCTCGCGCTCCGTCCGCGCGGCGGCGGTGCGGCGGCGCTGCGGCTGCCGCTCGGGCACGGCGATCTGGTCGTCATGGGCGGTTCGTGCCAGCGCACTTGGGAGCACGCGGTACCCAAGAGCGTGCGCGCGGTGGGCCCGCGGATCAGCATCCAGTTCCGGCCGCGCGGCGTGCGCTAGTCCGCGCGCCGGACCTCTCCCCCGGCCCCGGCAGGCCCGTACGGGCTCGCGCCGGGGCCCTGTCGTGACGGCTCCGAAGAGGCCGCCGGAGTCCCCGCCCGCGGGGCCCGGCGTAGCCGATGTCACATCCCGCTCCGTACATCAGTGCGCCCACACTGGTCAGCCGAACCGGCCGTCGGCTACCAGGAAATGGGCGGGCACAAATGGGACATATACGAATATCCCGGCGCTTCTGGGCCGCTTCGGTCGTCGCCGGCCTGGCGGTTCCCGCGGTCGTGGCGGCCGGAGCCGGCAACGCCGTCGCCGCGACCCCCCAGCCGGTCTGCGTCTCGGGGAAGCCCGGGCTGGCGGCGAAGCTCCAGCGGGACATCGCGGCGTCCCTCAAGGGCAGGACCGCCCTCACCGCGCTGTCCCTGCACGACCGCACGACGAACACCGTGTGCACGCTCCGGGCGGACCAGGCGTTCGACTCCGCCAGCACCGTCAAGGTCACCGTCCTGGCGGCGCTGCTGCGGGACGCCACGCAGCACGGCCGCTACCTCACCGCGCGGGAGACCGGTCTCGCGTCGAAGATGATCACGCAGTCGGACAACGACGCGACGAGCACGCTGTGGAAGCAACTCGGCCCGGACAAGATCAAGGGCTTCCTGTCCGCGGCCGGGATGACCCGGACCGTGCCCGGCGCGGGCGGCTACTGGGGCCTGACCCAGATCACGGCCGGCGACGAGCAGAAGCTGCTGGACCTGGTCACGGCGCACAACCGCGTGCTCAACGACAACGCGCGCGCCTACACCCTCAAGCTGATGGGCAAGGTCATCGCCTCGCAGCGCTGGGGCACCCCGGCGGGAGCGCCCGCCACTGCCGTGGTCCACGTCAAGAACGGCTGGCTCCCCCGCGCCACGCACGGCTGGCGGGTGCACAGCCTCGGCGCCTTCACCGGCGGCGGCCACGACTACAGCCTCGCGGTGCTCACCCACGACAACGCGACCATGGCCTCCGGCGTCGCCACCGTCGAGGCGGTGGCCCGCGCGGTCCACAAGGACCTCAGCCCCGCGGGCTGACAGCCGTACGGACCGCGGGCCCCTGCCCGCACGACGGCGGACAGGGGCCCATTGGCCTTGCCTGCGGCCCTACTTGAGGCCGAAGGCGCGGACGACGGTCTGGCTGACGGTGTTGCCCGCGGCGTCCTTCGCGGTCGCCCGCACACTCGCGAACCGGGCCGTGCGCGGCGCGTTCAGCTGCGCCGTCCAGGCCGTGCCCCGGTGGCACAGCGTGGTCCGGTGCCAGGTGGCGCCGTCGTCGTAGGAGACGTCCAGCGTCACCGTGCGGATCGCGCCCGCGCCGGTCGCGCCCGCCAGGTGCGACGGGGTGACGGACAGCGCGGTCCGCCGCCCGGCCCGGCCGGACAGGTCGGTCGCCACCGCGTAGTCCAGCTGGATGAGCGGCAGCGGCGAGAGGACCGTGTAGTCCGTGGTGCCGGAGGTGAATCCCCAGTCGGTGCGGGTGCGGGTGGAGTACGGCCGGCCCGGCAGGTCGCGCTTGCCCTCCACCACCAGGCGGTAGGGCAGCGGTTCCGCAGGCAGGCCCTCGACGGCGAAGATCCCCTCGTTGACCGTCTCGCCCAGCAGTTGGTCGCCCTGGTACAGCGAGACCTTCGAGGTGTCCCCGTCGGCCCAGACGACACCGGCGTGGCCGCCGGAGTCACCCCAGGCGCTGATCGACGACGGGCTGATGATGTCGCCGACCCGGAAGGGGGACGTGCGGGTGGAGTCGTTGAGGAGCCGCGGGCGCGCGACGGGGGCGAACCAGGTCTCCCGGTACGTGCCGCGCGCCTTGTACGAGCGCGGCGTGCCGCCCAGACCGAGGTCCCTCACCGCCGCGCTGGAGACCCACGCGGCACCGGGACCCGCGGTGACCCATGAGGTGAGCGTCCCCTGAGCCGCGACCGCTGCCGGCCGGCTGCCCATCGGCCTGCCGGTGTCCACGGCCAGGTCGTCGCGGAGTGCGACCGCCTCGCCCTGCTTGGTGTCGCGGAACGACTCGTCGATCCGGGCGAGTTCGCCCGGCCCCGGCCGGTACGTCAGCGTCCGCGGGATCGCGCCGCCGTAGTGCCGGACCAGGTCGTACAGGTAGCGCGGGTGCGGGTGCGAGACGACCTTCAGCGTTCCCGTCCCGGCCCGGCCGAGCCGGCCGCGCAGGCGGACGCTGTCGTCGGTGCCGAGCGAGGCCACCGGCAGCGGGGCCGCGTCGGGCAGGTCGGCCCACGGGTCCAGCTTCCCGTAGCCGTCGTTGAGGATCAGCAGCAGCTTCGCGCCGGCCTTCGCCGCAGCTGCGGCCTGGTCGGGGGCGGACACCGCGTCGCTGCGGCGGACGACCGCCACCTGACCGCGGACCTTGGCCTTGGCGAACTCCGCGGCCGAGCCGTCCCCGGCCCACACCGCCCGGTACGTGCCGCTGCCCTCGGGCAGCACGGGCGACATGCTCTGCAGGGTCACGGCGTCGTAGCTCTGGGAGCCGGACGAGAACGTCAGCGGCGGCTGGATCTGCCGCCAGCGGGTGGCGAAGGTGTACGAGCCGTGCGTCACCTTGGACGTCGGGGCCGCCCAGAGGCTGTCGTACCGCCAGTACTCCGGCATGTAGCTGTCCATGAACGGGAACAGGTCGCCGTACGACCGGTACTGGTCGACCCGCAGGAAGCTGTTGGCGGTCGGCTGCGGGGTGATCGCCGCGGCCTTGCGGAGGTCCGCGGCGTCGAAGCGCAGCGAGCGGTCCGTGCTCAGGTCGACCTGCGGCGCGGAGAACAGCCCGAACCCGAGCGTGTGCGTGCCGTCGATGCCGGGGACGTCGGCGTACATCCAGGCCGCGTAGTCGCTGGGGACCAGGCTGAGGTCCAGGGTGCCGGAGGAGCCGACGGTGTAGACCTTGGGGATGGTGTTGCGGTCGACGTCCTTCAGCACGAGGGTGCCGGGCAGGCCGCGGCCCTTGCGGTCCTTCGCGGTGACCGACAGCTTGACGCGCCGGCCCTCCTTGTTCACACCGACCGGCGTCCGGGCGCGGACCGCGCCGTCGGGGCCGGTCGCGGTGAGCTGGCTGGTGTAGGCGGCGTTGTCGGCGGCCAGGTCGAGGTGGGTGATGACGCCGACGGTGGCGGTGCCGTGCGCGGGCACGGTCAGGCGGCTGTCGGTGAGGGTGAACAGCCCGGCGGGGATGTTGTCCGCGATCAGGCCCAGGTCCAAAGTGATCGGCTCGGCCGCGCTGTTGGTGTACGTGACGTCCTTGCGGACCGTCTGGCCGGGCGTGTACGGGTAGCGGACCTGGGCGAACGCGGCGCCGGAGGCGACCACGGTGGCCTTCACGGCCGCGGCGATGTCGAGCCGGCCGCTGCCGCCCTGGTAGGGGCTGAACCGCCGGGTGCTCGCGGTGGTGCTGACCAGCGCCTCCTTGAGCTGCTGACCGCTCCAGTCCGGGTGCTTCGCCGCCAGCAGGGCGGCGGCGCCCGCGACATGGGGCGTCGCCATGGAGGTGCCGCTCATCGTCTGGTACGCGCCCTCGCCCTCCGGGGCGTACTGCGAGCGGGCCGCGAGGATGTCGACACCGGGGGCGGTCAGGTCGGGCTTGACGGCGTTGTCGCCGACGCGCGGGCCGCGGCTGGAGAACTCCGCCAGCTGGTCCACTCCCTTGCCGGGGCCGTTGACCGCGCCGACGGTGAGCGCGGCGTCCGCCGCGCCCGGCGCGCCGATCGAGTACGGCTCCGGGCCGGAGTTGCCCGCGGCGATGACGAACAGCGCCCCGGTCTCCGCGCTGAGCTTGTTCACGGCCTGGCTGAGCGGGTCGGTGCCGTCGGTGGGGGCACCGCCCAGGCTCATGCTGACGATTTTCGCGTGCTGGTCGCGGGCCGCCCACTCCATGCCGGCCAGGATCCAGGAGTCCTGGCCGCTGCCGTCGTTGTCCAGGACCTTGCCGATGTGCAGCGAGGCGCCCGGGGCGACACCCTTCTCCTTGCCGTCGGACGCGGCGCCGGTGCCCGCGACCGTCGAGGCGACGTGCGTGCCGTGGCCGTGCCGGTCGGTGACGTCCTGGCCCGGCACGAAGCTCTGCGAGGCGGCGATCCGCCCCGCGAAGTCCGGGTGCGCGGCGTCGATGCCGGTGTCCAGGACGGCGACGTCCACACCCTGTCCGGTGTCGCCGCCCGCCCAGACCTCCGGCGCGCCGATCTGCGCGGTGGTGTCGGACAGCGTCGCCTTGGCCTTGCCGTCCAGCCACACCTTGGCGATCCCGCCCGCCAGCCGCCCGGAGGGCTGCCCGCCCGGCGCGGTCTTGGCGGCGGCACCGGTGAGGGAGGACCAGAAGTCCGTCGCCCGCGCGTGCTCGGCCGACATCGCGGCGCCCTGGATGCTGCTGAGCGTCAGTGTCTTCCGCGCGCCGTCCGGGGTCTGCGCGCTGCGGGCGCGGGCGGCGGCGTCGGTGTACGTGACGATCAGCGGCAGCCGGTCGCTGTGGCCGTCGTCGTAGCCGTCCCTGAGCAGTTCGCTGACGTTGAACAGCTGCTCGTCCAGCGCGCCCGACGCGATCCAGGGCAGCGCCGCGTCCGGGTAGACGTAGGTGTCGGGGCCGACCGACATGACGTGGGCGCCGCCCGGCCTGCCCTGCGCGTCGGACACGGTCGCGGTGGTGCCGCCGTCGGCGACGGTCACCGCGACCTTGTCACCGGTGATCAGCGTGACGGTGCCCGAGGTGCCGGGACGTGCGGAGGGCTGGGGGGCGGGGGCGGGAGGCGTGCGCGTCTCGGCCGACGCGGCAGGCCCGATGGCGGTCAGCGCCACGAGGGCGGCGACCGCGACAGTCAGCCCGCGTCTGGGGGACGGAGGTATACGCAAGGGGAACCTCAAGAGGCTAGGCGTGCGAAAGATGTGCGTAGTCAGCCACCCTTTTGCCTCGCTGTAAAGAAGAGGTCATGTCCCTTGAGTGCCAATGTCCGCACCTGGACAGACGGCCGTTCCCCCACGGCAATTCCCCGGCTTTGTTACAAACATATTGACGCGTATTGATGCTCCGTCAATTGAGCGCAGCAAAGGGCTTGTTGTGCGACGCACTGCGCTGAGCTGCGGTGACGCGGGCTGCGGCCGCCGTGCTCAGACCCAGTTGCGGCGTGCCGCCGCGACACCGGCACCGAATCGGTTGGTCGTCCCCAATTCCGCGTAAAGGTCCTGAATACGGCGGCGCAGGGTCCGCGACGAGATCCCGAACTGCCGGGCGATCGCCTCGTCCTTGACGCCGGCCGCGAACAGCGCGAGGAGATTGCGTTCCTCGTCCGTGGGCTTGCGGTCCTCCTGCGGGGCGCCGGCCGGGGCGGGCAGCGGGTCACCGGGGCCGGGGGTGCCCGCCAGCGGGGAGGCGGCCGCCCAGTAGCGCTCGAAGAGTTCGGAAAGGGCCTCCAGCAGCGGGGGCGCCTCGGTGTACAGGCACGCGTTGTCGTCGGCCGCCAGGCTCAGGGACACCATCGCGGCCGACCGGTCGGCCATGGCGAGCTTGATCGGCAGCGTCGGGATGATCCGGGCCTCCTCCCCCCGCGACACCAGGCTGCCGAGTTCCTGCCGCCCGCCGTCCGCGACGAAGCTGGCGGCCGCGTAGACGGCCCGTACCCGCACCCCGCGGCCCACCGCCGCCTCGTCGAGCGGCCCGTTCGGGACGAGCAGGAACGGAGGCCGGTCCAGACAGCAGATCTCGGCGCGCGCGGCCTGCTTCAGCCGGTAGTAGCGGTCGCCGATCTCCTCCGGCGCGCTGATCACGAGGGTCCCGTGGCTGCCGTTCCTGGCCCGCTTCGCGGTGTCGAAGATCGCGCCGAGCGAGCCCGCCGCGTCGCGCACGGAGGCCAGTTGGCGTTCCCGCGACTCCACCAGGGAGCCGAGCGCGTGCCGGGGGTCGACGGTGAGGAACTCGCCCGACAGACGGCGGCTGACCAGCCCGAAGCGGTGCAGCCGCTCCAGCAGCGCCAGCCCTTCGGGATAGCTCACACCGAAGGCGGCCGCCACGTCGCCGACGGTCCCGCCACCGCGTGCGAGCAGGTGGCGGTAGGCCTTCTCCGCCTCGGAGTCCACCCCGACAAGACCGAGCGGCGCAGCATCCTCCATCAGAACCCTCCCCATTCACCGACCGCGCCCCCGAAGCCGTCACGAACCTAACAAGCCATTGTTGCGGCCAGGGACCGAATTTCGCCCCTGTGCCCGGGTCCCGCCGGCGGCGTAGCGGGCGGAGGCGCGCGAGAAGTCGAGGAAGCCGCGGGCCCAGGCGTGGATGCCGTCGGTGTAGCGGCGGATCGCGGCACGGCGGACGGCCGTGGTGGGCTCGGCGCGCAGGGCGCGGCCCGCGGCGGTGAGTTCGGCGACACGGCGGGTGTGCAGGCGCTGCGCCTCGGCGACGGCCTCGCGCAGCGGCAGCCGCCGGTGGTGGCGGAGCACGAGCACGAGGTTGGCGGTCTCGCCGCTCGCCAGTTCCTTGTCGAGCGAGAAGAGGTCGTTGGTCCAGCCGATGACGTCGGCGGCCGCCTCGCGCAGCCTGCGGCAGGCCGGCGCCGACCACTCGGCCGGTGTGAGCTCCGCGTCCTCGGCGTACTCGATGAGGTCGAAGAACCAGCCCGTCGCACCGGAGACCCGCCGCCAGGCGGCGTACGCCTCCGGGGTGAGCACGGCGTGGTCGGCGCGGTGCCGGAGCATGTCCTGGTTGGTGCGGAGCCAGGCGGCCAGGTGCGCGCCGAACCGGTCGCGCCAGGCCGGTCCCATCGCCGCGCCGATCCGCGGCACGATGTCGGCCAGGGCGCGGACCGCCGGCGGGGCCGGGGCCGCGCCGGCCGGTGCCGCGAGGGCGACGGTGCGGATCATGGCGTCCAGTTCGGCGTGGACCGCCGCGGGGTCGCGCGCCAGGGCGTCACTGCGGTCGTCGACGGCGAACATCCACAGCGTCAGCCGGGCCAGTTCGGTGAGCCGGCGGCTCGGCGCCCAGGGCCACACATGGGCGGCCATGGCCGCGTGCCGTTCGCGGCGGGCCTGTTCCGCGGTCTGTTCCGACAGCAGTCCGGTGTGCAGCGCCCAGGCCGCGACCTGCGGTTCGACCTGCCAGAGGGCGGAGTTGAACGCCGAGGGCCCCGGGATGCGGACCGCCGCCGCGGCCGCGACCGGCAGGGTGCCCCCGGGAGCCTCCGTTGCCGGAGTGTGCGTGTGCGCGTACGCCGTCGCCTTGTCCACCACGTGCCCCCCCTCCCGGCCCCGTACGGCGGGCCAGGAATGCTTTTCGGCCATCCCCACCGACCGCCTCATACCCCTGCCCCGTCCGCGGAACGCCGGAATCAGGCAGGAAAAGCCCGGGCTTTGGCCATGAATTCCGCAGAGCGGGCCGGGATCTCCCGGGACGCCCCGGGAGCGCTCCGGCGGCCCTGGACACCCCTCGCGGCGGCGGCCGTTGACGGGCTCCGGCCTGTGCCGACACCCGCGGCGCCGGGGCGCCCCGGGCAGGTCCGGGCGGACCGCGACGCTCCGGGAGAAGCGGATGGCCGGGTTCCGCCGGCCCGGGAGAGGTTCCTCCAAGGGACTCGGGATGTCCTGTGCGACGCCTGCGCAGACCCCGGTCCGGCCCTGCCGGTCGCCGGAACGCCCGGGAATACTCGGCGGCGTTTGGCGTGAACATGCTTGCCGCGCGGCGCACGGCGCCGGCGACCGGAAGAACTCCCGGGTGCGCGGCAGTCGAGCGGGCACGTCCGGACCGGCGTGTGCGCCGAGCCGGGCGCCGGCGGCAGCGCCCTCTTCTCCGGCGGCACCGACCTCGGCCGGATCTCGGGCGACAGCGGTGACTGCAGCAGCAGCGGGCCGGCACTGGGGGCGGCGACGGCGGCGGGAGGTCCCGCGGGGGGACACCCGGCGCCGTCGTATGCGGTGAGCGACACGGAGACGCCCGAAATCCCCGCGACAGCCCCCGCGCGCCGGTGTTAGCTTCCGGCACCATGGACCCGCTCACCGAGAACGAGATCCGCGACGCGTTCGTCAACTGCTCCAAGGGCGAGGCGCGCCGGGCCAACCTGCCGCGCGACCTGCACGGGCTGCCCTGGGCGGACCTCGACTTCCTCGGGTGGCGCGACCCCGGGGCCCCGGACCGCGGCTACCTGGTGGCCGAGCGGCAGGGCTGCCTGGTGGGCCTGTCGATGCGGGCGCCCTCCTCGGCGAGCAGGAGCCTGCTCAGGACCAGCCTGTGCTCCATCTGCCTCACCTCGCACGCCGGCTCGGGCGTCGACCTGCTCGCCGCGCCGAAGGTCGGCCCCGCGGGGCGCCAGGGCAACACCGTCGGCACCTACATCTGCGCGGACCTCGCCTGCTCGCTGTACGTCCGCGGCAAGAAGACCTCGGCCCTGGTGCGGCGCATGGAGGAGACGCTGACACCGGAGGAGCGCGTGGCGCGCGCACGGGCCAATCTGGCGGCCTTCCTGGACAGGGTCTTCGACGGCGCGCAGGCACCGGCCTGACCGCCCACCCGTGCGGCCGACGTCAGCGGTGAGACGGGACCCGCCCCGGCAGGGCGGCGAAGGACATGGGCGCGCCCGCCGGGCCGCCTCCGGCAGTGGGCGCCGCGGAGAGGGTGCGGACGGCGCTCCGGTGGCCGGGGGCCCGGCGGGCGGCGCTTCGGGAACGGGGCGGTCGCCGCTCAGTTCGGCCTGGCGCGCGAAGGCATGTCCGGACGCTGGTGCCCGCCGGTGGCGAGCATGCGGACCTCGCCGCGGTCGCTGATCTCCGCCTGCACGATGCCGGTGTCGTCGCTGTAGACGGGATGCCCTCCGGCACCCTTGCGCTCGGTGCGCCGGACGACCACGGTGTCACCGGAAACGGGGAACGTGAGTTCGTACGTTTCGGAGTGGGACATGTGGGGAACCTCCTGTCTCCGCACCTTATGACCATTTATGCCCAGAGAATCACTCTCCCATGACATCCGCTGTGACGTAGCCGATGGCGGCCCCGCGGGACCGTGCGGGATCATGGACCGCCGTCGCCCGTACGTCCCAGGGGGGAACCCGATGTCGCACCTCACCCACATCGCCGCGCCGGACGGGATCGCCCCCGCCGGCGGCTACAGCCACGTCGTCATGGGCGAGGGCCGCTTCGTGGCGATCTCCGGCCAGATCGCGCTGGACGCCGACGGCGAGGTCGTCGGCCCCGGCGATCCGGCGGCGCAGGCCCGCCAGGTCTTCGCGAACCTCGGGCGCTGCCTGGCGGCGGCCGGGGCGGACTGGGGCGATGTCGCCAAGCTGACCTTCTTCGTCACGGACGTCGCCGTCCTGCCCGCCGTGCGCGCGGCGCGGGACGCCCACATCGACACCGCCCGCCCGCCCGCCAGCACCGCGGTGCAGGTGGCCGCCCTCTTCCGGCCGGAGCTGCTGCTGGAGGTCGAGGCCTACGCGATCGTGCGGGACGTACGGCCGTGACGCTCGTCCCGCAGCCGTTCGACCCGGGGGCCCCGCCCCCCGACCCGGCGCCGCCCGCACCCGGCGGGCCGCCCCGGCTCTGGCTGGTGGACACCGCCGCCACCGCGGTGGACGCCGCCCGGCTCGCGCCGGACGTGCTGGACGCCGACGAACGCCGGCGCGCGGCGGCGTTCCGCTTCGACCGCGACCGGGACGCCTATGTCTGCGCGCACGTGGCGCTGCGGATGCTGCTGGGCGCCTACCTCGGCACCGCCCCCGGCGCGGTGGCGTTCGTCCGCGAGACCTGCCCCACCTGCGGCGGCCCCCACGGCCGGCCCGCGGTGCCGCAGGGCCGGCCGCACTTCTCGCTCTCGCACACCCGGGGGCTGTCGCTGCTCGCCTTCGCCGCGGTCACGGTGGGGGCCGACGTGGAGGAGGTGCCCCGCGGGGCGGCCCCGGACGGGGTGTGGCAGTCGCTCCACCCGCGCGAGGTCGCGGAGCTGGAGGCCCTCGCGGAACCGGACCGCGCGCCCGCCTTCGCCCGCGCCTGGGTCCGCAAGGAGGCCTACCTCAAGGCACTGGGCACCGGCCTGTCCCGCGAGCCCTCCGCCGACTACCTCGGCACCGACGCCACTCCGCCGCCCGGCCCCGCCGGCTGGCGGGTCCACGACGTCGCCGCGGGCCCGGAGCACATGGCCGCGATCGCCGTGCGCGAGGACTGACGAACCGCGGGCCACCGCGGTGGGCGGGTGCGCACCGTCCCGCCCACCGCAGGCGGTCAGCCGCGGGACTTGCGGGCGAGGGCGAGGGCGACGCCGCCCATGATGAGCGCGGCGCCCGCGATGCCGCCGATGGCGGTCAGGACCGTCTCGCGCCAGCCGGTGGCGGCCAGGGCGGGGGCGCCGGTGGTCGCCGCGGCGGGCGCGGCGGCGGAGGCCGCGGCCTCGCGGATGAGCCGGGTCACCACGTCGGGATGGGAGATCATCGCGACGTGCGAGGAGGCGACCTCCACGGTGCGGGAGCCGGCGCGCTCGGCCTCGAAGCGCTCCAGGGCGGGGTTGATGGCGTGGTCCTCGGTGGCGACCAGGGCCCACGACGGCACGGTCCGCCAGGCCGCGCCGGTCGCCGCCTGGGTGAACGCCGCGGTGGCGATGGGCCGTTGTTCGGCGGCCATCAGCCGGGCCTGCGCCGCGGGGAGGTCGGCGGCGAAAACGCTGTGGAAGCGGGAGTCGCGGACGTACACGTCGACACCACTGCCCGTCGCGTCGCGGTACGGCACCGTGCGCCGGGCGCCGTCCAGGCCGGTGGTGGGGAACTTCGCGCCCAGTGCGGCGAGCGTCTCGCCCCGGTCCGGCATGAAGGCGGAGACGAACACCAGCGCCTTGACCTGGGGATTGCCGGCGGCCGCCTCGCTGATCACGGCGCCGCCGTAGGAGTGGCCGGCCAGCACGATCGGGCCCTTGACGCTCCTGAGCACGCTGGCGATGTACGTGGAGTCGTTGGTCAGGCCGCGCAGCGGGTTGGCGGGGGCGATCACGTCGTACCCCTCGCCCTCCAGGCGGCGGACGACCTCGTTCCAGCTGGACGCGTCGGCGAAAGCGCCGTGCACGAGCACCACGGTGGGTTTGCCGGAGCCCGTACGGCCGTCGCCGGGGGCTGCCGCGGCGCCGACGGGGGCGGCGGCCAGGGCCGCCGCGGCGAGCACCGCCGTCAGGGGCGCGGCCGTGCGTATGCGGCGCGGGCGGGGCGGGATGCGGGGGATCGGATCGGTGTCGATGTCCATGGGAGCGTCGTCCCTCTTTCACGGAAGGGATGGAGGTCGCCTTCCAGCGTTCGCCCGCCGCCCCCGCGCCGCCCGCCCCGTGCGGCGGTCGGGTGACGGCACGCCGTGTGCCCTTCCCTTGCGCTCCGCGGACCGGAAACACCGGCGTCATCGAACGGCAGTATGATCCGCCTCACACATGATCCCGAACGGCGGAAGCCCGTGCCGCAGCATGCCTGCATGCCCACGGGCCGGCCGTCCCGGCACTGAGGGGAGCGTCCGATAGCCCTCCGAATATGGCTCAGCAGCGCGGGGGTGGCCACCACACAGGTGATGGCCATGTTGCGCGCGAACCCCGATGCCGTGGATGTGCGCATCTACGGCACCAACGTCGATCCCACCGCGGCCGCGCTCGCGGCCTGCGACGTCGCCGAGGTCGAACCCCGGCACGTCGCCGACCCGGTGTACGCCCAATTCGCCCTCGATTTCTGCCGCCGCCACGCGATCGACGTGCTCATCCCGCCCCGGCGGCTGAGCGCACTGGCCGGACTGTCGGACGAGTTCGCCGCCGTGGGCACACGGCTGATGTGCTCCCCGGCCCGCTCCGTCAAAGTGCTGACCAACAAGAGCCGTACATATGAGGAGGCGCTCGCCGCCGGCATCCCGGTGCCGCCGTGGCGGGTGGTGAAGGACGCCGACGGGCTGCGGACAGCCGTGGAGGAGCTGTCGGCGACCGGTGAGACGCTCTGCTTCAAGCCCGCGGGCGAGTTCTCCGCCTTCGGGTTCCGCATCCTGGAGGACCGGCCGATGGTCCTGCGCGACCTGCTGGCCCCGGCCCGTCCCATGGCCTCGGTCGACGCGGTCGCCCAGGCGATGAAGCAGGCCGCCGACGAGGGCGAGCAGGTGCCCGCACTGATCGTCATGCCCTACCTGGAGGGGCCCGAGGTCAGCGTCGACTGCCTGTCCACCCGCGGCGGCGAACTGCTCGCCGCGATCCCGCGTGCCAAGGAGGGCCGCTACCGGCTGCTGCTGGACGACCCGGAGATGACCGGCATCGCCCGGCGGCTGATCGCCCATTTCGGCCTGGCGTACCTCTCCAATGTGCAGCTGCGCCACCGCTTCGGGGAGCCGGTCCTGCTGGAGGCCAACCCCCGGCCCTCCGCCGGGATCTTCCAGACGGCCTTCACCGGGGTGAACCTGCCCTGGGCGGCCGTACGCCTCCTGCTGGAGGGCGACGCGGGCCTCACCGCCGCGCCGCGCCTCGGCGGCCGGGTCGCGGTGACCGAGGCGGTCACCGAGGTCCCGGACAGCGTTCCCGCCGTGATGCCGACGACGCCCGCCACCGTCACGCCGGAGTCCATCGGCAGCGTGGCCTGACCGGTGCGGTGCCCCGGGCGGACCGCCGCCCGGGGCACCGCACGGGCAACGTGGCGGGGGCGACGCCGCGGGCGCAGGCTGGAGGAAGGAAGGCAGGTGGCAGTCCATGAGCAGACTCGAGGAACAGATCGACCTCGGCGTTCCGTCCGAGGTGGCGTGGAAGCACTTGCACAGTGTGGGCGAGTATCCGCAGTTCGTCGGCGGCGTCCTGGACGCCGCGGCCGAGGGGGAGAGCAGGGCGCGGCTGGAGGTGGCCCGCGGCGGCGGCGAGGACGCCTCCATCGAGGCGGAGATCTCCGACCGGCCGCAGGCGCGCGGTGCGACCCGTGAGATGGCCTGGCGCACCAGCGGCACGCCGGAGATGAGCGGGACGTGCTCGGTCCTGCCGATCGACGAGCAGCACAGCCGGGTGCAGGTCCGCATGGAGTACGACGCCGGCGAGGTACGCGAGGCCTTCGGCGGCCCCAAGGGCTTCGCCCAGGTCAGCGCGATCGAACGGACGGTCCGCGACGACCTGCGGCGCTTCAAGGACCTGGTGGAGCGCGAACGCTGACGTGCGGCGGCGTGCCGCGGGGCGGTCCGCACGGGCCGCCCCGCCGCACATCACATGCGCACTCCGTGCCGGCGCAGGTAGGCCACCGGGTCCACGTCCGTCCCGTAGCCCTCGCCGGTGCGGACCTCGAAGTGCAGGTGCGGCCCGGTCGTGTTGCCCGTGGACCCCGAGCGTCCCACCTGCCGTCCCGCGGACACCGTCTGCCCGGCCCGTACGGTCAGCGACGAGAGGTGGCCGTACTGCGTGTACATCCCGTCCTCGTGCCGGACGACCACCTGGTAGCCGTACGCCCCGCCCCAGCCCGCCTCGACGACGGTGCCGGAGGCCACGGCCTTCACCGAGGTCCCGGTGGGGACGGCGAAGTCCTGCCCGGTGTGGTAACCGCTGGCCCAGTGCGCGCCGGCCCGGTGGTAGGGGGTGCCCAGCGATCCGCTGACCGGCGCCACGAACGCGGTGGCGGCGGCGGGCTTGGCCTTGGGCTTGGCCTTTTCCTTGGCCTTGGTCTTGGGCCCGGCCGCGGGCTTGGCCTTCGCCGCGGGCTTCGCGGACGTGGCCGGCGGCTTGGTGTGCGGCGCCGCCTTGGCCGTGCCGCCCGGCAGCGCCAGTTCCTGGCCCGGGAAGATGAGGTCCGGGTCGGCGCCGACGACCGGGCGGTTCGCGTCGTAGAGCCGCGACCAGCCGCCGCGGACGTCCTGCTCCTCGGCGATGCCGGAGAGGGTGTCCCCGCTGACGACCCGGTAGGACGCCTCGTGGCCCTCCTGCCGGTGCTCCGGCTGCCGTTGAGGCTTCGTCACCTTCTCCTGCGCGGAGGGCTGTTCCGTCCGCGTCTTCTTCTGCGCGGGGAGCTTCGTGCGCGGCTCCGGTCCGCCCCGCGTCAGCCCGGCGCGCTGCGAGCACACGGGCCACGCCCCCGGCCCCTGCCCGTCCAGCACGCGTTCCGCGACGCGTATCTGCTGGTCCCTGGTGGCGAGGTCGGCGCGTGAGGCGTACTTCGTCCCCCCGTAGGCCTTCCACGTCGACGGGGTGAACTGGAGCCCGCCGTAGTAGCCGTTGCCCGTGTTGATGCTCCAGTTGCCGCTGCTCTCGCACTGCGCGACCTTGTCCCAGGTGCCGGCCGTCGCCGCCCCCGCGCCGGTCGCGGCGATCAGCGGCAGCGCCAGCCCCGCACCGGACGCGGCCGTCACGGCCACGGACATCTGCGAGAGGCGGCCGGGCGGCTGGGGTCTGCGGTGGCGACCTCGTACGGGCCGTACGGGCATGGGGGGACCACCTCTCCGGTTCCGGACATACGGCCGTACAAGTACGACAGAGGGATCCTGTCGCCGCAAGAGCGCGTTCGGGAATCGCCCGTGCGCCCCAATCACCACCGCACCGCGTCGACTTGAGCCGTCGGCGGGGCACGGGCGCCGGGTCAGGAGGTCCGGGGTGGCAGCGGGAGCGGGAGGGCCGGGAGGCCGTCGAGGCTGGTACCGACATGGGGCTTGGCGGCGCAGTAGTCGTTGAAGGACGCGTCGGTCTCGCGCGAGAAGCGCTGCGTGTGCAGGTCCCGCTCCTCGCGGAAGTCCATGTACGGCACGGCGAACCCGCAGCTGTCGCTGATCCGTTCGGCGGTGACGACGATGATCGCGCGCACGTCGGTGCGCTTGCGGACCTCGTCGGAGAAGTGCGGGACGAGCGCGTCCCAGCGGGGGTCGTCGCGGAGCACCGCCTCGCCGCGCCCGTGGACGCGCACGATGGACGGCGGCCCGGTGAAGGCGCACCACATCAGGGTGATGCGGCCGTTCTCCCTGAGGTGGGCGATGGTCTCCGCGCCGCTGCCGCCGAGGTCGGCGTAGACGAAGGTGTGGTCGTCGAGGAGGGCGGAGGACCCGTCGAGGGCCTTGGGCGAGAGGTTGACACGGCCGTCGCCCGACAGGGGCGCGGTGGCGGTGAAGAAGATCTTCTGCTCTTCGATGAAGGCGCGCAGGCGCCCGTCGATGCGTGCATAAGTCTTTCCCATGTCCGCGATTCTCCGGCGGTGGCACGGATTCCGCGGCCCTGCGCCGGTCGTGTCGGGGTGACCGCGCCCCTGCCGGGTGCGCGGGCGCGCGGTCAGCGGCGGGTGGTGCCCCGGTCGTCGTCGCGGACCTCGATGCCGAGGGCGGCGGCCAGGGCCGGGGCGAGGTCGAGCAGCTGAGCGCTGCCGATGATCGCGCCGCGCAGGTACTCGTGGCCGTCGGCGAGGTCGAGGAGGGTGGTGCCGCGCAGGTCCGTGCTCTTGAGTTCGGCTTGGCCGATGCGCAGCCGTTCGAGCTGGGTGCCCGGGAAGGCGACCTCCTTCAGCCGCGCGCCGCCGAGGTCGACGTCGCGCAGGACGCAGTCCTCGAAGACGACCTCGTGGAGCGAGCCGCCGCGCAGGTTGACGGAGTCGAACTTGCAGCGGCGGAAGACCACGCGCCGCAGCACTGCCCCGAAGGCCTCGACCCCGGCGAACACGCACGAGTCCGCGGTGACGTCCGTCCAGTTGGTCTCGGCGAAGGAGGTGCCGACGAACCGGTCGCCCTGGAGCCACACCTCGTTGAGCCGCCCCCGGCGCAGGCTGCCGCCGTTGAGGACGGAGTCGGTGACGGCGCACTCGAGGAACTGGGCGCCGCCCGCGTCCTGGTCGTCGAGGGTGAGCCCGGCGAAGTGCAGCGTGTCGTACCGCTCCTCGACGAAGAGCCGGGACTCGGCGAAGGGCTCCAGCACATGGGCGTACGGGAGCTCGTCCAGAGAAGTCGGCGCCTTGTGGGTCATGCCGCCACGGTAGCCGCCCCCACCGACAGCGCCATGAGGACCCGGCAGCGGCCGAACACCATGGGCGAATGATGTCCTTTTGATACCTTTCGCCCATGAGTGCACCCTCCCCCAATGCTTCGCCCGAGTGGGAGTCCCCCCGGCGGAGCCTGGAGGAGCCCGGGCCCGGTGCGCCGCCGCACCGCCGCCGCGGTGTGGAGCTGGGGCTGCTGTGCGCGGCGGTCCTGATCTCGGTGTACGGCTACTGCAACGTCGGCCTGGCCAGGGACGGCACCCTGCCGCCCGGCGCCGCGGGCTACGGGGCCGCCCTCGGGGCGCTGTCCCTGCTGGCGCACCTGACGGTCCGGCTGCGCGCGCCGTACGCCGACCCGCTGCTGCTGCCGATCGCGGTGCTGCTCAACGGCCTGGGCCTGGTGCTGATCCACCGCCTGGACCTGTCCACCCCGGACTCCGCCGCGCCCGCGCAGCTGGTCTGGTCGGGGGCCGGGGTCGCGCTGTTCCTCCTGGTGGTCCTCGCGCTGCGGGACTACCGGGCGCTGTCGGTGTACGCGTACGTGTGCGTGGTGGCCGCGCTCGCGCTGATGATCGCGCCGATCCTCTTCCCGGCCGTGAACGGGGCGAAGCTCTGGATCCGCTTCGGGGGACTGTCCATCCAGCCCGGCGAGTTCGCCAAGGTGCTGCTCGCGGTGTTCTTCGCCGCGTACCTGGCGGACAACCGCAGCGCGCTCGCCCACACCGGCCGCCACATCTGGCGCTTCCGGCGGCTGCAGCTGCCGACCGGCCGGGTGCTCGGGCCGGTGCTGGCGGTCTGGGCGATCAGCGTGGGCGTGCTGGTGGTGGAGCGCGACCTCGGCACATCCCTGCTGTTCTTCGGGCTGTTCGTGATCCTGCTGTACGTCGCGACCGGGCGGACCGGATGGATCGCGATCGGGCTGCTGCTGTCGGGCGCGGGCGCGTTCCTGGTCGGCTCCCTCGAACCGCACGTGCACTCCCGGGTGCAGGACTGGCTGCACCCCTTCGCGAGCATCGATGCCGGGCAGGGACCGGGGCAGCTGGCCCAGTCGCTGTTCGCGTTCGCGGCCGGCGGCCTGCTGGGCACGGGCCTGGGCGAGGGGCACTCGGCCCTCATCGGCTTCGCCGCCAAGTCCGACTTCGTCCTGGCCACGGCGGGCGAGGAACTGGGGCTGACCGGGCTGACCGCGCTGTTCCTGCTCTACGGGCTGCTCGTGGCGCGGGGTTACCGCGCGGGGCTCGCCATCCGCGACCCGTTCGGGCGGCTGCTGGCGATCGGGCTGGCCTCGATCTGGGCGCTCCAGGTCTTCGTGATCGCGGGCGGGGTCACCGACCTGATCCCGCTCACCGGCATGGCGATGCCGTTCCTGGCGCAGGGCGGTTCCTCCGTCGTCACCAACTGGGTGATGGTGGCGCTGCTGGTGCTGCTCAGCGACACCGCCCGGCGGCCCGTCCCCGGCCCGGTCCCGGCGGTGCCGGGGTGATCCCGCACGCCCGCCGGGCCGCCGCCTTCTGCATGCTGCTCTTCGTCGCGCTCCTGGTGAACGCCACCCGCCTGCAGGTCTTCAGCGCCCCGGCCTACAACGAGAACCCGGCCAACCGCCGGGTGGCCATCGCGCGCTACGAGCGGCCCCGCGGCGACATCTTCGCCGGCAAGCACGCGGTGACCGGCTCCCGCGCCACCAGCGGCCCGCTCGGCTACGAGCGCACCTACACCGACGGCCCCCTGTACGCGCCCGTCACCGGGTTCGCCTCCCAGACGTACGGCACGACGCTGCTGGAGGCCGCCGAGGACCCCGTCCTGTCCGGCACCTCCCCGCAACTGGCCACCCTGCCGGTGTGGAACGCCATCACCCGGCAGCCGCAGCCCGCGGGCGACGTCCGGACCACCATCGACCGGTCCGCCCAGCGGGCCGCGTACGAGGCGCTGGGCGGCAAGAAGGGCGCGGTCGCCGCCCTCGACCCGGCCACGGGCCGGATCCTGGCGCTGGTGAGCACCCCCTCGTACGACCCCGGGCGGATCGCCGGGACGGGTCCGAAGGTCACCGCGGCGTGGGAGTCGCTGATCTCCGACCGCGACCAGCCGATGCTCAACCGGGCGCTGCGCCAGACGTACCCGCCGGGTTCGACGTTCAAGACGGTGACCGCGGTGGCGGCGCTGACCAGCGGCACGATCACCGACATCGAGGAACCGACCGACTCGCCCAACCCCTACCGGCTGCCGGGCTCGACCACCTCGCTGCGCAACGAGTCCGACGCCGAGGACTGCGAGGACGCGCCGCTGCTGTACGCGTACGCCATCTCCTGCAACACCGTCTTCGGCAAGCTCGGCGACGACGTCGGCCTGACCGCGATGCGGGAGACGGCGGAGGCCTTCGGCTTCAACGACGACTCGCTCGGCATCCCCTCGCACGCGGCGGTCAGCGTCTTCGACCGCCGCATGGACGACGCGCAACTGGCCCTGTCCTCCGTCGGCCAGTACGACACCCGCGCCACGCCCCTGCAGATGGCGATGGTCGCCGCGGCGGTCGCCAACGACGGCACGCTGATGTACCCGCACCTGGTGGACCGCACCACCGACAGCTCCGGGCTGCCGGTCGCGCTCACCGGCGACCGGGCCTACGGGCAGGTGATGGACGCGGTGGTGGCCCGGGACATGCAGACGATGATGACCGAGGTCGTCCGGTCGGGAACCGGACGCAACGCCGCCATCCCGGACACCGTGGTCGGCGGCAAGACCGGCACCGCGCAGAACGGCGAGAACAACCGCGGCACCCCCTTCGCCTGGTTCATCGCCTGGGCGAAGGACGCGGCGGGCGGCCCGGCGCGGGTCGCCGTCGCGGTCGTCGTCGAGGACGCCGCGGCCGACCGTGCGGACATCAGCGGCGGCGGCAACGCGGCGCCGGTCGCCCGCGCGGTGATGGAGGCGGTGCTGCGCCGCGGCTGACGCTCACGCCCCGCCGCCGTCTCCCTGCCGTCCGAGCGCGATGGCGCCGGCGACCTCGGCGACCCGCGCGTCCTCCTCCCTGGCGAAGCGCTCGGCGTCGAGCCTCTCGGCGATCTCCTCGTCCTGGGCCATCAGCAGGTCGAGATTCGAGTCGCCCATCTCCAGGACGCCCATGTCGACATAGGCGCGCTGGAGCCGCTCGCCCCACAGGCCGATGTCCTTCACGCACGGCACGATGCGGCTGAACAGCAGTTTCCGGAAGAGCGTCAGATACTCCGACCGCTCGCTCAGCTCCTCGGCCTCCTGGCGCGGGATGCCGAAGTCCTCCAGCACCTCGGCGCCGCGCAGCCGGTCGCGCATGAGGTAGCAGCCCTCGATGACGAACTCCTCGCGCTCGCGCAGTTCGGCGTCGGACAGCTGCCGGTAGTAGTCGCGCAGCGCCATCCGCCCGAAGGCCACGTGCCGGGCCTCGTCCTGCATGACGTAGGTGAGGATCTGCTTGGGCAGCGGCTTGTCGGTGGTGTCGCGGAGCATGCCGAAGGCGGCCAGCGCCAGGCCCTCGATGAGCACCTGCATGCCGAGGTAGGGCATGTCCCAGCGCGCGTCGCGCAGGGTGTCGCCGAGCAGCGCCTGGAGCGAGTCGTTGACCGGGTAGACCATGCCGACCTTCTCGCGCAGGAAGCGCGAGTAGATCTCGGCGTGCCGGGCCTCGTCCATGGTCTGGGTCGCCGAGTAGAACTTGGCGTCCAGGTCGGGGACCGACTCCACGATGCGGGCCGCGCAGACCATCGCGCCCTGCTCGCCGTGGAGGAACTGGCTGAACTGCCAGGAGGCGTAGGCGCGGCGCAGGTCGCGCTTGTTCTGCTCGGACATCCTGTCCCAGTGGGACGTGCCGTACACGGTCAGGTTCTGGTCCGGGACGCCGAGCGGGTCGTACGGGTCGACCTCGAGGTCCCAGTCGATGCGGGTCACCGCGTCCCACTGCTTGTCCTTGCCCTTCTGGTAGAGGGCGAGCAGCCGGTCGCGCCCGTCGTCGTACTCCCAGGAGAAGCGGGCCGCTCCGGAGGCCGGGATCTCCCACAGGTGTTCCTGCGACGTCATTGGCGCCTCCTCGACTCTTGACGAGCTTGCTGACACACAGTCTCATAAGAGCATGACCGCTGGCACCCCTCTTGCAACGCGAGAAAAAGTGGCGGAGCGGCTGCTCGACGCCTCCGCGAAGCACTCCTTCGACCCGGACACCGAGCTGGACTGGGACGCCCCCTTCGAGGAGGGCGGGTGGTTCTGGCCCCCCGAACTGGTCTCCCTGTACGACACCCCGCTGTGGAAGCACATGTCGCAGGAGCAGCGGATCGAGCTGAGCCGGCACGAGGCCGCCTCGCTGGCCTCGATCGGCATCTGGTTCGAGATCATCCTGATGCAGCTACTGCTGCGGCACTCCTACGACCTGGACCCCACCAGCGGGCACGTGCGCTACGCGCTGACCGAGATCGCGGACGAGTGCCGCCACTCGAAGATGTTCGCGCGGCTGGTGACCAAGCTCGGCACGCCCGTCTACCGGCCGACCCGGCTGGACCACAACCTCGGCCGGGTGCTGAAGACCGTCTCCACCACGCCCGGCGCGTTCACGGGCACCCTGCTGGCCGAGGAGATCCTCGACTGGATGCAGCGCCTGACCTTCCCGGACGAGCGCGTGCAGCCGCTGACCCGCGGCGTGACCCGCATCCACGTCGTCGAGGAGGCCCGGCACATCCGCTACGCCCGCGAGGAACTGCGCCGTCAGATGGCCACCGCGCCCCGCTGGGAACTGGCCTTCACCCGGGTCTCCTCCGCCGAGGCCGCCCGGGTCATCGCGCGGTCGCTGATCAGCCCGCAGGTGTACGCCTCGGTGGGGCTGGACCCGCGGTACGCCGCCGAGCTGGCCCGCACCAGCCCGCACCGGCGCGACGTGATGCGGCAGGCGGCGAAGAAGCTGATGGACTTCCTGGAGGAGGTCGGCATGTTCGAGGGCCGCGGGATACGCCGGATGTGGCGCACCTCGGGGCTTCTCGGGTAGGACGGCGGGCGGGCCGGATACGCTGGCGGTCATGAACGGCAGTTCGACGCCGGCGCCCGCCGCCCCCGCCTACCGCCGGCTGAGCGTCGAGCAGCGTCGCGCCCAACTGCTCGCCGCGGCCGTGGACCTCTTCGGGCACCACCGCCCCGAGGACGTGTCGGTCGACGACGTGGCCGCCGCCGCCGGCGTCTCCCGCCCCCTGGTCTACCGCTACTTCCCCGGCGGGAAGCAGCAGCTGTACGAGGCCGCCATGCGCAATGCCGCCGACGAGCTGCGGGAGTGCTTCGTGGAGCCCGCGGCCGGCGAGATGACCCAGCGCCTGTCGAACGCGCTGGACCGCTACCTGTCGTACGTGGACGAGCACGGCGCCGCGTACTCCGCGCTGCTGCGCGGCGGCAGCGTCGCCGAGACCAGCCGCACCGGCGCCATCGTGGACGAGGTGCGGCGCAGCGCCGCCGAGCAGATCCTCATGCACCTGGGCGCGCCGCGGCCCGGCCCGCGGCTGGCGATGATGGTGCGCTCGTGGATCGCGAGCGTGGAGGCGGTGTCGCTGACCTGGCTGGACGAGGGCAAGCAGCCGCCGGCCGAGGAGCTGAGGCGGTGGCTGGTGGACCACTTCACGGCGCTGCTGCTGGTCAGTTCCACCACCGACCAGGAGACGGCCGAGGTCGCGCTGGCCGCCCTGGGGAGGGAGAGCCCGGGCAGTCCCGCCGGCGACCTGGCCCGCCGGGTCGCACCGCTCGCACAGGCCGTCGCACATCTGCTCCCACCTGCCATTCCGTGAACACGGGCCCCATCGAAGGGCCTACGCTGACCCCGTGAGGCATGAGGACACGGAATTCGTCGGGGGGCCGCTGGACGGCCGCGTGCTGGGGGTGCTGACCGGCATCACCGGGCAGCCCCCGAAGGTGTACGAGGTGCCGGTGCCGCAACCGGACGGCGCGGCCCCGGTCGTGCACGTCTACCACCGCGAGCCCAGCCCGGGGACGCGTGAGCAGCGCCGCACGCGGTGGGTCTTCGTCTACGACCCCGAGGGGAACCGGCCGGAGAAGCCGCGCTGGCCCTGGTCGAAGCGGGGGGCCTGAGCGCCGCCGCCCGGCTCCGCGCGGGGGCGACCGCGCCGCGTTCCGGTCCGGACCATTGACAGGATTGGTCCAGACCTGTTTGCTGCGAGTTGTCATGCGCACATCTCCTCGCCCCCGAAGGAGCGGTCCCCATGAGATCCCTCGTCGCCGCGACGGCGACCCTCGCCCTCACCGCCGCCCTCGGCGGGCTGGTCGCCCTCGCGCCCTCCGCGCACGCGGGCGAGTTCCTGGTCAACGGCGGTTTCGAGAACGGCAGTCTGACCGGCTGGAGCTGCGACACGGGCACCACCCAGGCGGTCACCGGCCAGGCGAAGACCGGCAGTTGGGCACTGGCCGGCACCCCGGGCTCGTCCGGCACCGCACAGTGCAAGCAGACGGTCACCGTGGCGCCCAGCACCACGTACACCTACTCCACCCAGGTCAAGGGCAGTTACGTCTACATCGGCGTGGACGGCGGGGCCGGCACCTGGACCCCGGGCACCGGCGGGGCGTACCAGCAGCTCAGCGTGAGCTTCACGACCGGCGCGAGCCAGACGAGCGCGACCGTCTACGTCCACGGCTGGTACGCCCAGCCCACGTTCTGGGCCGACGACGCCTCGCTCACCGGCCCCGGCGGCCCGGTGACCACACCGCCGCCGACGGACACCCCGACCCCCACGCCCACTCCGACGGACACGCCCCCGGGCCCCTCCTCCCACGCCCTGGTCGGCTATCTGCACTCCAGCTTCGCCAACGGCTCCGGCTATGTGCGCATGGCCGACGTCCCGGCGAGCTGGGACTACATCGACCTCGCGTTCGGCGAACCGACCACGGTCACCTCGGGCGACATCCGCTTCACCCGCTGCTCCGCCGCCGAGTGCCCGAACGTGGAGTCCGACGCGGACTTCAAGGCCGCGATCAAGGCGAAGCAGGCGCAGGGCAAGAAGGTGCTGATCTCCATCGGCGGCCAGAACGGGCAGGTGCAGCTGACGACGACCGCCGCCCGCGACGCCTTCGTCGCCTCCGTCGGCCGGATCATCGACACCTGGGGGCTGGACGGCCTCGACATCGACTTCGAGGGCCACTCGCTCTCCCTCAACGCCGGTGACACGAACTTCAAGAGCCCGACCACACCGGTCGTGGTCAACCTGATCTCCGCGCTGAAGACCCTCAAGGCCCGGTACGGCAGCGGATTCGTGCTGACGATGGCGCCCGAGACCTTCTTCGTGCAGCTCGGCTACCAGTTCTACGGTCCGGGTCCCAACGGCGCGCAGGACCCGAGGGCGGGCGCCTACCTTCCCGTCATCCACGCGCTGCGCAACGACCTGACGCTGCTCCACGTCCAGGACTACAACTCCGGGCCGATCATGGGCCTGGACAACCAGTACCACCAGATGGGCGGCGCCGACTTCCATGTCGCGATGACCGACATGCTGCTCACCGGATTCCCGGTGGCGGGCAACACGGCCAATGTCTTCCCGGCGCTCGCGCCCTCCCAGGTCGCCGTAGGACTGCCCGCGACCTCCAACGCGGGCAATGGCTGGACAACTCCGGCGGATGTCGACAAAGCACTCGACTGCCTGACCAAGCGGACCGGCTGCGGCTCCTACACCCCGCACGGAACATGGCCGAATCTGCGCGGTCTGATGACGTGGTCGATCAACTGGGACAAGTTCGGCAACTGGGAATTCCAGAAGAACTTCGATTCGTACTTTGGCTGACACGGAGAAAACGGGTGGCTCCAATTGCCACGGAGCCACCCATTCCGGCCCGGTCACCCTGTCGCAGCCGACCCGATCATGTAAGGATCTACCGGCAAGCAGCCGGTAATACAGTCGGAGGTGAAGGGATGTCAGCAGCAAGCAGGCCCAAGGAGTGGGTGCGCAGGGCACTCATCTGCGGGACGCTGCTGGCCGCCGCGGCCCTCGGACTGCCCGCGCAGAACGCGCAGGCGATGCCCGACGACCCGTATCCCCACGGCCCGACCCTGGTCGTCCTGCTGGAACGGCTCCAGGACCTCTACCTCAGGGCGGAGCAGGCCACGGAGACCTACGACCAGGCCGAGTCCGACCTCACCGAGAACCGCGGCAAGGCCGACCGCCTGGACCGGCAGCTCGCCGAGGAGCGCACCGCGCTGGCCGACGCCCGCGCGCTGGCCGGGCAGCTCGCCCGCGAGCAGTACAAGGAGGGCGGGGTCTCCCCCTACCTGAGCCTGCTGCTGAGCGGGAACCCGCAGGACGCCTTCACCCAGGGCCACCTGCTCGACCGCGCCGTCGGAACCCAGGCCGAACTGGTCGCCCAGTTGGAGAACGGCGAGAAGCGGATCGCCGCGCTCAGCCGCGCGCAGCAGCACGCACTGGACGGCTCGCTGCAGCTCGCGGACCGGCAGCGCGAGGCCAAGGAGGAGATCGAGGACCAGCTCGGGCAGGTCGAGGCGATCCTCGCCGGCCTGACGGGCACTCAGCTCGCCGACCTCCAGCGGCTGGAACAGCAGGGCATCAACCGGGCCCAGGAGGAGTTCCTGCGCTCGGGGCAGCTCGGCAACCTCTCGCTCGCGCCCTCCAAGATCGGCAACAGCGCACTGAGCTTCGCCTACGCCCAGATCGGCAAGCCCTACGTCTGGGGCGCCGAGGGCCCGGAGGCGTACGACTGCTCCGGACTCACCTCGCAGGCATGGCTGCACGCGGGCACCCCGATCCCGCGCACCAGCCAGGAGCAGTGGAAGCAGCTGCCGCACATCCCGCTCAACCTGCTGCGCCCCGGCGACCTCGTGATCTTCTTCCCGGGCGCCACCCACGTCGCGATGTACATCGGCGACGGCCTGGTCATCCAGGCGCCCCGCCCGGGCAGCGTCGTCAAGATCTCCCCGATCGCCGCCAACCCGATCCTCGGCGCGGTCCGCCCGGACCCCGACGAGCCGTCGATGCAGCACTACGTCTCGCCGACCGCTCCGGACCCCGCGAAGGACCGGGCCTCGAACGGCGGCTCCGCCGGCTGACGACGGCTCGCGTGCGTGTACGGCGGGACCGGTGTGACCGGCGCCACGACGCATCGGACAGACCTGTCTGTTAGTTTTGCCGGGACGGGCCCGCCGGGTCCCCGGCAGAAGCAGGTGATCGGCATGCCCGCCACGGCCAGGCGCCTCCCGGCGCGCGAACGCATCCTCACCACGGCCGAGGAGCTGTTCTCGGCCCACGGGCTGCGCGGTGTGGGCGTCGACCGCATCATCGCGGAGTCGGGCGTGGCCAAGTCGACGCTGTACGTGCACTTCCCCTCCAAGGACGAGCTGGCCGCCGCCTATCTGCGCCGGGTCGACGACTCCTGGCGGGGCAGACTGCGTGCCGCGGCGCTGGCGGCCGGCGACGATCCGCGTGAGCAGTTGACCGGCCTGTTCGACGCGGTCGACGCGTCGTTCCGGCGGCACGGCTTCCACGGCTGCCCGTTCATCAACGCCGCCGCCGAGAGCGAGCCGGGGAGCCTGCCGCACGAGGTGACCGCCGAGCACAAGCGGACCGTCCGCGCGTGGGTGCGCGGCCTCGCCGAGGCGGCCGGGGCCGGCGACCCCGACGAGCTGGCCCTCCAGCTCACGCTGCTGATCGACGGCACGCTGGCCGCGGGCAAGCTGGAACAGAACCCCGCCATGCCGGCCGCCGCCAAGGCCGCCGCCCGTGCCATCGTCGAGCGGGCCTGCCCGCCGGCCGCCTGACCCCCCACCGGCCCTCGTCCCCGCTGCGGACGAGGGCCCTTCCCGAGCTCAACAAAACAGACCTGTCTGTTCGAATGGAGAGACCATGCCTGCGAAGCCCTCGATGCGCGCGGTGGTGCTGGAACGTTTCGGCGGTCCCCTGGCGCTGGGCGAACTCCCGGTCCCGGTGGCCGGCCCCGGCCAGGTGCTGGTCCGGGTCGAGGCCAGCGGGGTGAACCCGCTGGACACCAAGATCCGCGCCGGAAAGGCCGCCCATGCCCGCAGCCGGCTGCCCGCGGTGCTGGGCCTGGACCTTGCCGGAGTGGTCGAAGCGGTCGGCCCGGAGGTCACCGGGTTCGCCCCGGGCGACGAGGTCCTCGGGCTGACCGGCGGCGTCGGCGGCCTCCAGGGCTCGCTCGCGCAGTACGCGGCCGTCGACGCCCGGCTGCTGGCCCGCAAGCCCGCCTCGTTGGGCATGCGCGAGGCCGCCGCCCTGCCGCTGGTCTTCGTCACCGCCTGGGAGGGCCTGGTGGACCGGGCGGGGGTGCGCGAGGGCCACACCGTGCTCGTGCACGGGGGCGCCGGCGGCATCGGCCACATCGCCGTGCAGTTGGCGCAGGCCCGCGGCGCCCGCGTCTTCGCCACCGGCGCCCCCCACAGCCTGGGGACGATCGCGGAACTCGGCGCCACCCCGATCGACCGCACCACGACCCCGGTCGAGGACTACGTCGCCGAGCACACCGGCGGCGAGGGCTTCGACATCGTCTACGACACGGTGGGCGGCGCGACCCTCGACGCGTCCTTCGCCGCCGCGCGCACCTGGACCGGCCACGTGGTGAGCGCGCTGGGCTGGGGCACCCACAGCCTCGCGCCGCTGTCCTTCCGCGGCGCCACCTACTCCGGGGTCTTCACGCTGCTGCCGCTGCTCACCGGCCGGGGGCGCGAGCACCACGGCGCGATCCTGCGCGAGGCGGCGCCCCTGGCCGACGCCGGGTCCCTGCGGCCGCGGGTCGACCCCCGGCGGTTCACCCTCGCCACGGCCGCCGAGGCGCACGCCGCCGTCGAACAGGGCTCCGCCGCGGGCAGGATCGTGGTCGACGTCACCGGCTGAGCACCCGGATCCGGCCCGGGGCCCCGCCCCGGGCCGACGGCCGGACGCCCGAGGTAATTCGGTGGCCCGTGCGGCGCCGGCCCGCGAGTATGCACGCGATGCTCATACTCAAGGATCACCTCGGTCATCTTTCCTGCACCGTCACCGGCGAAGGCCCGCCCGTCGTCCTCGTGCACGCCGGCATCGCCGACCACCGCATGTGGGACGCGGTCGCCCCCGGCCTCGCCGAGCGGCACACCGTCATCCGGTACGACCTGCGCGGCTTCGGCGAATCCGCGCCGCCGACCGGCCCGTTCAGCGAGACCGACGACCTGCTCGGGCTCCTGGACCACCTCGGTCACGACCGGGTCCGGGTCGTCGGCGCGTCCTGGGGCGCCCGCGTGGCCGCGGACTTCACCCTCACCCACCCGGACCGGGTCCACTCGCTCGCGCTGCTCGCCCCGCCGTGGCGGGGGTACGACTGGTCGGCGGAGATGGTCGCGTACGACGAGGCCGAGACGGCCGCCCTGGCCGCGGGCGACCTCGACGGCGCCGTCCGCGTCAACCTGGACATGTGGCTTCGCGGCCCGAACCGCGGCTGGGAGGACGTCGCCCCGGAACTGGCCGAAGCGCTCCGGGAGCCGCTGCGGATCTCGCTGACGCATCAGGAGGCCGTCGGACGGCACTCCCAGGGCGGCACGGACCGTGACGTCGCCACGATCACGGTTCCCACGCTGGTCGGATTCGGGGGCCTCGACGTCGCCGACTTCCGCGACATCGCCCGCCGGTACGCCGCCGAGATCCCCGGTGCCTCCCTGGCCGAATTCCCCACGGCGGCCCATCTCGTCGCACTCGACGCGCCCGCCGAACTCCTCGCGGCGCTCGTCCCGTTCCTCGCCCGCTGACCGGTCCCGGCGGGTCCGGGGGACGCGGCCCGGCCCCGGGCTGAGCCGGCATGCGGCCGCATCGCGTCGCCGCAGACGCGCGAGAAGTCGTGGAACAGGTCCCACAAGGACCCGCCGAAGCGGAAGAAGGCGACCTCCTCCCCCGCGTGGGTCCGCAGGACGAGTCCGTCGCGCCATGTGTCACGGCGCAGTCGCACCACCGAGGCGCAGGGCACGACAACGTGCCGCGACACACCGCAGCGCACGATCGCCCCGGGCTTCAGCACCACCCCGATGAGGGAGAACCGCCGGCACAGGGACGCCATCAGGAATGCCGGGGCAGCCGGCAGCGCCGTACGCGTCGCACAAGCCGGGTGCCCGGGCCGTACCAGTCGTCCAGGCCCCGTTCCCGCAACCCGCCGTCCGCCATGCCCGTGAGCCTGGTGGGGGCACCCTGATCCGTCAACGGATTCCGGTCCGTCCGCGGGCCGTTCGCGAGCGGCCCACGGACGGACCGGCGGCTTCAGGCGGTGCTCAGGCTCCCGCGACCGAGGCGAGGTAGGCCGCCGTCTTCTCCGGGTCGTAGAAGTACGCCTCGTAGTCGGAGGGGTCGTCGAAGCCGTTCGCGAAGCGGTCGGCCACCGCGGGGAACTGGCCCGCGGCGCCGATCAGGCCGAGGACGTGCTCCGGCGGCGGGCCGAGGAGGGCGTTGGTCCACTTGGTGACCGGTTCGGCGGTGTTCCAGAAGCGGGCGAAGGCGGACTCCATCCACTCCCGGTCGAAGGGCCGGTCCGCGCGCTCGACGATCGCCGCGAGATAGGCGGCGGCGCACTTGGAGGCGCTGTTGGAACCCTGGCCGGTGATGGGGTCGTTGGCGACCACGACGTCCGCGACACCGAGGACGAGGCCGCCCGAGGGCAGTTCGGCGACCGGGCGGCGGACGACCGGGGCGAAGCGGCCGGCCAGAGTGGCGCCGGCGTCGGTGAGTTCGACGTCGCGGGCCCGGTCGTACTCCCACGGGAGGTGACGCTTCATCAGGTCGAGCGTGATGCCCAGGTGTTCCGCGGGGTCCTTCACGCCGTCGAAGACGTCGAGCGGGCCGCCGGGCAGACCCTCCCAGAACAGGATGTCGCAGGGGCCCGAGGTGGTCAGCGCCGGGATGACGATCAGCTCGCCGGCGCCCGGGACCATGTTGAGCCGCACCGCGTGGACGTCCGGGTGCTCCGGCCGCGGGGCGAGGCCGTGCACATAGGCGACGGCCAGCGCGCGCTGGGGGCTGTCGTACGGGGAGCGGGCGGCGTCCCGGCCGAACAGCGAGACGAGTTCGCCCTTGCCGGCGGCGACCAGCACCAGGTCGTACGCACGGGAGAAGTAGTCCAGGTCGCCGACGGTGACCCCGTGTACGACCAGCTTGCCGCCGCGCTCGCCGAAGGTCTCCAGCCAGCCGGCCATCTTCACGCGCTGGTCGACGGACTGGGCGTACGCGTCGAGCCGGCCGAGCCAGTCGATCGGACGGGATCCGTCGGGGGCGGCCACCGAGACGCCCAGGCCCTCGATCCGCGGGGTCTGGTCCTCCCAGAAGTTGAGGCCGAGGTCGCGCTCGTGGCCGAGGGCCGTGTCGAACATGCACTGGGTGGACATGACACGCCCCTCGCGTATCTCGTCCGACGTGCGGTTGGACATGACGGTGACCTCGTACCCGTGGGACTGCAGCCCCAGGGCGAGCTGGAGGCCGGACTGCCCGGCCCCCACGATCAATATTTTGCGCAAGACGGCACGCTCTCTCGTACGGTGCTGGGGAGATGGGTGAGGTGGGACGGGATTCCGGCGGCGCCGCGAGGCACCTCCGGAGGGCTGGGGCTGCTAGTCCGGGTGCGCGACCAGGGCCTGCTTGACCAGCGCCAGCAGCACCTGGATCACCGTGGAGCGGTCGCGCGCGTCGCAGATCAGCACGGGGATCTCGTCCGGCACGGCCAGCGCCTCACGGACGTCGATCTCGTCGTAGGCGGTCGTGCCCTCGAAGTGGTTCACCGCCACCGCGTACGGCAGGCCGCTGCTCTCGAAGTAGTCCAGCGCCGGGAAGGCGTCCGCCAGCCGCCGGGTGTCGGCCAGCACGACCGCGCCGATCGCGCCGCGCACCAGGTCGTCCCACATGAACCAGAACCGCTGCTGGCCGGGCGTGCCGAACAGGTACAGCACCAGTTCCCGGTCGAGGGTGATCCGGCCGAAGTCCATCGCCACCGTGGTCGTGGTCTTGTCCGGGGTCGAGCCGAGGTCGTCGATGTCCTCACTGGCCCGGGTCATCACCGCCTCGGTGGTGAGCGGGGTGATCTCGGAGACCGCGCCGACGAAGGTGGTCTTGCCGACGCCGAAGCCGCCCGCCACGACGATCTTGGTCGAGGTGGGCGCGCGGCTGACGTCGAGCTGCCACTCCTGAAGGCCCTCCTCCTCCGTCACCGACGCCATCTCAGAGCCTGCGAAGTCCACCGAGCACCCTCTCCAGCAGCGCGCGATCGGGGGTACCGGGCCCGTGCCCGGTCCCGTACACGCGGATCCTTCCCTGATCGGCCAAATCGCTGAGCAGCACGCGGACGACGCCCAGCGGCATGCGCAGCAGCGCGGAGATCTCGGCGACCGACCGCATCCGGCGGCACAGTTCGACGATGGCGCGCATCTCCGGCATCACGCGCTCCGCCCAGCTCCCGGAGGTCAGCTCCCGGCGCTCCTGCGCACCGTCGATCGTGGCCACGAAGGTCTCCACGAGCAGCACGTGCCCGAAGGACGTCCGGCCGCCGGTCAGCGCGTAGGGGCGCACCCGGGCCGAGCGGCGCCCGGCACCGCGCACCGGGAGCGTCGCGGCGTGCCGGGGCATCAGCGGGCTCCCTCGATCGCCTGCCGCAGCTCCGTGCGGAGTTGCGGGGTGAGCACATGGCCGGCCCGGCCGACGAAGAGGGCCATGTGGTACGCCACGACGCTCATGTCGCACTCGGTGTCCGCGTGGACGCCCAGCAGGGAACCGTCGCTGATCGACATCACGAACACGCTGCCGTTCTCCATCGCGACCGCCGTCTGCCGGACCCCGCCGCCCTCCATCAGGCGGGCGGCGCCGTCGGTGAGCGACGCGATGCCGGAGACCACCGTCGCCAGGTCCGCGAACGTGCCCGCGGGGCCCTTGGGCCGGGCGGCATCGTCACCGTCGGCGGCGGACCCCTCCGGCGCGTCCGGCGTGTCCGTGCCTTCCTCGGAATCGTCCGATTCCGAGTTCAGCAGCAGCAGCCCGTCCGACGAGACGACGGCCACGGAGCGGACGCCCGGCACGTCGTCCACGAAATTGCGCAGCAGCCACTGGAGGTTGCGTGCCTCGTGACTCAGGTCCCGCTCGCTCTGGGTGTCCGTTCTGGCCGACATCAACCGCGTGCCTCCTCGACGCCTTCGGCTTCGACTTGTTGTGGTCCCCCCGAGCTGACTTTCTCTTCCGCTGTGTCCGTCGTCCCCTGGGGCGCGACCGCGTCGCGCCGTGTCTCACGTGTCTCGGCGTCCGCGTCCGCGCGCCCCTCGCGCAGACCCTGGGCGAAGCCGCCGAGCTTGCGCCGCAGTTCCTCCGGGTCCACCGCCTTCCCCTGGCGGGCGTCACGGACCTGGGGCTCGCCCGACAGTCCGGTGGCTCTCGGGACCCGCTGCGGCAGTCCCTTGGCGGTCAACGAGTTGCCGCCCGGCGCGGTTTCGGCGGCCGGCGCGGGAACGGGCGCGGGCTCGGGCGCGGGCTCGGGCAGCGGCTGGTCGGCACAAGCGTGCTCGATCGGCTCGCTCCCGCCCGCCTCCGCCCCGGCGGCCGGCTCCTGCTCGTCCCCGCCGGCCGGCGTTGCGTCCCGCTCCTCCCGCGGGGCCGGCAGCGGGGCAGACCGGGGCCGGGGCCGGACGGCGCGGGGCTGCCACGGCTCGCCGGCGACCGCGGCCTCGACCGGGGTCTGCGGGCCCTCGGGGTCCTCCGCGGGCGCGGTGACCGACGCGGGGACGACCACGACCGCGGTCGTCCCGCCGCGCTTGGCGTCGCGCAGCTGGACGCGAATGCCGTGCCGGGCGGCGAGCCGGGCTATCACGTACACGCCCATGCCGGTGGTCTCGGAGGTCGGCGCGGCCGGGTCGGCCTGCGCCAGCAGGGCGTTGAGCTCCTCCAGCCGGTGGGCCGGGACGCCGATGCCCTCGTCCTCGACCGACAGCATCAGCTCGCCGCTCTCCAGCATCCAGCCGGACAGCTGCACCTCGGTGTCCGGCGGCGAGGACGTGGTGGCGTTCTCCAGCAGCTCGGCGACGAGGTGGCTCAGGTCGTCCGAGGCGAAGCCGGCGATCCGGCCGGCGGGCAGCTGCTGGATGCGGACCCGCTCGTACTTCTCGATCTCGGAGACCGCGGCGCGCGCGACGTCCACCAGCGGTACCGGCCGGGCGTTCGTGTGGCCGTGCTCGGTGCCCGCGAGCAGCAGCAGGTTCTCGCTGTTGCGGCGCATCCGGGTGGCGAGGTGGTCCAGGCGGAACAGCTGGGCGAGCTCGTCCGGGTCGTGGACCAGCTCCTCCAGCTTCTCGATGAGCGTGAGCTGCCGCTCGACCAGGCCGAGCGTGCGCAGGGTGAGGTTCACGGAGGTGGCGCTGACGCTGCCGCGCACGCTCGCGACCTCCGCGGCCAGTGCCTCCTGCCGGCTCCGCAGCAGGTCGCGTTCGGCGGCGAGGGCGTCGCGGACGCCCTGCACCCGTGTGTGCTCCGCGTCCTGCGCGGCGATCCGCTCCCGCAGGCCCGCGGTCTCCGCCCGCAGCGCGTTGACGGCGCGGGCCACCGCCGCGAACTCGTCCGAGCCGACGGCCCTGACCTGCTCGTCGGCCGGGACGTCGCCGCGCGCGAACCGGTTGAGGGCGGCGACGGGCCGCGTGATCGAGCGGGCGGTGGAGACGCAGGTGCCGAGCACCAGCAGGAAGCAGACGCCGGCCAGGGCGACGTGCAGTTCGAGGCCGGTGACGTCGTCGGAGCGCAGCGCGGCGAGCCGGTCGGCGGAGGCCGCGGCGAGCGAGGACTCGACCCCGCGCATCAGGTCGATCCGCGCGGAGAGCGCGCTCTGCACGGAGGCGGACTTCAGCTTCCGGTCGGAGGCCGAGAGCGAGCCCGCGTCCAGCAGCGACTTCAGCTGCCGGTCGGCGGTGGTGACGTCGGAACCGGTGACGGTCTGGTCGTACTGCTCGGCGGCGGCGGACGACGCGGCGGCGCGGAAGTCGGCAAGCGCGGTCCTCTCCCCCACCGCCGCGGTCTGCGCGGCGCCGACCAGTTCGGCCTGCGACCCGCCCGCGGCGAGGGCGCCGACCAGCAGGCCGCGCTCGAACGAGGCGTGGTCGACGGCGCGCGCGAGGAAGGGCAGCGCGGTGGTGTCGGCGGAGGCGCCGCGGGCGGGCAGCGACCGGGCGACGGCCGCGCCCAGGGCGTTCAGCGCGTCGATGGGCGGCTGGTACGCCAGGACGGCGGCGACGGCCCCGCCGGAACCGGAGAGCGCCTTCCGCCGGATCTCGGGCAGTTCGCCGAGCCGGTGGCGCGCCTCGGTGAGCGCGGCGGCGAACGCCGGGGCGTCGGCGGTGTCGGCGTCCGCGGCGGCCGCGAGGACCTCCTGGACCTGCCGGTCGACGCGCTCCCGCTCGGTCCCGGGGACGCCCGTGGCGCCTTCGGCGGACCGGCCGGTGGCGACGAGCACCGCGGTGTCGTCGCGCTCGTCGGCCAGTGCGTGGCCGAGGGAGACCGCCTGCCCCTGGAGCCGGGCCATGCCGAGCAGCCGCTGGGACTCCGCGAGGTCCCGTACGGCCGTCGCCACCCCCGGCGCGGAGGCGGCCAGAACGGTGACGGCGCAGATCAGCAGAGCACCGAGCAGTCTCTGCCGCACGCGCTTGGTCCGCGGGTTACGTCGTGTTCGCACCGGTGCTCGCTATCCCGTCTGCCTGGTCCAGTTGTCCCGAGATGACGACACATCGGCCGAGCGCCGAGCACGGCAACGTCTGGCCTCTTCCCGGCATCGTCCCGACCATCTCAGGCCGACCCGGAATGCAGATGTGCGTCCCTCACCTCGACACTCGAACGAGTGAATCGCACCGACAAGTTGACGTTCAACTCCCGCGCGGGACCGCCGCTCGCGGGTCCGCCGGCGGTCACGGCACGGAACTGGCGTCCTCCGCGCGGTCCTGGCAGGATGCGCGCCTTCACGGCCCGGACCCCGCGGCGGGCCCCCGCGGGGGTTCGAACAGGCCGCGCGAGCGGGTGCCGCACACTGGACGCATGCGCGTCGAGACGGCCACCGAGCCCGGCACCCCCGATCGCCCGAACGAGGACTTCGTGGCGATCGCCATGCCCGCATCAGGCGGCGGCGGTTCACTGGTCCTGCTGGACGGCGTCACCCCGCCCGACGGTCCCACCGGCTGCCGCCACACCGTGCCCTGGTACGTCTCCGAGCTGGGCGGTTCCATGATCGAACTGTCCGTTTCGCCCTCGGCGCCGCCCCTGGCGGAGTGTCTCGCGCAGGCCATCGCGCGGACCGCCGACACGCACCGCGCGACCTGTGACCTTTATCACCGGCGCACCCCTCAGGCGACCGTTGTGGCGGTCCGGTGGAATGCGGACAGCGTGGAGCATCTGGTGCTATCCGACTCGGAGTTGCTCATCGAGGACGCGTCCGGCGCGGTGGACGCCGTGCTCGACGACCGGCTGGACCGCCTGCCCGAACCCGTGCCCGCGCTGCGCGCCGCCGTCCGCGCGCTGCCGCGCGGCAGCGAGGAGCGCGCGCGGGCCGCGGCGGTGTACGCCGAGGCCGTCGAGGCGCTCCGCAACGCCGAGGGCGGCTTCTTCACGGCCGCCGCGGACCCGGAGGTGGCGGCCCGAGCCGTCACCGGTGTGCGGCCGCGGTCGTCGGTGCGGGCCGTCGCCGCCCTCACCGACGGCGCGACGCGCCTGGCCGACGTCTTCGGCGAGACCGACCGGGCCGGCCTGGTCGACCTGCTGCGCAAGGCCGGACCCGACGAACTCGTCCGCCGGGTCCGCGCGGCGGAGTCCGCCGACCCGGACCGCACGCGCTTCCCGCGTGGCAAGAAGAGCGACGACGCCACCGCAGTGTTCGTGGAGCTCCAGCGGTACTGAAGTACGGCGCCGTCCACGCGGCTGATCCGGTCCGCCCGCGCCCGCGACCTGCCCGAGCGCCGAGCCGCGCCGCGCCGCCTGTCGGAGACCACCGCCGTACGGCTCGAGCCAGGACGAGCGCGACACCCCGGCCCCGGCCGCCCGCCGTGAACGGTCCGCCGGGCACGACGGCCGGACGTGAAGACCCCCGGTGCGGTGCGGTCCCGGACGGCCCCACCGCACAGGGGGCCTTCGCCGTCATCGAAGCGGTCGGACGCCGACGCCGCTGCCGGCGTGCGCTCAGGCGCCTTCCTGCGAGTCGTTCAGCTGGCTCAGCAGCCTGGCCAGTTCCGACAGTTCGGTCCGGTCCCAGCCGCGCAGCCGGCTGACGTAGCGGGCCCGGCGGGCGAGCCGGACCCGGGTGAAGCGGGCCTCGCCCTCCTCCGTCAGATGGACGAGGAAGGCCCGGCCGTCCGCCGGGTCCGGCTCGCGGTGGATCAGCCCGAGCTCCTCCAGGGCACGCAGCTGGCGGCTCATCGTCGCCTTGCCGACGCCGAAGTACCCGGCCAGCACGGTCGCCCGCTGCGGGCCGGTCTCGGACAGCCGGGCCAGCAGCCCGTACGCCGCGGGTTCGAGCTCGGGATGGACCTCGCGGGCCATTTCGCCCTGCGAGGCCCGGGCCCGCCGGAACAGGACGGTCAGTTCGCGTTCGAGCGCCTCCATCACTGGGTCGGCACCTCCGTGGGACCCGGCCGTGTCGGCCACGCGGTCACCCGCTTTCAGGACGGAAACTTCGCTTCAGGCGCCGCGGTGTGCGCGGCGCCCCCAGTATTTCGCAGACGTGGATCAACGGCGTGACCAGGGGCACATCCGTCGCCGGTGTCACTTCCCCACCGGGCGCGGCGGCCTCCGGGCGCGAGAGCGGCCCCTCCCCGGGCGCAGGGGAGGGGCCGCTCTCTTCCGCTCTCTTCTCTCCTCCGGACGCGGCCCCGCTCACGCCGCGATCGAGGCCTCCAGGCCGGAGTCCGCGTCGGTGACGGCGGGCTCCAGGGCCAGCTTCAGCACGTGCCGGACGTCCGAGACCGCGTGGACCTCCAGCTTCTCCAGGACCTCGGCGGGGACGTCGTCCAGATCCGCCTCGTTCCGCTTGGGGATCACGACGGTGGTGATCCCGGCGCGGTGCGCCGCCAGCAGCTTCTGCTTGACGCCGCCGATGGGCAGTACGCGCCCGGTCAGCGACACCTCGCCGGTCATCGCCACGTCGGTGCGGACCCGGCGTCCCGACAGGAGCGAGGCCAGCGCGGTGGTCATGGTGACACCCGCGCTCGGGCCGTCCTTGGGGACCGCGCCCGCGGGGACGTGGATGTGGACGCCGCGCTCCTTCAGGTCGCCGACCGGCAGTTCCAGTTCGGCGCCGTGCGAGCGCAGGAAGGAGAGCGCGATCTGCGCGGACTCCTTCATCACGTCGCCCAGCTGTCCGGTCAGCTGCAGCCCGCTGCCGCCGGTCTCCGGGTCGGCCAGCGACGCCTCGATGTAGAGGACGTCGCCGCCGGCGCCGGTGACCGCCAGGCCCGTGGACACGCCCGGCACCGCCGTGCGCCGCTCCTGCGGGTCCTGCGCCGACTCCGGCACGTGGTGCGGCCGCCCGATGAGGTCCCGCAGCTCCTCCGGGGTGACGGTGAAGGGCAGCTCGCGCTCGCCGAATCCGTGCTTGGCCGCGACCTTCCGCAGGATGCGGGCGATCGACCGCTCCAGGGTGCGCACGCCCGCCTCGCGGGTGTACTCCCCGGCCAGCTTGCGCAGGGCCGCGTCGTCGACGGTGACCTCGTCCTCGCCGAGCCCGGCCAGCTCGCGCTGGCGCGGCAGCAGGTGGTCGCGGGCGATGACGACCTTCTCGTCCTCGGTGTAGCCGTCCAGCCGCACCAGTTCCATGCGGTCCAGCAGCGGCTCCGGGATGGCCTCCAGGACGTTGGCGGTGGCGAGGAACACCACGTCGCTCAGGTCCAGTTCGACCTCCAGGTAGTGGTCCCGGAAGGTGTGGTTCTGGGCCGGGTCCAGGACCTCCAGCAGGGCCGCGGACGGGTCGCCGCGGTAGTCGGAGCCCACCTTGTCGATCTCGTCCAGCAGGACCACCGGGTTCATCGACCCGGCCTCCTTGATGGCGCGCACGAGCCGGCCGGGCAGCGCGCCGACGTAGGTGCGCCGGTGGCCGCGGATCTCCGCCTCGTCCCGGACGCCGCCGAGCGCGACGCGCACGAACTTGCGTCCCATCGCGCGGGCCACGGACTCGCCGAGCGAGGTCTTGCCGACGCCGGGCGGGCCCACCAGGGCCAGCACCGCGCCACCCCGCCGGCCGCCGACGACCCCGAGACCGCGGTCGCTGCGGCGCTTGCGCACGGCCAGGTACTCGGTGATGCGTTCCTTCACGTCCTCCAGGCCCGCGTGGTCGGCGTCCAGCACCGCCCGCGCGCCGGGGATGTCGTAGGCGTCCTCGGTCGTGGTGTTCCACGGCAGTTCCAGGACGGTGTCGAGCCAGGTGCGGATCCAGCCGCCCTCGGGGGACGCGTCGCTGGACCGCTCCAGCTTCTCGACCTCCTTCATGGCGGCCTCGCGCACCTTCTCGGGCAGGTCGGCGGCCTCGACGCGGGAACGGTAGTCGTCCGCCTCGTCCTCGGGGTCGCCGTTCAGCTCGGCCAGTTCCTTGCGGACGGCCTGGAGCTGCTGCCGCAGCAGGAACTCGCGCTGCTGCTTCTCCATGCCCTCCTGGACGTCCTTGCGGATGGTCTCCGCGACGTCCTGCTCGGCCAGGTGGTCGCGCAGCCACTGCGTGGCGAGCTTCAGCCGGGCGACCGGGTCGGTGGTCTCCAGCAGCTCGATGCGCTGCTTGGTGGTGAGGAAGCCGGAGTAGCCGGCGTTGTCGGCGAGCTGCGAGACGTCGTCGATCTGCTGGACGCGGTCCACGATCTGCCAGGCCCCGCGCTTGCGCAGCCAACTGGTGGCCAGCGCCTTGTACTCCTTGACGAGCTCCGCGACGGTGCCGGGCGCCTCGGCGGGCACCGGCTCGGCGAGCTCGGTCCCCTCCACCCACAGGGCGGCGCCGGGTCCGGTCGTGCCGGCGCCGATGCGCACGCGGCTGACGCCGCGGATCACGGCCCCGGGATCGCCGTCCGACAGCCGTCCCACCTGCTCGACGGTGCCCAGCGTGCCCACTCCCGCGTAGTCGCCGTCCACACGGGGAACGAGCAGCACCCGCGGCTTGTTGCCGACACCGGGCAGTCCGGACCGCTGCGCGGCCTGGGCCGCCTCGACCGCGGCGCGCGCCTCGGCGTCGGTGAGGTCCACGGGCACCACCATGCCCGGCAGGACCACCGCGTCGTCGAGCGGCAGCACGGGCAGGGTGAGCGGCGCGAACGCCGACGAAGACGATTGAGCCATTATCTCTCCCTAAGCAATCAAGTTGAGCTATGCAGACTCAATGCTTCTGATGCCCCTGGTGTTCCCCGGTCCGTGTTCGCTCTGAGCGATCGACTGCCGACCGGCCGCTGACCTGCTCCTCATTACGCTGAGCCCATGCGCGCGAACGAAGAGGAACGGCCCGTCACGCTCGACCGCCGCGAGGGGCCGTACGGCGAGGTGGTCCTGCGCCGGCACGCGGCACGGTTCGAGATCATCGCCAACGGCACCTTCCTCATGGACACCTCCGACGGCCGCTCCGAGCGGCTGCTGGTCGACGCCGCCCTGGCCGCCCTGCCGGCGGACGCCGCGGACCTGTCGGTGCTGATCGGGGGCCTGGGCGTGGGCTTCTCCCTGGCCCGCGCGGCGTGCGAGCCGCGCTGGGGACGGATCGCGGTGGCCGAGCGCGAGCGCGCCGTCGTCGACTGGCACCGCACCGGGCCGCTGGCGCCCTTCTCGGAGCACGCGCTGGACGATCCGCGGGTGACGGTGCTGGAGGGCGACCTGGTCGCGTACCTGCGGGACGCGGACGCGACGTACGACGCCCTGTGCCTGGACATCGACAACGGCCCCGACTGGACGGTGACCGAGGACAACCGCGGGCTGTACGGTCCCGCGGGCCTGGCGGCCTGCCGGGCGCGGCTCACACCCGGCGGCGTACTGGCGGTATGGTCGGCCCAGCCGTCCGCCGCGTTCGAGGACGCACTGCGGACCGCGGGGTTCACGCAGGTCCGCACGATGGAGACCCCCGTGGACCGGGGCGTTCCGGATGTCGTGCACCTGGCAACCACACCCGCATAGCCGCGATACCGTCGTGCCCCGTACGCTGCTGCGCAACGCAAACGACCATGGGGGACCGCACATGGACACCACTCAGCCGACTCCGGGCGACGCCGCAGCGGTCGCGGCCACCCCCGGCGCACAGCGCCGGGTACTGGTGGTCGAGGACGACGCGACGATCGCCGACGCCATCGCCGTACGCCTGCGGGCCGAGGGCTTCCAGGTCCGCACCGCCGGCGACGGCCCGGCCGCGGTGGAGACCGCCGCCGCCTGGCAGCCCGACCTGCTCGTGCTCGACGTCATGCTGCCCGGCTACGACGGCCTGGAGGTCTGCCGCCGCGTGCAGGCCGCACGGCCCGTGCCGGTGCTGATGCTCACCGCGCGCGATGACGAGACCGACATGCTGGTCGGCCTCGGTGTGGGCGCCGACGACTACATGACCAAGCCGTTCTCGCTGCGCGAGCTCGTCGCCCGCGTGCACGTCCTGCTGCGCCGCGTCGAGCGGGCCACCATCGCCGCCCGCGACCCGCGCGGCGCCAACATGCAGCTCGGCGACCTGGAGATCGACAACGCCCAGCGGCGGGTCCGGGTCCGCGGCGCGGACGTGCACCTGACGCCCACCGAGTTCGACCTGCTGGTGTGCCTGGCGCAGCAGCCGCGCGCCGTGCTCTCCCGCGAGCAGCTGCTCGCGGAGGTCTGGGACTGGGCGGACGCCTCGGGCACCCGCACCGTCGACAGCCACGTCAAGGCACTGCGGCGGAAGATCGGCGCGGAACGCATCCGCACCGTCCACGGCGTCGGCTACGCCCTCGAGACGCCCACACCGTGAGCCCCTACAGCACGCCGCCCCCGCCGAGCCTGCGGGACCGTGCGTGGGCGGCGCTGCGGCCGTGGGACCCGTTCCGGTCCATCAAGGCGGCGCTGCAGTTCCTGGTGATCGCCTCGGTGGCGATCACCACCTTCCTCATCTATGTCGCGATGCACTCCGCGACCGAGATCAGGATCATCACGATCTTCTCGATCATCGCCTCGCTGCTCATCTCCCAGCTGGTCGCCCACGGGCTGACCGCGCCGCTGCGGGAGATGACCTCGGTGGCCATCGGCATGGCCCGCGGCGACTACGGCCGCCGCGTCAACGCCCGCCGCCGCGACGAGGTCGGCGAGCTGGCCGACGCCTTCAACCGCATGGCCGCCGACCTGGAGGCCGTCGACCGGCACCGCAAGGAGCTGGTGGCGAATGTCTCACACGAACTGCGCACACCGATCGCGGCACTGCGCGCGGTCCTGGAGAACGTCGTCGACGGCGTCTCCGAGGCCGATCCGGAGACCATGCGCACCGCGCTCCAGCAGGCCGAGCGGCTGAGCCTGCTCGTCGCCCACCTGCTGGACCTGTCCCGCCTCGACAGCGGCATCGTGCCGCTGGACGCCAAGCGCTTCGAGGTGTGGCCCTACCTGTCGGCGGTGATCAAGGCCGCCAGCCTGGGGCTCCAGGACGGCGGGCCGGGCGCCCGGCCGCGCAAGGACGTCCATCTGCACCTGGACGTCTCGCCGCCGGAGCTCACCGCGTACGCGGACGCCGAACGGCTGCACCAGGTGGTCGCCAACCTGGTCGACAACGCCGTCAAGCACAGCCCGCCCAGCGGCCGGGTCACCGTCCGCGCCCGGCGCGGCGCCGGCCCCGGCAGCCTGGACCTGGAGGTGCTGGACGAGGGCCCCGGCATCCCCGAGGCGGAGCGCACCCGTGTCTTCGAGCGCTTCAACCGCGGCACCGCGGGTCCCGGCGACGGCGGTACGGGACTGGGGCTGGCGATCGCCCGCTGGGCGGTGGACCTGCACGGCGGCGACATCAAGGTCGCCGAGTCCCCGCGCGGCTGCCGCATACGCGTCACCCTTCCGGGTTCCGCGCCGGCACCGGCCTGACGTGCGCCGTTCGGCCGGGTGGGGTGATCCACCCGGAGCGAGACTGTCGATTCGGGACCTCTTTCCCGCCAATCTCCGCGCCGAAACCGCCCTTTCGATGTGACTTAGGCGACGACTGGCCCCCGGGCCTGCAGGAACCGGTCCGATAGGCGTAGCCTTTATTCCCGCTGTCCATCACCTTGTGAAGCGGAAGAGGGCGGTTACCGCCGTGTCGCCACAGTCCCCCAATAGCTCGAGTTCCCCCAGCCTCCGGCCGGGCGGTACCCCCAGGACCGAAACCGACGGGCAGGCCCAGGACCCTGCCGCGGGCTTCGGGCCGAACGAGTGGCTTGTCGATGAGATCTACCAGCAGTACCTCCAGGACCCGAACTCGGTCGACCGAGCCTGGTGGGACTTCTTCGCCGACTACAAGCCGGGAGCGGATACGGGTTCCGCGGTCGCCACGGGCCGTCCTCAGACGCCCCCCGCAGCAGCTCCGGCCGCCCCGCCGGCGCCCGCCCCGGCAGCTCCGGCTCCGGCGGCGCCCGCCCCGGTGGCCCCGGCCCCCGCGCCGGTGACCCCGGCCGCGGCCGCGCCTGCCCCCGTGGCGCCGGCTGCCCCGGCCCCCGCGCCGGTCGCCGAGGCTCCCGCCCCGCCGAAGCCGGCCGTGGTGAAGCCCACCCCTGCGCAGCAGCCGACCCCAGCCCCCAAGGCAGCGGCCGCCGCGAACGCGGCGGGCCCGGAGTTCGTGACGCTGCGCGGTCCGTCCGCGGCCGTGGCGAAGAACATGCACGCCTCGCTGGAGCTGCCCACGGCCACGTCCGTGCGCGCCGTCCCGGTGAAGCTGCTGTTCGACAACCGCATCGTCATCAACAACCACCTCAAGCGCGCCCGCGGCGGCAAGGTCTCCTTCACGCACATCATCGGCTACGCCATGGTGCAGGCGCTGAAGATCATGCCCGCGATGAACTGGTCCTTCGCGGAGAAGGACGGCAAGCCGACGCTGGTCAAGCCCGAGCACGTCAACCTGGGCCTGGCCATCGACCTGGTCAAGCCCAACGGCGACCGGCAGCTCGTCGTCGCGGCGATCAAGCAGGCCGAGACCCTGAACTTCTTCGAGTTCTGGCAGGCCTACGAGGACATCGTCCGCCGCGCCCGCGTGGGCAAGCTGACCATGGACGACTTCACGGGTGTCACGGTCTCCCTGACCAACCCCGGCGGCATCGGCACCGTCCACTCGGTGCCGCGCCTGATGCCCGGGCAGTCGGTGATCCTCGGCGTCGGCTCGATGGACTACCCGGCCGAGTTCCAGGGCACGTCGCAGGACACCCTGAACAAGCTGGGCATCGCCAAGGTCATGACGCTGACCAGCACCTACGACCACCGGGTCATCCAGGGTGCCGCGTCCGGCGAGTTCCTGCGGATCATGAACCAGCTGCTGCTGGGCGAGAACAACTTCTTCGACGACATCTTCGAGGCGCTGCGCATCCCCTACGAGCCGGTCCGCTGGCTCAAGGACATCGACGCCAGCCACGACGACGACGTCACCAAGGCCGCCCGCGTCTTCGAGCTGATCCACTCCTACCGGGTCCGCGGCCACGTCATGGCCGACACCGACCCGCTGGAGTACAAGCAGCGCAAGCACCCCGACCTCGACATCACCGAGCACGGGCTCACCCTGTGGGACCTGGAGCGCGAGTTCGCGGTCGGCGGCTTCGCCGGCAAGTCCCTGATGAAGCTGCGCGACATCCTCGGCGTGCTGCGCGACTCGTACTGCCGCACCGTCGGCATCGAGTTCATGCACATCCAGGACCCGCTGCAGCGCCGGTGGATCCAGGACCGCGTCGAGCGCGCGCACACCAAGCCCGAGCGCGACGAGCAGCTGCGGATCCTGCGCCGGCTCAACGCCGCCGAGGCCTTCGAGACGTTCCTGCAGACCAAGTACGTCGGCCAGAAGCGCTTCTCGCTGGAGGGCGGCGAGTCCGTCATCCCGCTGCTCGACGCCGTCATCGACGCGGCCGCCGAGTCGCGCCTGGACGAGGTCGTCATCGGCATGGCCCACCGCGGCCGGCTGAACGTGCTGGCCAACATCGTCGGCAAGTCGTACGCGCAGATCTTCCGCGAGTTCGAGGGCAACCTCGACCCGAAGTCGATGCACGGCTCCGGCGACGTGAAGTACCACTTGGGCGCCCAGGGCACCTTCACCGGTCTGGACGGCGAGCAGATCACCGTCTCGCTGGCCGCCAACCCCTCGCACCTGGAGGCGGTCGACCCGATCGTCGAGGGCATCGCCCGCGCCAAGCAGGACGTCATCGGCAAGGGCGGCACCGACTTCACGGTCATGCCGGTCGTGCTCCACGGCGACGCGGCCTTCGCCGGCCAGGGCGTCGTGGCGGAGACCCTCAACATGTCGCAGCTGCGCGGCTACCGCACCGGCGGCACCGTGCACGTGGTGATCAACAACCAGGTCGGCTTCACCGCCGCCCCGGAGTCCTCGCGCTCGTCGATGTACAGCACCGACGTCGCGCGCATGATCGAGGCACCGATCTTCCACGTCAACGGCGACGACCCGGAGGCCGTGGTCCGCGTCGCGCGGCTGGCCTTCGAGTTCCGCCAGGCGTTCAACAAGGACGTCGTCATCGACCTCATCTGCTACCGCCGCCGCGGTCACAACGAGGCCGACAACCCGTCCTTCACCCAGCCGCTGATGTACGACCTGATCGACAAGAAGCGCTCGGTGCGCAAGCTCTACACCGAGTCCCTGATCGGCCGCGGCGACATCACCCTGGAAGAGGCCGAGCAGGCCCTGCAGGACTACCAGGGCCAGCTGGAGAAGGTCTTCACCGAGGTCCGCGAGGCCACCGCGCCCGCCACCTCGCAGGCGGAGCAGGACACGCCGGCCGGGCCGGAGTTCCCGGTCCCGGTCGCCACCGCGATCAGCCAGGAGTCCGTCAAGCGGATCGCGGCCTCGCAGGTCAACATCCCGGAGCGGATCACCGTCCACCCGCGTCTGCTGCCGCAGCTGCAGCGCCGCGCGGCCATGGTCGAGGACGGCACCATCGACTGGGCCATGGGCGAGACCCTCGCCATCGGCTCCCTGCTGATGGAGGGCACCCCGGTCCGGCTCGCCGGCCAGGACTCCCGCCGCGGCACCTTCGGCCAGCGGCACGCCGTCCTGGTCGACCGGGAGACCGGCGAGGACTACACCCCGCTGCTCTACCTCTCCGAGGACCAGGCGCGCTACAACATCTACGACTCGCTGCTCAGCGAGTACGCGGCCATGGGCTTCGAGTACGGCTACTCGCTCGCCCGCCCGGACGCGCTCGTCGCCTGGGAGGCCCAGTTCGGCGACTTCGTCAACGGCGCGCAGACCGTCGTCGACGAGTTCATCTCCTCCGCCGAGCAGAAGTGGGGCCAGACCTCCGGCGTCACCCTGCTCCTCCCGCACGGCTACGAGGGCCAGGGCCCGGACCACTCGTCCGCCCGCATCGAGCGCTTCCTCCAGCTGTGCGCGCAGAACAACATGACGGTGGCGGTTCCGACCACCCCGGCGAACTACTTCCACCTCCTGCGGTGGCAGGTCCACAACCCGCACCACAAGCCGCTCATCGTCTTCACCCCGAAGTCGATGCTGCGTCTGAAGGCGGCGACGTCGACGACCGAGGAGTTCACCTCCGGTCAGTTCCAGCCGGTCATCGGCGACTCCGCCGTCAGGCCGGAAGAGGTCCGCAAGGTCGTCTTCTGCTCCGGCAAGGTCTACTACGACCTCGTCGCCGAGCGGGAGAAGCGCGGTGCCTTCGACACCGCCCTCATCCGGATCGAGCGCCTCTACCCGCTCCCGGGCCTGGAGATCCAGGCCGCCCTGGCCCCGTTCACCAAGGCCCAGAAGTACATCTGGGCCCAGGACGAGCCGGCCAACCAGGGTGCCTGGCCCTTCATCGCCCTCAACCTCATCGACCACCTCGACCTGGTCCTGGGCGCCGCCCCCGACAACGCCGACCGGCTGCGTCGCGTCTCGCGCCCGGCCTCCTCGTCGCCGGCGGTCGGCTCCGCCAAGCGCCACCAGGCGGAGCAGGAGCAGCTGGTGCACGAGGTCTTCGAGCTCTGAGGCACCACTGAGCGACACCACGCGAGGGGCCCCGCACTCACCGAGTGCGGGGCCCCTCGGGTGTTTCGCGGACCAATGCGTGACGATCCGTCAGGACATCTGGCCCGCCGCGTCCCGGAGTCGGGACGCCACGTGCCGGATGAGCTTCTCCAGATCGGCGCAGTAGACGGAAGGGTTGCGGAAACCCTGCCCTGCCAGATAGCGGTGGGCGTAGTTGCCCGCCCCGCAGACGTCCACGACGGGACACGTGCCGCAGGTGGGGGCGAGGGCGTCCCTGCCGAGCTGGCGGGCGACGACACCGGGGTGGTCCAGGGCGTCGTCGAACGCGTTGCGGAAGACATCGAGGCCGGTGGCGGGGGCGCCCTCGTACGCGGTCTTGAGGGAATCGACCTGCTCGATGGCGCCGTCGGTGTCGATGACCACCGCCGCTACCGGTGAGGTGCCGACGGCCTCGGCGCCGCTGGGCAGTCCCAGGAGAAGCCCGGCGATCTCGGCGAAGAGCCGGACCGGCGGCGCGCCGGCCGTCTCCTCGAACCAGCGGTCGAAGGCGCGGATCAGCCAGTCGGCGTACGGGGTCGCGCCGCCCCGGGCCGGCGCGCGGCCGGCCGGCTTGCCGGGCGGCGGGGCCGACCAGTTGGCGTGCGGCAGGAGCAGGTCCATCGAGGGGGGTTCCAGTGCCGCCAGCGACTCGTAGACCTCGACGGGGTCGGAGGCGAGGTCGATGGTGCACAGCACCCCCGCGTAGGCCTCCGGGCGCCGGGCCAGGTGCCGCAGCCCGCGGGTCGCGGCGGGCCAGGACGGACGCCCGTTGTGGCCCACGCGACGGTGGTTGAGCGCGGCCGTCCCCCCGTCCAGGCTCACCCCGATGCGGATCCCGGCGTCCGCCAGCGTCGCGACGGCCGTCTCCGTCAGCAGCGTGGCGTTGGTCTGCACGGAGGCGTGCACCTGGCACTCCGGCACCCGGGCCCGCACCTCCCGGCGCACCGTCTCGGTGTACCCGACGAGCGGGGCGGGGCCGGCGAGCAACGGCTCACCGCCGTGCAGATTGACGTGGACCGCGGACAGGTTGTGCGTCCGCGCGTGCTCCGCGATCCGCTCCGCCGTCCGGGCCACCACGTCCTCCGGCACCCGCGCCGGACGGTCCCGCCAGCTCTCGTCCGCACCCCGGTAGACATAGCAATACGTGCACGCCAGATTGCACCGGCTGTGCACCTTCAGCACGAACTGCCGGAACGGCACAGGGGCGATGCCCGCACGCCGCACCTCGGCGACGTCCAGGGTCTGCAGGGGCCACATAAGGGCTGCGCGAACGAACGACTGATCAGGCGATGAAAATGCCGTCTTCGTAGAAGGCCACCATCGTCCCGCCGGCCTCGGCCCGCGGCAGCAGCACCGACGCCAGCGAGCTGAGCGCGGGGCGTCCCGCATGGCCGGCCAGCGAACTCAACGCCAGACCCGACAGGTCCGGCAGCGCCTCGTCCGAGGGGACCGGCTCATGGGTGTCGTGCATCGTCGTCGCGCCTTTCAGATGGGTTGGGGTTCGAAGTCCCAGTACGGCCGCTCGCGGCGGCGCACGGACATGGTGTGCGGGTGCTGGGGGCCAAGGGTGTCGGTCAGCTGCTGCAGGGCTTCCCGCTCCAGCTTGTTCGCCTCCTCGGCACGCCGCAGGGTCCTCAGGTCGTCGGCGACGGCCGCCTTGCAGGAAAGCGTCAGGGGGTGGGTGTCGCCCATGATGCGCACGGCCTGCTGGAGGTTGTGGCGGCTCAACTCGAGGGCGTCCTCCTCGTGGCCCGCCAAGTGCCGGGCGCCCGAGGTGTTGAGGGCGCAGCCCAGAGCCCAGGGGTGGTCGTCGCCCACGGACCGGCGCATGGCGACCAGTGCGCGTTCGGCGATGTCGAGGGCGGCTTCGCGCTCTCCGTACTCCCACAGCACCAGACCGGTGTTGCCGTAGGTGCCGATGGCGTACGGATGATCCTCGCCCACCAGTTCGCGGTAGCGCTCCGCGACCCGCTCGGACAGCTCGCGGCTCTGGTCGAGATTGCCGTGCTCACGAGTGAAGGTGGCGAAGTCCGCCTGCACCATCAGCGTCTCCGGGTGACGGGGCCCCTGCACCTGGGCACAGCGTGCCACCACGCTGCTCATCAGGGCCTCGGCGCCCGCCAGATCACCCTGACGACGCATGCACAGGGCCAGGTTGTGCTCGGCCCTCAGTGTTTCGGGGTTGTTCGCGCCGAGGCGCTGCCGGTGCAGGCGAACATTGAGCTCCTGCTTGGACATGGCCTCGGTGTACCGACCCAGCAGCCGCTGCATCCAGGCGGAGGACAGGCCGGAGCGGAGCGTGTCGGGGTTGTCGGCCCGGTAGAGCCTGGTGCGCACGACCACGTTGTCGTCGTGCGCCTCCAGCGCCTCCTCGTAGCGGCCGAGGAGTCCGAGGGCGAGTCCCAGGTTCTCCCGCGCCTGGAGCGTGCGCGGGCTCTCGGGTCCGACGGTGTGCTGGTACTGCCGGTGCATGTCGTCGTAGAGCTCGCGTGCCTCACGGAACCGGCCCAGGGCCAGCAGGGCACCGCCCAGTGCGTTGCGGGCGGTCAGCAGGTCGGGGTCGTCCGGGGTCCGGTCCGCGAAGGCGTGCACCACCGAACGGCCCACCGCCTCGGCCTCGCGGTAACGGCCGGACCTGCGCAGCAGGTTGGTGTGCAGCGTCATCGCGATCAGCATGATGCGGCGGGTCGGCGGGATGCGGCCGCGCCACCGTGCCAGCGCCTGCTCGCACAGGGCGAGCCCGGTGCGGTACTCGCCTCGCGTCCTGAGGTAGTTGATGCAGTTGAGGACGAGGTCCTGCACGTCCTCGTCGCCACTCTCCAGCGCCCCGGAGTGCTTGAGGTGCGGGAACAGCTCGGCGTAGCGGTGCCACTCCCCGGGTTCCGTGGGGCGGCGCGGGTCCGCGCGGACCAGGATCCGGCAGGCGGCCAGGGCCAGGGTGTCGCGCTCGTCCTCGCCAAGGTCGTTGCGGAGGAAGCCGTGGTAGAGCTTGTGCATCTGCACGGTGTCCACCACGGTCTCCTGGCCGGGGCTCGTCTCGTAGTCCAGCCGCACAGCGGTGGCCTCCGACAGGCGACGCAGCGCGGTGTGCCAGCCGATCGGGTCGGCGACGAGCGTGGCGAGATGCTCGGGCAGGTCGCGGGCGCGGGCCGACTGGATCAGCCGGACCGGGATGGCGTCCGGCGAGAAGAACACCAGGAGCTTGAGGAGTTCGGCGGCCCCGGGAGTGCGCTCGCGAAGCGTGTTGAGAGCTATCGACCAGCTGGTCTGGAAGCTCATCGGGTAGTTGTCACCGATGCCGATCCCCAGCTGGTTGGGTTCGCCGCGCTTGATCAGCGCGATGTACTCCTTGGCGGGCATCGGGTTGGTGTCGAGCCAGGCCGTGGTCTGCGCGAGGAGCAGGGGCAGGTCTTCCACGGCCTCGGCCAGGTCGTCGGCCTCCTCGGCGCTGAGGCGGGGGGCCCGGCGCAACGCGTAGGCGACGCTCTCACCGCGGAAGAAGGGACGGACCTCGATCTCCTGAGTGCGTCCGGCAGCGGACCAGTCGCGGGTGAGGGTGGTCAGCAGCACATGGCCGCGGCCCTCGGGGATCAGGTCCTCGACCTGGTCCATGTAGTCGGCGCCGTCGAAGATCAGCAGCCAGCGCCCGTACGGGCGGCCGGTGCGCAAGGCCTCGTGGACCGCGCGAATGCGGTCGCCGATCTCCTGGCCGACCTGGAGGTTCAGCTGCGGGGCGAGCTCGGCGAGCTGCTCGCGCGCGGTGCCGCGGTAGTTGGCACTGACCCAGTACACGATGTCGTAGGCGTTGCCGAAGCGGTGCGCGTACTCCTGGGCGATCTGGCTCTTGCCCACTCCGGAGATGCCGTAGAGGGCGCACTGGGACCCCTCGTCACCGCCCGACGTCAGCAGGTCGTGGAGCTTCTCCAGAAGGGGGTCGCGCCCGGTGAAGCGGTCGTTGCGCCGGGGGGTCCTGCGGATCTCCGGCGGGTCGAGGGGGAAGCGCGGCGCCTTTTCGGCGCCGTTCGCCGGGATCCTCGCGGGGTCGATGTCCAGCCGGCGAAGGATGCGGCGGCGTGCCTCGGACGCGGCGAGTTCGTGAAGGTCGACGGGGCGCAGGGCGGCGACCGTGGCCGGCAGCGGCTCGGTCGCGACGCTCACCGCCGCGAACCGGTCGCTGTTCGGCGGGACGACCTCGCGCAGCGCCGCGGTCCACTCCTCCCGGGTCCGCGGACCGAGCCGGAAGTACCAGTTGTCGAGGAGGAGCAGGACCCGTCCGGGGGCCCGCAGCAGATCCTGCAGGGCGTCGCTCAGCAGACCCTCGGCACCCGGGTCCCAGCGCAGCATCGCGGTCCGGTGTCCCAGTTGCTCCAGCTGGTGGGAGATCCAGGCGGCCCAGGGCCGGTTGAAGCCCGCATAACTGATGGTGAAGTGCTCGCCAGGGCCGGGTGTCCGGGCTTGCTCGGCCATGCCGTCTCCCTCTGCGAGCAGGCGTCGTCGTAGGGCTCAAAACCCTAGTGGATGTGGTGCACCGTCAGACAGATTTGCAGGCAGTCGTGTTGAGACCGGAATGGCCCGTACGGTCCGCCGGGAGGGCCGCCGCAAGCCGGTCGGCGATGTGGCGGATCAGAAATTCAAGATCGGAACAGTACACGGACGGGTGAAGGAAACCGCTGCCCTCCGAGAAGCGATGCGCGTAGTTGCCGCCGCCGCAGACCTTGACCAGGGAACATCGCCGACAGGCCGCCGAGAGGCCGTCGGCCCCCAGTTGCCGGGCCGCCATCCCCGGGTGGTCCAGGGCGGCGTCGAACGGGTCGGTGAAGACACTCAGCCCGGTGTGCATGGCGCCGTGGTACGCGGCCATGAGCGAGTCGACCTGTCCTATCGAGCCGTCCGTGTCGACGACGACGGCCACCACGGGGGAGAGCCCCACGGACTCGCTCGTTCCGGGGCGGCCCAGCAGCAGCCCGACGATCTCCCGGAAGAGCCGCACCGGCGGCCCCGGAACCGCGGCCTGCCACCACAGGTCGAAGACCCGGCACAGCCATCGGCCGTACGGCACGGACCCTCCGTCGCCGCCGGGGGGCGGCCTGCTCCAGTTGGCGTGCGGGAGGAGCAGGTCGAGGAACGGAGGCCCCAGGGAGACCAGCGAGGTGTACGTCTCCTCCGGTTCGCCGGCGAGGTCGATGGTGGCGAGGAGCCCGGAGTAAGCCTCCGGGTGCTCCCTCAGGAGGCGGGCGGCCCGCGCGACCGCCGCCCAGGAAGAGCGGCCCGCATGGTCGACGCGCCGCCGGTTCAGCGCCGGGGTGCCGCCGTCCAGGCTCAGTCCCACATGGATGCCGGCGCCGGTGAGGCGTGCGAGCACCTGCTCGGTGAGCAATGTGCCGTTGGTCTGCACGGCGAGGTCGACGGCGCAGGAGGACGGCAGGGCGGAACGCAGCAGATCCGCGATCGCCAGCAGCGGCTCAGGCCCCCTCAGCAGCGGCTCCCCGCCGTGCAGGTCCACCTGGACCCGGCGCAGTCCGTGCGTGGCGACGTGCTCGGCGATGCGTGCGACGGTCCGGCGCATGGTGCCGGACGCCGCACTCGTGGGGCGGGCCCGCCAACTGGTGTCGGCGCCCTGGTAGATGTAGCAGTACGTGCAGGCGAGGTTGCAGCGGCTGTGCACCTTCAGCACGAACTGCCGGAAGGGGACGGCCGGTGTACCCGCCCTGCGCAGGGCCGGGACGTCGAGCAGCCGCAGCGGCCAGGGCGCGTGCCGCGCCGCCTCGTCCTCGGTCGGGGGCGTACCGGCTGCGCCGACCACGTTGCCCCCTGTCGGTCTCCCTGAGGTCCCGGTTCCTACCCGGCCCGGCGACGATTCATGCACAGGGCAAGCGTCGGCGCGGCGGACGCGGCACGGCAAGGTGCAATCCAGCCGCGCAGGACAGCAGTTGACGACCTATCAGGTATGCCGGTGCCTTACCTGCCCGCCGGGGCTGTCGTCGTAGTACGCCACCGCGTCCCCCTCCTCCGGCCAGTGGTCGAGCAGATCGGCCACGACCGCGGAAAGCACCGGGTGCCCGGTGGCGTCCCGCAGCGACGGGACGTCGACTCCGGAGAAGTCCGGGAGCGGCTCCGTGCGCTCCTGCCGCTCCTCCGGCGGTCCGCTCGTCGGAGGACTGTGCACTCTGTTCTCCTCTGGGGATGGCCTGCTGGACGGGGATGCCCGAACTGACGTCCCGGGAAACACATGTGGCGTCAATGCGGTGGGCGCAGGGCCCTGATCCGGTCGTCGGTGCGCTGGGCCTCGTCGGTGTCGGCGGCACCGGCGGCTTCCCAGGCGTCGGCGGCCTTGAGGTAGGCCGACAGGGCCACGGCGGCGCCCGCGGTGCGTTCCAGGACGTCGGCGCGGCGGTGGTGGGCCCGGGCCGCGAGGAGCGGCCCGGGCGCCTGCCGGGCCGCCTCGGCGTAGGCCTCGGCGGCGCGGGTGAGAGGGGCGACGGAGAGCGTGCGGCGGGCGAGGAGGCCCTGGACGTCGCCGAGCTCCAGCCAGGCGCGGGCGGCGGTCCCGTCGTCCTCGGCCCGGGTGGCGAGTTCGAGTATCCAGGCGGCCTCGTGCAGGTCGGCGAGGCCGCCCTGCCGTTCGTGCCGCAGCCGCAGGGCCTGGCCGAAGAGCAGCCGCCGGGCTGCGGCGTGCGGGGCGTGGGAGGCGGTCTCGGCGACGGCCTCGCGCAGGACGTGCACGGCCTCGGTGACGACGCGGGTGTTCCGCGGGTCCAGTTCGGCTCGTTTCAGCGCGACTTCGCCCCGCGCGACGAGCAGTTCCCCGTGGACGGGCGCGTCGTGCGGGACGAGGCGCTGGGCGCGGGTGAGGGCGGCGTCGGCGGCGCGCAGGTGAGCGGCGTCGCCGGTGCGGTCCCAGCGGGCCCGGCAGGTCTCGGCGACGCGCCGCAGGCATTCGGCCTCGGCGGGTCCGTCGCCGAGTTCGCGGGCGATGGCCGCGGCCTCGGTGAGCAGGTCGTGCGCCTCGTCGGCGCCCCGGTCGCCGGGCGTCAGGGTCAGCGCCTCGGCGAGGTCGAGCAGCGGCCGGCGCAGTTCCCCCGCCGGGACCTGGTCGGCGCGCATGAGGCCGACGGCCGTGCGCAGGTCTGCCGCGGCCCGCACGGCGAAGGCCTGCTCGCCGGTGGCGCGGGCGCGGTCGAGCAGCACGCGCCCGCGGCCCAGCAGCAGGGAGCTGGGGAGTTCCGCGGAACGCCACCTGCGCAGCTGGGCGTTGCACACCTCCTCGGCCTCCTGGAGCAGCGCGTCGCGGGCCGGCCCCGGGGCTTCGAGGGTGTGCAGCGTCCGCAGGCACTCCGCGAGTTGCAGGGCGCAGGTCAGCAGCAGCGACGGGCCCGCGCCGGCTTCGCCGTCCAGGGCGGCCCGGCAGTGGCCGGCGGCCTCGCGCAGGACGCGCAGCGCCGCGTCGGGACGTCCGGTGGCGATGTCCGCCGCGGCACGCTCGACGAGCACGCGGGCCAGGGCAAGACGGGCGTACGGGCCGCCGCCGGCCGTGAGTCCGCCCCTGGCGGCCCGTTCGGCCTCGTCGAGGACTTCGGAGTCGCCCCATTCGCGCCAGGCGTGGCGGAGCGCGTCGGCGAGCCTGCTGCCGGCGGTCCCGGGGGCGGACGCGGGGGCCGCGGCGCGCAGCAGGCGCACGGCCTCCAGCAGGTCGCGGACGGAGCCCCCGCGTTCGTACCGGTCGAGCCGGGCGGCGCCGAGCGCGGCGGGACCGGCGGGGGTGTCCGGTTCCGGGTCCTGCCGGGTGGGCGCCGCGGAGAAGTCGAGGGAGGGCTCGAAGCGGCGCAGCACGCGCTCGGAGACCCGCGCGAAGGGTTCGGGCACCGCGTCGGGCCCGGTCTCGGGTTCGCGGCCGGCACCCGAGAGATAGGCCACGGCCACGGCGGGGAAGTTGCGGGCGCTGCGGCCGAAGGCCTTCTCGATGTACAGGGAGCAGTGCTTGAGCACGAGCGCCGCCTCGCCCGCGGTCAGCCGGCGCAGCAGCAGGTCGCGCACACCGGGCAGGAAGTCGTACCAGGGGCTCTCGCCCGCGTCCCCCGCGCCCGCCGGCGTGCCGGCCGGGCCGACCGGCACGACCAGGCCGCTGAGCAGGACCTCGGCGAGCTCTGTCGGCCCGGTCTGGGGGAGCATGGCGCGCTGCACGAGCTGCATCACGGGCAGCGCGAGGGGCGCCGCGGACAGCTGCACGGCGAGCTGGCGGGCCTGCGGCGAGGCGGAGGTCTCGAAGGCGTGCAGCAGTTCCCCGGGGTCCCGGTCGCGCTGCTCGGGCACGACGGGCATGCCGGGTCCGCCGTCGGCGGCGACCCATGCCGCGGCGCCGCGCAGGGTGACCCCGGCGGTGCCCGACACCAGCCGGGCCCAGGAGCCCAGGGCGGCCGGGACCGCGGACAGCACGGGTACGGGCAGTGCCCCGGGCGGCACCGGTACGGCGGACCGCCGCCGCTGCGGGCGGAACTCCGGCGCGCGGTAGGTGCCCGGCCGGCGGCGCAGGACGCCGGGCACGGCGGGCAGGAAGGTCCGCGACCACAGCCGCTGCGGCAGCGGCTGGAGGACGGCGACGGGCGCGTGCTCCGCCCAGCGCCGCAGCAGGCGGTGCATGTGGCCGTCCTGCCACAGCGGGCCCGCGCAGTCGCTCACGACGAGGCTGAGCCGGCGGCCGGTGGGGTCGTACAACTGGTCGGCGGGGCTGAGGCGTTCGTCGGGGCCGGGCGCGGCGGCCGCGCCGACGCCGGTGGCGTGCGGCCGCAGGTAGCGGACCGTCACATTGCGGAAGGCGCCGACGCGTTCGCCGACCTCGCGCAGTTCCTGCAGCATCTGCTCCCACACGGCCATCGACGACGAGCCGTCCATGAGGAGCTGCAGGTCCGCCTCGTGGCGCCGTACGCCGCGCAGCACGGGCCAGACCAGGCCGGATCCCGCGGTGCGTTCGGCGGTCGCGTCCTCGTCGAGTTCGGTGCGCGCGGGCGCGACCGGCGGGCGGTACTGCTGCATGGGGCGCAGCGCTCGCTGGAGCGGGAGCAGCGCGGGGAAGGCGGACGCGGCGGGCACCGCGATCTCGCTGAGCGGACCGCGGCTGTCGGTGGGGCCGCCGGTGCGCACGGGCAGCAGGTCGACGGTGCGGCGGCCGGGGTCCGTGCCGGGCGTTCCGGCGGGCGCGGTCCGGCCGGTGTCCGTGCCGGTGCCGGGCTCCGGCCCGGTGCCGGGCTCCGGCCCGGTGCCGGTGGCGTCGCGGTCCGGCCGCAGATTGGCTTGATCTGGTGGCTCGGATCCGCCGCGGCCGTTTCCCGCGGCCCCCGCCCCGGCGGCGGCGCGGCCCGGGTCGACCCACTGGGCGAGCCACAGGGCGTCGGCGATCCCCTCGGCGTCGAGGTCGACCCCCGCCGCCCGCAACCGCCCGACGAGGTCCGTGAGGGGCCGGCGGCCGGCCTCACCGGTCCCGGTGGGCACGGCCGGTCACCTCGTCCGGTCGAGCGGGCGCAGGAGTTCCGCGGTGAGCCGCTGCCGGGTCTCCTCCTCGTCGGTCCAGCCGGCCTGCTGGATGAGGTGGATGGCGTTGAGCAGCTGGTCGACGGCCCGCACGTCGCCCGGGGAGCGGGCCAGGAAGCTCTCGATGACCGTGTCGTAGCGTTCGGCCGCGGCCTCCCCGAAGTGCGCCCGGACCATGCCGGCCAGCCGGTCCTTGTCGGGGGTGGCCAGTTGCAGGTGGATGCAGCGGCGCAGCAGCGGTGCGGGGAAGTCCCGTTCGCCGTTGCTGGTGAGGACGATGAAGGGGAACGCGTTGCAGCGCACCTTGCCGTCGCGGATCGTGACCACCGTGCCGTCGTCGCAGCGCACGGGCACCTCGCGCGCGCGGTCGGTGATGCGCTCCAGCTCCGGGATGGTGTACTCGCCCTCCTCCAGCACGTTGAGCAGGTCGTTGGGCAGGTCGATGTCGCTCTTGTCGAGTTCGTCGATGAGCAGCACCCGAGGCCGCCGGGAGGGCAGCAGCGCGGTGCCGAGCGGGCCGAGCCGGATGTAGCGGCCGATGCCGCCGCCCGGTTCGTCGCCGCGGCTGTCCTCGGCGAAGGCGGAGCCACCGGCGTTGCGTTCGATCTGCAGGTCCTGCAGGCGGCCGATGGCGTCGTACTGGTAGAGGCCGTCGCGCAGCGTGCTGCGGCTGACGATGGGCCAGTTGAGCACCCTGCCCAGGCCCAGTTCGTACGCCACGGAGTGTGCGAGCGTGCTCTTGCCGCTGCCGGGCTCGCCGGTCACCAGCAGCGGGCGGCGCAGGTAGAGCGCGGCGTTGACCAGTTCGCGCTCCTGGTTGCCGGGCCGGTGGAGGACCGCCTGGCGGCGCTGCACCCCGAGCCTGCGCTCGGAGGCGGGGTCCAGCGGGGCGGGGGCCGGCACGAGGGGCTCTCCGTCGAAATCCCGCCAGGGCGGGGGCGGTGGCAGCTCGGTGATCCCGTCGTGCGGAGCGCCCGCGCCACGGTAGATCAGCCACTCGCTCACGTCGCACTCCTCATCGCTGGCGCGCCAGCAGGTCGTCGTAGAGGGTCGGGCGGTGGGTGCGGTCGGACGGCGTCCACGCTCTCAACAGGGACGTTAAGACAGTACCCACGTATACGGAAGGTCACGACGGATTCCGGTCGGGTCACCGGCCTCACAAAGCAGGGAAGTGTACTGGCGGGCCGAGGAGTTGGGGCAGTGGATTGCCCGGATCGTCATAGAGCAGGATCACCTGGGCCACCCATCCGGCACCGGTCGTCCCGTCCTTGGCCGCTTCCCTCAACTGCCCGAGCTTCCCAGGGAGTTCGCGCAGTGCCCCGTTGCCGGCCGCGCCGTTGGTCCCGCCGTCGAGGAGGGCGGTGATCCGGGAGTGGAAGAGGTCGCAGTCCTCGGCACAGCGCTCGGGCGGGTGCCCGTCGGCGCGCCACACCGCGACCGCGTAGCCGCTCTCCAGGGTGACCCCGGCGGCGTCCGAGCCCGGGCCGTCGCCGACGGCGAGGCAGAGCACGGGCACCGCCCCGTCGGCCCCGGCGTCGATCTCGTGCCGGCCGAGCACGCTGCCCGCGCGCGCCAGACGCAGCGGCTGAAGGCGGTCCGCGCCGGTGAGCCGCCGCCAGCGGGCCTCCCAGCGGGGGTCGGGGACACCGCGGCGCCCCACGTCCCGCACCACGACGGCGCGGCCGAGGCCCACCGCGCGTTTCTGGGCGACCAGCCAGCGGTGGGCCGCGGTGCCGAGCCGCTCGTCCGGCAGCGCCACCTCCAGCCGGGCGGGGGTGCCGCCGGGGCCGTCCGCGCCGTCCAGCACCTCGCGCAGCCCTCGCTCGACCATCCGGACTGCGTAGTCGAAGGGGAACCCCCGGGGGTCGTCGTTGCCGACGCTGGCGATGGTCCACTCGCCCGCGCCCCAGCCGAGGCGGATGGCCCAGTCGAAGACGGGGGTGCCCTCGTCGTAGGCACGCGGCTCGAACTCCACGAGCACCGACGAGGGCAGCCGGCGCTCCTCGCGCCCGAGCGCGTCGCGCTCATCGACGTCCAGGTCGCGGGCGCGCTCCTCGGCCCACTCCCGCAGCCGTTCGGCGTGGCCCAGTCCCGCCGCGTCCTCCGCGTCGCGGGCGGTGCGCTCCGCCTCCGCCGCGGCGAACAGCAGATAGCGCAGCGTCATCCGCGACTCGCGGCCCGGATCGGGGTCGTAGAGCACCCCGTGGCCGTCGCGCCAGGTGGGCAGCGGCTGGGGCCAGATGCGGCCGGCGGCGCCCATCGCCTCCGCCGCGATCCGCTCCACCTGGCCCGCGTGGCGCGGGGAGGGCAGGCTCGCGAGGAGTTCCAGCGCGCGCAGCCGGTCCAGCGCGCTCCGGCCGTGCGCGACGGCCGGAAGGTGCTTCTGGACGTCCGCCCAGGTGCGGGCCGTACCGCCGCCGGGCCGCTGCCGGTCGGCGTGCCACCGGTCGTGCAGCCGCATCAGGGTGTCGTAGGGCGCCGGTCCGAGGTCGGGGGCGCCCGGCACGTGGTGGGCGGCGCTGAGCGCGCGCAGCGCGGACATCGGGACGGCCAGCACGGTGGTGGTGCCCTCGCGGCCCCGGGCCTTGACGACCCCGGCCACCTCTCCGCGTTCCATGTCGACCAGCGGCCCGCCGGAGACGCCGGGACGCGGCCGTGCGGCCGCGTTGAGCAGGAACTGCCCGCGGTCCTGGCCGGCGAGGCGGCAGTCGATCTCCCAGGGCCCGGCGGCCGGGTCGTCGTCGCTGTCGTCCTGGCGCCCGAAGATGTGGGCGTCGCCGATCGGCACCCAGGTCCGGTCGGTGAGCCAGACGCACGACTGGTCCGGCACGTCCTCCAGGAGGCGGATCAGGGCGAGGTCGGGATGGATGCCCATCGCCGCGCGCGGGTACGGCTCGGAGTCGGTGCCGTCGTCCCAGCGGGCCGGCACGGCCGCGGACTCCCCGGCCAGGTGGTAGGCGAGGCGGCCGCGGACGACCCGGCTGCCGACCACGACGCCGATGTCCTCGTCGCGGCCGGTGCCGCGGCGCCGCCCGTCGGAGTGCACGAGGACGTGCGCGCAGGTGAGCACCCAGCCGGGTGCGACCAGGAAGCCGCTCCCCCACCCCTTGCCCCGTCCCGCGCCGCCGGGGCCCGGCAGGGCGCGGATGCCGACGGTGGCCTCCCCGACCAGGCGCAGCAGTTCGCCGAGGTGACCCTGGCCGAAACGGTCACCCGGGCCCTGGGGGCCCGTCACTGCCCCGCGTCCCGCCAGGTGAGCGTGATCGACAGATTCGCCTTGGCCTCGCCGTCGGCGAGGAGCGCGATCGCCTTGCCCGGCTTGGCGGCCACCTCCACCCCGAAGGTGACGCTCCACTCCTGCGGCTTGGCCGCGGCGGCGGCCTCCCGCACGGAGGCGGCGACCCCGCCGACCATCTCCCGCAGCCCCTCGACCTTGGTGCTCACGGTGTCCCAGAGGCCGACGTCCTCCCACTCGTCCTCGTACGCACCGTCGGCCTCGTCGTCCAGCCTGGACACCCGGGCCCATATCTGTGTGCCGTCCGGCAGCCGGATCGGCCGCGCCCGCTCCCCCATCGAACCCTCCGCCCCACGAGATGACGAATGATCAGGCTATCGCCGTGAGGGCCATTGCACGGGAGAATCCCGATTCCGCCTATCCTGACCGGGCGAAACGTCCGTCAGCGGTCGGCCGGCCCACCTGGGGCCGGCCGGGCCCGACCGAGTCCTCCGGAGCACCCCCATGTACTTCACCGACCGCGGCATCGAGGAGCTGGACAACCGCCGGGGCGAGGAGGAGGTGACTCTCGCGTGGCTCGCCGAGCGGCTGCGCGAGTTCGTCGACCTCAACCCCGAGTTCGAGATCCCCGTGGAGCGGCTGGCCACCTGGCTCGCCCGGCTGGACGACGACGAGGACGAGTGACCGGCGGCCGCCCGGCCGCGGCGGCCCCGTGCGCCCCCGCGCTTCCCGCGCCCGCCGCGCGGGCATGATCCAGCTCACCGGTAGCCCTGGGCAACCGGTCGCCAAGTACCCCGGTCCGGCCGGGACTCGGCGCCGCGCGATGCGCGAGGACGCTTGACTTCCCCGTTACGCGATATATCGTGTCTATCGAGAGACGCGATATGTTGCGTTGTCGGTGTCGGCGCGGCCCCCGCGCCCGGCGACCCCGAGGAGGGGCGGAATGAGCGGAACACCCGGCACACGGGAGTGGAAGGTCACGGAGCCGCACAAGCTGGTCTTCGACGGAGCCGTCGACACCCTGCACGTGCGCATCGTCAACGGAGCCGTCAACGTCGTCGGCGTCGATGAGGGCCCGGCGCGGCTGGAGGTCGGCGAACTGGAGGGGCCGCCGCTGATCGTGACCCACGACGGCGGCACCCTCACCGTCTCCTACGAGGACCTGCCGTGGAAGGGCCTGCTCAAGTGGCTCGACCGCAAGGGCTGGCAGCGACACGCCGTCGTCTCGCTCGCCGTGCCGCAGCGCACCCAGGTCTCGGTCGGGGTCGTCGGCGCCAGCGCGGTCGTCTCGGGGATCTCCGACCGTACGGCGGTCCGCGGCGTCAACGGCGACATCACGCTCGTCGGGCAGGCCGGGCCGGTGACGGCCGAGACGGTGGCCGGGAACGTCGAGGCCCAGGCGGTCTCGGGCGACCTGCGGGTGAACACCGTCTCGGGGGACCTCACCGTGGTCGAGGGCAGCGGCAGCCAGGTCAAGGCCGACTCGGTGAGCGGCAACATGGTGCTCGACCTGGACCCGCGCAGCGGCTCCGAGGTCCGCCTCACCTCGGTCTCCGGCGAGATCGCCATCCGCATCCCTGACCCGGCCGACGCCGAGGTGGACGCCAACACCACCAGCGGCCACGTCTCCTGCGCCTTCGACGAGCTGCGGGTCAGCGGCCAGTGGGGTGCCAAGCGGATCTCCGGCCGGATGGGGGCGGGCGGCACGCGCCTGAAGGCGACCACCGTCTCGGGCGCGATCGCCCTGCTGCGCCGGCCACCCTCCCCGGACAGCGGGTACGGCACGGACGCGGCGGATCCGTTCCGGAAGGGTGTCTGACATGGCCCCCGTCTTCGCCCACGGCCGGCTCCGCCTCTACCTGCTGAAGCTGCTGGACGAGGCCCCGCGCCACGGCTACGAGGTCATCCGCCTCCTGGAGGAGCGCTTCCAGGGCCTGTACGCCCCCTCCGCCGGCACCGTCTACCCGCGCCTGGCGAAGCTGGAGCAGGAGGGCCTGGTCACCCACTCCACCGAGGGCGGCCGCAAGGTGTACTCCATCACCGACGCCGGGCGCGCAGAACTCGCCTCCCGCGGCGACGAACTGGCCGACCTGGAGAACGAGATCCGCGACTCGGTGTCCTCCCTGGCCGCGGAGATCCGCGAGGACGTCCGCGGCGCGGCCGGGGACCTGCGCCGGGAGATCCGGGCCGCCACCCAGCAGGCGACGCGCACGCAGCCGAGGAACTCCCAGTCCGACTGGAAGGAGCAGGTGCGCCGGTCGAAGGAGGAGATCCGGCAGGCCCGTGAGGAGGCCCGCAACGCCAAGCGCGCCGCCAAGGAGGCGCAGGACGCCGCCCGCGACGAGGTGCAGCGCATCGCGCGGCGCGTGCAGGAGGAGGTCCAGGACCACGTCCGGCGCGGCGACTGGCAGGCCGGCGTCCGCGAGGGCCTCGCCGAACTCACCCGCGAGCTGGGCTCGTTCGGCCGCACGTCCACCTGGCCCCCGTACGTCAAGCCCGAGCCCGCCGAGGCCCCCGAATGGGGGGCGGAGGACGCCGCGGCGACCGGCGACCCGGCCCGCGACCTGGAGCGCCTGCTGGACCGCTTCCGCGACGACGTCCGGGACGCGGCCCGCGACAACGGCGTCGACGCCGAGCAGCTCCGCGAGGTGCGCCGCCACCTGTCCACCGCGGCCGCGCACATCGGCGTCGTCCTGCGCGGCGGGCGCAAGGACCAGAAGGACTGACCGGCCGTCCCGCACGGGCGCCACGGGGGCGTCCGTGCGGGATACCCGGCGGGGCAGCGGGCGCCTTCAGACCGTCAGGACGACCTTGCCGAACAGGTCGCCGCCGGCCATCTTCTCGAAGCCCTCGCGGGCCCGGTCCAGCGGCAGCACGGTGTCGACGACCGGACGGACCCCGGTGACCGCGCAGAAGCTCAGCAGGTCCTCCAGCTCGTCCTTGGTGCCCATGGTGGAACCGACGACCTTGAGCTCCAGGAAGAAGATCCGGTTGAGCTCCGCGGCCTGGGGGTTGGGGCCGGAGGTCGCGCCGGAGATGACCAGGGTGCCGCCCGGCCGCAGCGACTTGACCGAGTGCGACCAGGTGGCGGCGCCCACGGTCTCGATGACGGCGTCCACCCGCCGGGGCAGTCGCGCGCCCGGCTCGAAGGCGGCGTCCGCGCCCAGGTCCTCGGCGCGCTTGCGCTTGGCCTCGTCGCGGCTGGTGGCGTAGACCCGCAGGCCCGCGGCCTTGGCGAGCACGATCGCCGCGGTCGCGACGCCGCCGCCGGCGCCCTGGACGAGCACCGAATCGCCGGGCCGGACACCGGCGTTGGTGAAGAGCATCCGATAGGCCGTCAGCCATGCCGTGGGCAGGCAGGCGGCCTCCTCGAAGGAGAGTTCCTTCGGCTTGGGCAGCAGGTTCCAGGTGGGGACGGAGACCTTCTCGGCGAAGGTGCCCTGGTACCGCTCGGTGAGGATGGAGCGGGGCTCGTCGGGGCCGACGCCGTGGCCGCTGAGGCCGACGACCGGGTAGACGACCACCTCGTTGCCGTGCTCGTCGATCCCGGCGGCGTCGCAGCCGAGGATCATCGGCAGGCTCTCCTCGCCGAGGCCCACCCCGCGCAGCGACCACAGGTCGTGGTGGTTGAGGGAGGCGGCCTTGACGGTGACGGTGCTCCAGCCGGGGCGGGCCTCCGGCTCGGGGCGGTCCCCGAGTTCGAGGCCGTTCAGGGGCTGGTCGCGGTCGATGCGGGCGGCGTAGGCAGCGAACATGGCCATGACGCTAGCGGCGCGCGGCACCCCGGCGGAACCGTACCGGGATGTGACACGCGCCGCTGCGCGACGGCGCGACGGCTGGTTGCGGCAGCCGGCTCAGCGCCGGGCGACGCCCTCCGCCCGGGCGGCCGCGGCGACGGCCGCGGCGACCGCGGGGGCGACCCGCTCGTCGAAGGGCGAGGGGATCACCCGGTCGGCCGACAGGTCGCCGTCGACGACGGCGGCCAGCGCCTCGGCGGCGGCGATCTTCATGCCCTCGGTGATGCGGGAGGCCCGCACCTGGAAGGCGCCGGAGAAGATGCCGGGGAAGGCGAGCACGTTGTTGATCTGGTTGGGGTAGTCGCTGCGGCCGGTGGCCACGACGGCGGCGTACCGGTGCGCCACGTCGGGGTGGATCTCGGGCGTCGGGTTGGCCATGGCGAAGATGAAGCAGCCCTTGGCCATGCCCGCGACGGCCTCCTCGCGGACGGTGCCGCCGGAGACGCCGATGAAGACGTCCGCGCCCTCCAGGGCCTCCTCCAGCGAGCCGGTGAGGCCGGTCCTGTTGGTATACGCGGCCAGTTCGCGCTTGGCGGAGTTGAGGTCCTCGCGCCCGGCGTGCACCACGCCCTTGCGGTCGGTGACGGCGACGTCGCCGATGCCCGCCTCGACGAGGATCTTGGCGATGGCGACACCCGCGGCGCCGGCGCCGGAGATCACCGCGCGCAGTTCGCCGAGCGTACGGCCGGTCAGCCGGACGGCGTTGCGCAGCGCGGCCAGGGTGACGACGGCCGTGCCGTGCTGGTCGTCGTGGAACACCGGGATGTCCAGGCGCTCCTGGAGCTTGCGCTCGATCTCGAAGCAGCGGGGCGCGGAGATGTCCTCCAGGTTCACCCCACCGAAGGACGGCGCGAGGCGCACGACGGTCTCGACGATCTCGTCCACGTCGGTCGTGGCGAGGGCGATCGGCACCGCGTCGACGCCGCCGAACTGCTTGAAGAGGATCGCCTTGCCCTCCATGACGGGGAGCGAGGCCTCGGGGCCGATGTCGCCCAGGCCCAGCACGGCCGTGCCGTCCGTGACGACGGCGACCACCTGGGACTTCCACGTGTAGTCGTACACCAGCTCGGGCTTCTCGGCGATGGCCGTGCACACGCGCGCGACGCCCGGGGTGTACGCGAGCGACAGGTCGTCGGCGTTCCGCACGGGGACGGTCGCGGACACCTCCATCTTGCCGCCGCGGTGCAGTGCGAAGGCCGGGTCCACCGGGCTCTCGGGGCCCTCGCTGCCTGCGCTGTCGCCGGATTCACTGCCGTCGGTGCGAGGATTCAGAATCTCCGCTGCCACTGTTGACCCCTTTGTCGGAATTGTCTATGAGGGTACTACCCCCCGCGACAGGGGATAGGTGGGCTCGGCTTCCGCGCCCGGGCGCGCAGTGGTCCCGGGCAGCCCGGACGCCGGACGCGCCGCACGCGCGCCGAGGGCCCCAGGTGAGGGGTGACGATCCGTTGTACCGGAAGAGGGTTTCCGCCGACGAGTCAACTCCGTCGTTCCGCGGTGTCGCACACCGGGGGGTTCCGCAGGGAACGCGACAAGTTGTCCGCATAGCGGGACAGGAAACGTGACGCACGCAACGTCGCGACGCGACCCCAGCGCGGTCCGGCCTTGGTGTACCTGCCCGATGAGATCCAGGGGATCGCCCGTTATGCGATTTTGACACAACCGGACACCTCCGAAGACATGCCCGGATGGCAAGATGCGGGGATCACACGCTGTAGCGACAACCGCATACATGTACCCGGATGATCGCCTGATCCAGGACTCCCGCAGGAGGAACCAGCAATGACCGCACCCACCCCCCGTCGCTCGACCGTGACGAGCCGCTTCGCCGCCGTCGGAGCGATCGCGGTCGCCGGTGCCCTCGTGCTCACCGGCTGCGGCGACCAGACGGACAAGGGATCCTCCGCGTCGCCCTCCACCAGCGCCTCCAAGGCACCGCTGTTCGACAAGCTGCCGGCGTCGGTGCAGTCCGCCGGTGTGATCAAGGTCGGCTCCGACATCGCCTACGCGCCCGTGGAGTTCGTCGACGGCGGCAAGACCGTCGGCATGGACCCGGACCTGGCCGACGCGCTCGGCGAGCAGCTCGGCGTGAAGTTCGAGTTCAACAACGGCACGTTCGACACCCTGCTCACGGGTCTGCGCGGCAAGCGCTACGACGTGGTGATGTCCGCGATGAGCGACACCAAGAACCGCCAGGACGGCGTCGACTCCGCCACCGGCAAGAAGGTCGGCGAGGGTGTCGACTTCGTCGACTACTTCACCGCGGGCTCCTCGATCATCGTGAGGAAGGGCAACCCGGAGGGCATCAAGTCGCTCGCCGACCTGTGCGGCAAGAACGTCGCCGTGCAGCGCGGCACCACCTCGCAGGACCTGCTCAAGGCGCAGAAGTGCGACAAGCCGATGGCGATCCAGCCCTTCGACACCGACGCGGACGCGCAGACCCGCCTCAAGGCGGGCGGCGTTGTCGCGGACGTCTCCGACTTCCCGGTGGCGGCCTACGCGGTGAAGACCTCCGGCGGCGGCCAGAACTTCGAGCTCGCGGGCGAGCAGGTCGAGGCCGGCCCGTACGGCATCGCCGTGTCGAAGTCCAACACCCAGCTGCGTGACGCCCTCCAGGCCGCGCTGGACGCCATCATCAAGGACGGCTCCTACAGCAAGGTGATGGAGAAGTGGGGCGTCTCCGACGGCGCCGTCACCGAGGCCAAGGTCAACGGCGGCTCCTGAGCCACGACGGCAAGAGGGCACTCCCCATGTCAGACACATCGGAACCCAAGGACGAGAGCACGCCGGCCGGGCCCCCGGCCGGCGTGGCCTCCCACCCCGAGGCCATCAAGGCGATCCCCGTGCGGCACTACGGCCGCTGGGTCGCCGCCCTGGTGGTGCTCGCGGTGCTCGGCCTGCTCGTCAACGCCTTCGCCAACGCGAACATCAACTACCAGGCGATCCCGGACTTCCTGTTCGACTCCGCCGTCCTCAAGGGCCTGCGCAACACCGTGATCATCACGGTGGTGTCCATGCTCGTCGGACTGGTGCTGGGCATCGTGCTCGCGGTGATGCGGCTGTCGAAGAACCCGGTCACCTCCTCGGTGGCCTGGGGCTACATCTGGTTCTTCCGCGGCACCCCGGTCTACGTCCAGCTGCTGATCTGGTTCAACCTGGCGCTGATCTTCCCGGTCATCAATCTCGGCTTCTACAAGGACGAGATGAACCAGTTCATGACCCCGTTCATGGCCGCGCTGCTGGGCCTGGGGCTGAACGAGGCCGCGTACATGTCGGAGATCGTGCGCGCGGGCATCCAGTCCGTCGACGAGGGTCAGACCGAGGCCTCGCACGCGCTCGGCATGACCCAGGGGCAGAACCTGCGCCGTGTGGTGCTGCCGCAGGCGATGCGGGTCATCGTGCCGCCGTCCGGCAACGAGTTCATCAACATGCTGAAGACCTCGTCGCTGGCGGCGCAGGCCGCGCAGTACGCGGAACTGCTGCGCTCCACCACGGACATCGGCAACACCACCGGCGCCACGGTCGAGATGCTCTTCCTCGCCGCGGTCTGGTACCTGGTGCTCACCTCGGTGTTCTCCGTGGGCCAGTACTACTTGGAGCGCCGCTACGCCCGGGGCACGACGCGCAACCTGCCGCCCACCCCGTGGCAGAGGATCAAGCAGAACCTGGCCCCGGTCCGCCGCGGCCCGGTGGCGGGAGGTGCCTGATGACCGACTTCAGCAAGGGCACCGGCGGCCGTCCGATGGTCAAGGCCGAAGCGGTGCACAAGTACTTCGGCCCGGCCCACATCCTCAAGGGCATCGACCTGGAGGTCGCGCCCCGTGAGGTGTTCTGCCTGATCGGCCCGTCCGGCTCGGGCAAGTCCACGTTCCTGCGCTGCATCAACCACCTGGAGCAGATCAGCGCGGGCCGGCTGTCGGTCGACGGCGAACTCGTCGGCTACCGGCAGAAGGGCGACAAGCTCTACGAGCTCAAGGACCGCGAGGTCGCCGCCAAGCGCCGCGACATCGGCATGGTCTTCCAGCGCTTCAACCTCTTCCCGCACATGACCGCGATGGAGAACATCATCGAGGCACCGGTGCGCGTGAAGAAGGAGTCCAAGGCCGTCGCGCGCGAGCGGGCCACCCGCCTGCTCGACCGGGTCGGCCTCGCCGACAAGGCGGGCCACTACCCCTCGCAGCTCTCCGGCGGCCAGCAGCAGCGCGTGGCCATCGCCCGCGCGCTGGCGATGGAGCCGAAGCTGATGCTCTTCGACGAGCCGACCTCCGCGCTCGACCCCGAGCTCGTCGGCGACGTGCTGGACGTGATGCGCGGGCTCGCCGAGGACGGCATGACCATGATCGTCGTGACGCACGAGATGGGCTTCGCCCGCGAGGTCGGCGACGCGCTGGTCTTCATGGACGACGGTGTGGTGGTCGAGTCCGGCCACCCCCGCGACGTGCTGGCCAACCCGCAGCACGACCGCACCAAGGCGTTCCTGTCCAAGGTGCTCTGACCGGAGCCCCGGGGCGGGACACGACACGGCGAGGGACGGCGCCCGGCGGCGCCGTCCCTCGCCGTTCCGCGTGCCGGGGCGTACGGGGGGCCGGCTCAGCGCAGGCCGAGGACGATCGCGTCGGTCGCCGAACGCCAGATCTCCCGTGCCTCGCCGAAACCCGCCTGGCGCAGGGCCGCGACGTGCCAGGAGGGCGGCAGTTCGTCACCGTCCGCGTGGGAGCCGTAGATCGCCCAACGCTCCTCGACGGGGCCGGCGAGCAGCGGGTCGGCCTTGGCGGTGGCCCACCACTGCTCCCAGTCCAGCGCGCCCGCGGCCTTCTCGCGGTCGCGGCGGGCGTGGTCGAGGGCGCGGACGGCGGCGTTGAGCCGCGGGGTGGACGCGTCGGGCATGTGGTCGGCGTTCATCAGGACGCCGCCGTCGCGCAGCAGCCCGGCGAGGGTGCCGTACAGGTCGCCGAGCGGCCCGGGCTTGAGCCAGTGCAGCGCGGTGGCGGTGAGGACGGCGTCGTAGCGGCCGTGCGGCAGCCGGGCCGGCCACTGCGGGTCGCGCAGGTCGGCGGTGACGAACTCGACGCGCCGTTCACCGGCGAAGTGCCCCCGGGCGATCGTGAGCAGCGCCGGGTCGAGGTCGACCCCGGTGGACGTCGCCCCGGGGAAGCGGCGCAGCAGGCGGTCGGAGATACTGCCGGTGCCGCACGCGAGGTCCAGCACCCGGGGTTCCGGGCCGACCAGGGCCTCGACCATGTCGAGCATGATCCGGAAACGCTCCTCGCGGTCCGGGAGGTACCACTCCTGCTGCCGGTCCCAGCTGTCCTGCCAGGCCTGCCAGCCGGCGGCCCCGGTGGTGGTCGTGGTGGTTCCGGACATCCGCATCCCCTCCAGATGTAATACCCTGAAAGCCAGATCAGCCATTACCAACCCTAGAGCGCGGGCGTAAGGACTACAAGTGGAACTGGCCCATTACTCAGACCTCGCCTCGCGCCTGGTGAACAGCGAGGAGCCCGAGCGCGGCACCGACACCCTGACCTCGGTGGAGGCCGTACGGGAGCTGTTCGGGCCGGCCAGTCAGGCCGCGAGCCGCATCACCGAGGCCGACGTGCAGCGGCTGCGCGGCGTGCGCACCCGCCTGCGGGGCGTCTTCGAGTCCGCCTCCGAGGGCGACGAGGTCCGCGCCGTCGACCTGCTGAACTCACTGCTGCTGGAGTTCCCGGTCAGCCCGCAGATCTCCGGGCACCAGCACCTGAACAAGAGCGGCCGGCCGGACTGGCACATGCACCTGGCCGAGCACGCGGCGACGGCGACCGCGTCCTACGCCGCCACCGCCTGCATGGGCCTGGCGTTCCAGCTCACCGTCCTCGGGGTGGACCGGCTCGGCATCTGCCAGGCCACCACCTGCCGCAACGCCTACATCGACACGTCGACCAACCACTCGCGCCGCTACTGCTCCGACCGCTGCGCCACCCGGGCCAACGTGGCCGCCTACCGCGCCCGCAAGCGCCTGGAGAACGACCGGTCGGCCCTCAGCGGCCGCACCGACGACGCCACCCAGCCCGCCACCCCGGCCACCGACCGCTGAACCTCGATCGGCGGCCGGAACCGGCCGAGCCCCCGGGCGAGCACCAGCTCGTCCGGGACGGTGCCGAACTCCCGGCTGTCGTTCTCCACAAAGGTGTTGTCGCCCAGCACCCACCAGCCGCCCTCGCGCCGCTCCACGGCGCGTTTGACGATGAGCAGGTCCTGCTGCAGCGGATGCCGCATCACCACGACCTCGCCCTCACGGACCTCGTCGGCGCCCGCGACATGACGCACGAGCAGCCAGTCGCCGTGGACCAGTGTCGGCGCCATCGACGGACCCGTGACCTCGACCAGCTGGAACGGCACTCTCCTCCTCTGCCCAGCCCCCGGTTCCCGCATGCTCAGCCTCCTCGTCCCGTCCTCCACCAGCCCAGGGTGTCACCAGACTTTTGTCCTAAGCACCAAGGGGCCCCGAGAAAACCACCCGGACAGGGAGTAATCTCGCTCGTGGAAAGACGATCACGAGGAAGGACAGTCATGCTCGCTCGCCTGTTCGCGCCCAAGGTGAAGGTCAGCGCCCACTGCGACCTGCCCTGCGGCGTTTACGACCCGGCCCAGGCCCGCATCGAGGCGCAGTCCGTCAAGGCGGTCCAGGAGAAGTACCAGGCCAACGAGGACCCGCACTTCCGCGCGCGCGCCATCGTCATCAAGGAGCAGCGTGCGGAGCTCGTCAAGCACCACCTCTCGGTGCTGTGGAGCGACTACTTCAAGGCCCCGCACTTCGAGAAGTACCCCCAGCTGCACCAGCTCTTCAACGACGCGCTGAAGGCCGGCAGCGCCGCCAAGGCGTCGACCGACCCGGCGACGGGCCAGAAGCTGCTGGACCTGATCGACCAGATCGACGCCATCTTCCAGGAGACGAAGAAGGCCTGACCTGGCGTCGGCAGGTGGGCGCCCGGCCGCTTCGGCGGCCGGGCGCTGCCGTTCCCGGGACACGCGCCGTCAGGCGGCGCGCGGTCCCGGGCGTGTTCAGCCGCGGTCGAGCACGGCCGGCGGCGGCACCGGGGAAGGGGTGCCGCGCACGCGGCGCAGGAATTCCAGCTCGTCCATGACGCACAGGACCGTCATGGGCAGCAGCGGCTCGACGGCCGGCGGACGGCGGCGCGGCCCGGCGAGGCGGCGGACCAGACCGGCGGCGCGCGGCAGGACACCGCGGCCCCGCCGGAGCGGACGCGGACGCCGGCGCACACGGAAGCGGGCGCGCATCTAGGACACCGCCGGTCCGGAACGCAGCCAGCCGATCACGGCGTTGACCGTCGGATAGTCCAGTTCGGCGATCCGGGCGACGGCCCAGGCGTCGTCGCCGCGCATACGGACACCGGCGGCGTCGAGCGCGCAGTGCAGCATGACCTGGTGGGCCTGGGTGGCGGGCAGGATCTGCCCCGGCCGGATCTGCTGCCGCAGCGACGAGGAGATCGGCAGCGGCGGCGTCGGTCGTTCCACGGTCATGCGCGGATCCCCTCGAAGTAGTCGGACAGGGCGCCGGTGAGTTCGGGCCTGCTGTTCCATTCCCGGTGGCCGATGAGTTCGGTGTACACACGGGACCAGAAGGCCGCGACCACCGCGTGGTCGGCGCGGTCGGCGACCAGGCCGGTGGGCGGGGCCAGGCCGCCCGCGTGCGCCCGGTCGGTGAAGACGAGCGTGACGAGGGGGGCACGCTCGCTCTCCGGGCCGGCCTCGGCGGGCGCCGCGTCGCGCAGTACGGCCCTGCTCAGGGCGTCCGCCGCGACACCGGCCGCGGGCCCGGGCCCGGTGCTCCAGCCCATCAGCCGCCTGCTGTGGGCCTCCAGGACGACCACGCACAGCACGTCGCCCTGCCGGGTGGGCAGTGACACGGCGTCGGTCACCCACAGCCGGCCGGGAACGCCCGACCGTCCCTGGAGACCGGCGCGGCGCATGAGCAGTTCCACCGTGCCGTGGCTGACCGAGACGCCGTGCCGCAGCAGCAGTTCCTCGTGGACGCGCCGGTATCCGAAGGTGCCGCGCGAGGCGGTGTGGATCGAGGTGATGAGGTCGGTGAGCCATGCGTGGCGCAGGGAGCGCGCCGACGGGGTGCGGTTGCGCCAGGTGAAGTAGCCCGACTCGGAGGTGCCGAGCACGCGGGTGGCGGTGCGTACGGGCAGCCCCTCCCCCGCCATCATGTGCACGGCCTCGAAACGCCTTTTGGGGACACCACATCGCGCAGCAGCTCCGTCGCGCGCCGGTGCACGGCCAGTTCGGTCTCCAGCTCGCTGATGCGCCTGCGCGCCGCGCTGAGCTCGGCGCCGGTCGTCGGCAGCCGGCGCTTCCTGCCCAGGTGCGGCAGGTGGGTGCGCCGCCACTGGTAGACCGTCTGGTCGCTGAGCTCGAGCGCGTCGGCGACCTTCCGTACGGGCTCGCCGGCGGTCAGCAGATCGAGGGCCTTGCTGCGCAGCTCGGGCGGGTAACGACGAGTGGGCACTTCTTTTTCCTCCGGGGGGAGCCGGTTCGGGGTGTGCCCCGGACCGGGGCCCGCCCTGGGGGTAAGGGGGTGTGTGCGGGCGGGCCCCGGTCCGGGAGTCGGTGGGTCGGTGCGTTCAGGAAACGTTTCAGCTGACGTGGCGCCGCATGCTGACGGTGGGCTGGAAGGCGCTCAGCGGGCTCACGCCGCGCGCCGCCGGCACGGCGTCCGCCGCCCGGCCGAGGATCGCCTTGACCTCGGCGGCCAGCGCGTCGGCCCGGCTCTCCACCACGCCGGCCGGGTCGTCGCAGTGCTCCAGTGCGGACAGCCGGCGGCGTACGTCGGCGAGCCGGGCGCGGTCGGCCCGGCCCAGGACGAGCGGGCGCGGGGTCGCCACGATGAACTGGTACGCGCCGGCGAAGGTCTGGCAGCCGGCGCAGTGCTCGTTCACGGCGCGGCTGATGTTCGTGGCGGTGATCCGCCGGATGTCGACACCGGACGTGGTGACGATCTGGAAGGACAGCGCCACCGACCGGCACGGCCGGTCGAGGGAGCAGCCGGCGGAGGCGGCGACCGCCCGGTTGTGCGCGACGGCGGCGACGAGCGGGCCGTACTCGTGGATCGCGAACGAGTCGTCGTACTGGACCCGGTGGGCGCGATTGGCCAGGGTGTGGGCCTCGTCGACGGCGGCGGCGACATCGCGGGGGATGCCCGACCGCGGTGCCGCGACCGCTCCGGCCGGGGCCGCGGTGGCGAGGGCGGCCAGTCCTGCGGCGGCCAGCATGACCGGCCCGGCGGCCTTGCGGCCGAACGTGCCCGTGCGGGGCTTTCGGTGCGTCACGTGCTTCTCCTGTACGGGTGTGCGGAAGGGGGTGCGCGACGGGAGGGGACCGGCCGCGCGTCACGAGGGGAAGGGCGGGGGGCTGATGAAGGTGAACGGCGGGGTGGAGGGCGGCACCGACGGCGTCACCGAGTCCGAGGGCGAGGCGCTGGGCGAGCCCTCGGACGGACTGGGCCCGGCCGTCGCGCTGGTACTGCTGCCGCTGGGGGTCGGGCCGCTGCGGGTGGGCTGCGGCGAGGCGGAGGTCCTGACGGCCGAGGGGGAGGCGCTGGGCGTCGCCGGAGCGGAGGAGGAGGCGCTCGGCGACGGTGACGCGGACGGCTCGGCCGCCAGGGGCGCGGTGCTCGCCGCCGGGGGCAGCGAGGGCGGGGTCGTGCTGGGCAGCGGCGAGGGGGCCACCGTGCGGAGCGGCCGGACCTCCGGCACCCCGGGCTGCAGGATCGGGGCGATCGGCGGCTGCGGCGGCAGCGGCTTGGGGGTCACGCCGCCCAGCCACGCGCCGCAGAGCGCCGCGCCTCCCGCCAGCACGACCCCGCAGAGGGCCAGCCGCAGCCGCAGGTTGCCCTCGGTGGCCCGGACCACGGCACGTACCGCCCGCCCGCCCAGGCGGACCGACAGGTAGGCCGCGCCGGCCAGCGGGCAGATCAGCATGAGGCTGCCGAGGATGCCGACGAGGCCCGCGGCGATCTCGCCGTCGGCGAAGGCGAACCAGGTCCCGGCCAGTTGCTCGGCCAGCGAGCGCAGACTCGTGGCCAGCAGCCGCGGCAGGTTCCACAGCACGTAGCCGAGTTCGGCCAGCAGCAGCGGCACCATGGTGACGACCCACGCGGTGACGATGACCCGCGCGGAGCGCTTGAGGTCGGCGACGTCCGGGTGCACCGGGCGGCCCGGCCGCATGCTGAGCAGGATGGGCTTGATCTTGCCGAAGAGGTCGGGAACCCCGGCCAGGTCACCGAGGATGTAGTAGCCGTCGAGCCGCACCGCCGGCATCAGCTGCTCGACGATCTCGAAGTGCGCCAGATAGATCGCGCCGAGGAAGAAGGACTGCCCCGTGGCGAAGTACCCGGCGGCCAGGGCGAGTATGAAGACGACGTTGAAGTAGACGCCGCCCAGGTCGGTGCGCATGCGCCCGGCCCGGCCGATCCGGTACACGTCCGTGACGTCGGTGTACATGGACGGCCAGATCAGGAAGAGCCCGCAGCCGATGGCGCCCGGCCGGGCGCCGCTGTAGCGGCAGGCGGAGGCGTGCCCGAACTCGTGGAAGACCAGCGAGGCCACCGTCAGCGCGAACACCACCAGCATCAGCACCGGCTGTTCCAGTACCTCGAGCACCGGTGTCATCGCCCCGTGCACCAGGAACAGCCACAGCTCCATGACGACGGCGGCGCCGAGCACCAGGGCGACCACCGGTGGGCGGTGCAGCCAGGCCAGGGCGCTCGCGATCCGGGCTACCTGCCGCTCGCGCAGCACCACGCGGTGGCCCTTCAGGACCAGCAGCAGGTCCGCGGTCGGGCCGCTGACCTTGTCGTCCTCCTGGCCGAACGGCACGGTGACGCCGAGCGGCTGAAGTTTGTGCTCGATCAGGTAGTGGATGTTGTCCGCGCTGACCTCGCGGCCGAACCGGCCGCTCACCCGGTGCGAGACGGCCTCGGTGTCCCGGCGTCCGTCGATGGCGCCGGCGACCAGGTAGAGCAGCCTGCTCAGCTGCACGACCTGCCCGTCTCCCCGGCGGACCAGGTAGCGGGGCTCGGTGAAGCCCGATCCCTGGTACTCGCCCAGGAGTTGGAGTCCCGCGCCGAGACGCGGAACCGGAAAGCCGGTGTCGTACGCGGGCGGGCTCGCATCCGCCTCGTACACCGCCGTTCCCGTGGGGCCGGGGCTGCCCGCCCTGTGACTGTGGGGCACCGTCTGCTCTTCCTCCCGAGGCGGACCGCACCGCGCCGGGCGCGGTCCGCACGGACACGGGGTGTGGTTACTGGCGGATGCTGATCGCCTGGGTGGCCTCGGACTGGGCGACCGCGAACGGCGAGTCGACGTTCGCGGCGAGCGAGTCGTTGTGGGCCTCGACGTGCGCCACGTGCTTGGTGACGTGGGTGGTCTTGACGAAGCTGAACTTCAGCTTGCCCAGGGCCTCGCGGCCGGGCAGCAGCTCCGCGGACTCGGCGTCGAGCTGGTCGTTGTTCATGAACGGGTACCTCTCTCGGATGATGGGGGGCGAGCGGCCGCGGGCTACTGGCAGATGCTGATGGCCTGCGTGGCCTGCGACTGCGCGACGGCGTACGGGGAGTCGACGTTGACGCCGAGCGACTGGTTGTGGGCGTCGACGTGCGCGACGTGCTTGGTCACGTGCGTCGTCTTGACGAAGCTGAACTTGAGCTTGCCCAGGGCCTCGCGGCCGGGCAGCAGCTCCGCGGACTCGGTGTCCAGCTCTCGCATGTCGAGCATGAAGGTTCCTTCGGACGAGGGGCGTGGGCAGGCAACGGATCCCAGAATCCGTCCATCCACACCGGACGAACTGTCTGACGGCGTTGGACAGTAGCTGCGCACCCCACCCCGGGCAAGCGTCCTCGCCTGTGCCGACGCAGCGTCAACTGTGCAGCCTGGTACGGGAAACAACTGGTGGGAGGCCGTCGTGCGGCCGGCCGGCCGCACCACCGGGCCACCCCGTTATCACCCGAACGGGTCAATCCGCTCGCTTCCCGAACTGAGGAAGTCCCCATGGAAGCGGCGAAGTCCGGCGAATCGGTGGCTATCCTCTCGATCTCCGAGGTGCAAGAGCCGACCGAGCCTCCGGCGAGAGGGGTGCACGTGCTTTTCGTTCAAGGGGCGTCCGCGACCGCAGTCGTCCGCCACCGGACAGGAGAGTCCGTTGTTCTGCTTTCCGGCGAACTCCCCTCCGTTCTGACCCCGTCGAGTCTGAACGAACTGCTGAATCTGGCTGCCGCGGTACTGACCCCGGAGGAGATGGAGCTGTTCCGGAGCTGTCTGACCGCGCTGCGCTGCGGGGAGAAACTCCAGGAGCGCCGCATCGAGGTGAGCGGCGCGGTCCTCACCGTCCACAGCAGCTGAAACACACGACAGGGAATTTTACGGACTCAATTTCCGGGGCATTTCCAAAAACGCCTCCGGCGCCCGACATGCCGAATACCGGTCACCCTGGAGGGTGTTTCCCGGGACCGTTCACCGAAAGCCCTCAACAGAGTCGACGGCAAAGCTCACGGGCGGTTTTGCATCTCGTTGACAACTTCCTTCCCAGGTCGCCCGATCGGCCTCGCCGGCACCCGTCGCCGAATGAATTCCGTCCAGTCGCCGAGTAACGTTCGGCGGGCCATCCGGCAATTCATCCACTGTGAGGAGAAAACCGATGAGAAAAATCGCTCGGGCCGCTGCGACGACCGCCCTGGCAGCCGTCGCGGTGATCGTGCCGCTCACCGGCACGGCCGTGGCCGCGCCCTCGCACGCCGTTTCCGGCGGCTGGGACCGGGGTGACGGCTGGGGCCGCGGCGACGGAGGCTGGGGCCGGGGCCACAACGGCAACTGGTGCGGGGGCCACCACCGGGGCGGGGTCCGGCTGTGGACCTACTACCGCTGGAGCAACGGCTGGGGCCACGGCCGGGGCTGGGACAACCGCGGAGGTGACCGGTTCGGCTTCGGAGGCGAACGCTTCGTGTTCGGACGCGACGGGAGGGACTGCGGCTGCGGCGACGGTTTCCGTGGCGGGCGTTTCTGATCCCGCGGGCTCATGAGGCGGGCCCCCGGGGGGCGCATTCCCCCGGGGGCCCCGCCCCTGCCCGCCATGATGGCGGATCAGCTGCTGTAGACGGTGAGGACCGCGCCGCTCACCTCGATGCGGCGCTCCTGGAGTTTCTCCCCGCAGCGCAGCGCGGTCAGACAGCTCCGGAACAGCTCCATCTCCTCCGGGGTCAGTACCGCGGCAGCCAGATTCAGCAGTTCGTTCAGACTCGACGGGGTCAGAACGGAGGGGAGTTCGCCGGAAAGCAGAACAACGGACTCTCCTGTCCGGTGGCGGACGACTGCGGTCGCGGACGCCCCTTGAACGAAAAGCACGTGCACCCCTCTCACCGGAGGCTCCGGGGGCCCACCCACTCGTCCCGGGACTGGAGAGAATATCCCCGTTCCCTCCGCTCTTTGTCCGTTCTTGGGTTACTTCACCACCACCCGGCACGGCAGAACCGGCATGCCCATGCCGTTCTGGAGGGGATGCCCCGGTCAGCGGACCCCGGCAAGGGCCAAATCAGCACACTGCTGCATCAGACCGCCCGGGCCATCGGCAGTACCTGTCCATCCACCAACGGCTCCCCCATCTTCCCGCCGCGCCGGCGGTCATGACGGGCGATCAGCCGGACGACTCCGGGGCGGCCGCGGGACCTGCGCCGGACCCGGGTCCGGCGTCCGGTTCAGGGGCGCTGCGCAGCAAGGACTCGACGAGTGCGGCGACATGGCGGCGATCCGCCTCGGACAGCCGCTGGACGCTGGCGATCAGGGTGGCGACCTCCGGGTCGGGGGCGGCACCGCCCTCACCGCCGGCGGCCGCGCCGTCCGCGAAGTACAGGTGGATCCCGCAGGCCTCGGCGGCGGCTCTGCGCACGGCGTCCAGCGGCAGTTCCAGGCCCCGGGCCAGCCCGTCCAGAGTGGACTGCTGCGGCATCCTGGCAACCCGCGCGCTGGTGGCCAGGTGGTGCACGGTCGACCGCGGCACGCCTCCCCGGCGCGCCACCTCGCCGTACGACCAGCCCCGCTGCTCCAGCCGGCGCCTGATCAGTTCCTGCAGTGCGTTGCCCACGGGGTGGATTCTTCCTGCTAGCACGTCGGTTGACCCGTCCGGGTGAGATCGAGTCTATAGCGGCCACCGCGGCACGCCCCGGCTGCGGCTGCCCTCACCTGCACCTTCACCCTTCCACGCGGCACCGTCCGGACTCAAATGCCGCGAAATGCTTGCCGCGAGCCGCCCCAGCCACTAGCGTCCGACGTGACCAGACGTGCCGTCCAATACTTCTGGACAGCGCAACGCGGACCATCCGTCCGCCCGGGCCGGCCCTCCTTCCGGCGACGTTCCGACCCCGGAAATCCTGACAGCGATTCCACGCGCCCCGGGGCGATTTTCCCGAGCATCACCAAAACTGCACCCCGGGCGCATCGTCCCCACCTTCAACGCTTCCGCGACACGGCACGTCACGCCCGGCACCCGCCGCATCCGGACGGAATCTAGAGGTGATCAACCCCGGCGCAACCCGGATGCCCAAAACTGGCCGCTTTTGCCCCATCCGATCAAGTGATTCAACGTCATGGGCATGGGGCGCAGCAGATGCCGACAGCTGACGTTCGCTGTTGTGCCCGCGGCGGATCCGGGAAGGACCGGTGCGACGGATCCCGCGGGCCGTGCCCGGGCCGCCCCTCGCCCGGGGCCCGCGCTCACGACCTGACGGCTCGCAGCGTGCGCACGATGCGCCGCACGGCCGGATGGCGGCGCAGCGCCTCGGCGCGGACCGGGGCCCCGCCGGGGAGCCGCAGGCTCGTCAGGCGGCGGCGCTTGAAGTACCGCGCCGGGCCCGCCTGATGACGGGTGAGCCAGGCCTCCGCCTCCGGACGCAGCCCGGGATGGGCCCGCGCCTGCATGCAGTAGCCCACGGTCCGGATCAGCGGCGCGAGGCGTTCCGCGACCAACTCCCCGGTGAGCGCAAGGGGCTTGCCGACCACCTCAGTGTCGCGTTCCAGGTCCGGCAGCGCGGCGTCGATCAGCGTCAGCGGTACGCGGTTGCTGTTCTCGTACGGGCTGATCCGCTCCAGCAGCAGTTCGGTGCCGACCCGGGCGACCGGGATGCCGTAGAAGGACGCGGCGGTGACCAGCGCCGTCGAGAAGCAGCCCACGACGAGCTCGGGACGGTCCCGTTCGAAGAGGGTCTCGGCGAGCACCGGCGCGTCGAGGACGGCCAGTTCGGCCCCGAGCTCCGCGGCCGCCCGCTCCATGGAGCGCGACAGGTGCGCGGGTGCGCTGGGATGCGGTTTGAAGAGCACCGAGGTGTGGCCCGCGGCCACCGCGCCGCGCAGTATCCGCGCGTGCAGCTCCTCCTCCTCCTGTTCGGAGATGAGGTCCAGCGCGGACAGGTACTGGCCGAGGAGCACCGCGGTGTACCGGCCGGACACGGCCGGCGCGGCGGCGCCGATGCCGGAGAGCGTGCGCAGGAAGGACTCGACCGGGATGGGCACCGCCTCCACCTCGTACTCCGAGAGCAGCAGGGGGCGCAGTCCCGGCAGCAGGTCGAGGTGGAGCAGGCGCGCGATGCGGCAGGCGATGCCGCCGGGGAGCCGGTCGCGGGTGGGGCCGTAGCTCATCAGGCCGTCCGCGTACACATGGATCGTGCTCTCGGCGAAGATCTCGGCCGCCGCGCGGGAGGGGTTGGCCTGCAGGGACTCGCAGGCGATCTCCACCGGCTCGTCCCCGAGGTCCCAGGCCAGGCGCAGCGACCGCTCCCACAGGGTGAGGTCCTGCTCGCGGGGGGACCAGCCGACCGGGTGGTGCGGGGCGACGGTCTCGTTCCAGAAGTGCACCGCGTCGAACTCCGGGCGCAGTTCCTCGAATCCGGCCATCCGGTCCAATGGTGTGGTCAGTTCGGGGATGGCCGAGGTGTTGCTCACCACGAGGAGGCGCCGGTGCCCCTCGCGCGGGCCGAACAGCCCCGCCCGGACGGCCGCCGTGACGGTCGCCGCCGCGTACTGCGTCGCCGCGAAGAAAATCTGGATCATCTGGGACAAATTCCTTCATGCCGGGCACACGCCCGCCGCGCACCCGGCGCGGCGTCTGGTCCGGGGCGCAGCCGCTCTCTCCTCAGCATCACGGCCGGGATCCCCCGGGACCAAGCCCGGCCGCCGGATATCACCGGACCGGGTGACCCCTGTACGGGCGGGCTTACGTGCACGTCACCCGATTGCGCCGCCCTCGCGGCGAGGGCCCCGCGGGCCCTCGCCGACCCCGCCGGGACCGGCCCGGAAAAAATCTTCGGCCGACGTGTCGATCCGCGTGCCGCCCGTTCGACGCGTATGCAGAAGCGGGGCAGCGGCCCCGCCTGCACCAAGACAGAGGAGTACGGCAATGCGTTTCATGTCCCTGATCCTGATCGACCAGGACAAGGTCCCGGCAGGCGGCCCGAGCGAGCAGCTGATGCAGGACATGGGCAAGCTCATCGAGGAGATGTCCGCGGCCGGCGTGCTGCTGGACACCGCCGGGCTGCGCCCGCCCGCCGAGGGCTTCCGGATGCACTGGGACCACGGGAAGCTGACCGTCGTCGACGGGCCCTTCACCGAGTCGAAGGAGTTCATCGGCGGCTACGCGATCATCCAGGCGAAGTCGAAGGAGGAGGCGCTGGAGTGGACCAAGCGCTTCCTCCAGGTGCACGGCGACGAATGGGAGCTCACCTGCGAGGTCCGCGAGGTGGAGGAGGCCCCCGAGCTGGCCTGAGGGCGCGGCCGCGCCGCTCCGCCGAACGGGTTGCGGCTCCCGGGGGCGGCTGCTCTGATGGGTGGCTGTGACCGGTACGGCTTCTGGCTCCGATGACGCCCGCCGAGCGATCGACGCGGTGTGGCGGATCGAGTCGGCCCGGGTGATCGCCGCTGTCGCGCGCGTCGTGCGCGACATCGGCGTCGCCGAGGAACTCGCCCAGGACGCCCTGGTGGCCGCCCTGGAGCAGTGGCCCCGGGACGGTGTCCCCGCCAACCCCGGCGCCTGGCTCACGGCCGCGGCCAAGCACCGCGCGATCGACCTCGTCCGCCGCAAGGAGGTCTTCGCGCGCAAGCTGGAGGAGCTGGGGCACGCCCTGGAGGCGCGCCCGCCCGAGTCCGAGGCCGGTTTCGCGGCGGCCGAGGCGGCGGCCGACGACGACATCGAGGACGACCTGCTCCGGCTGGTCTTCACCGCCTGCCACCCGGTGGTGTCCACCGAGGCGCGGGTGGCGCTCACCCTGCGCCTGCTGGGCGGCCTGACGACCCCCGAGATCGCACGGGCCTTCCTGGTGCCCGAGGCGACCGTCGCGCAGCGCATCGTCCGGGCGAAGCGCAACCTGGCCAAGGCGGAGGTGCCCTTCGAGCAGCCGCAGGGACCGGAACGGGTCGAGCGCCTGTCCTCGGTGCTGGAGGTCATCTACCTGGTCTTCAACGAGGGGTACTCGGCCACCGCCGGGGACGACTGGATGCGCCCGGCGCTCTGCGAGGACGCGCTGCGGCTGGGGCGGCTGCTGGCCGGCCTGATGCCGAAGGAGCCCGAGGTCCACGGCCTGGTCGCGCTGATGGAGATCCAGGCGTCCCGGGCGGCGGCGAGGACCGGCCCCGACGGTGAGCCGGTGCTGCTGATCGACCAGGACCGGCGGCGCTGGGACCGGCTGCTGATCCGCCGCGGCTTCGCCGCCCTGGCCCGCTCCGACGCGGCCGGCGGCCCGCCGGGGCCGTACGCGCTCCAGGCCGCCATCGCCGCCTGCCACGCCCAGGCGGCCCGCGCGCAGGACACCGACTGGCGGCGCATCGCGGACCTGTACGGGGTGCTGGCGGTGCGGGCGCCCTCGCCGGTGGTGGAGCTCAACCGGGCGGTCGCGGTCACCATGGCGTACGGGCCGCAGGAGGGGCTGGCCGTCGTGGACCGGCTGACCGGCGAGCCCGCGCTGCGCGAGTACCACCTGCTGCCGAGTGTCCGCGGCGACCTGCTGGAGCGCCTGGGCCGCCACGACGAGGCACGCGCGGAATTCCTGCGCGCCGCGGAACTCACCCGCAACGAGCGCGAGCGCGCCCTGCTGCTGGGACGGGCCTCGGCGGCCGGTCAGACCCGCGGCGGCGAATCCGGCGGCCGGGGCTGAAAGCCGCCGCGACGCGGGCCGCGGAGCGCGTGCAGCATGATCATCATGAGCAGCGGGCACATCAGCGCCACCGCGAGGATGAACACCGCGGCGAAGGGGACGCCGACGCTCAGGGCGACCACCACGGCAAGGGCGGCGAGGACCGCGGCGACGGCCCAGTGGCGGCCGCTGCGCGGCAGGGCGGGTGTTCCGGGCGTTCGCATCGCGGCCTCCCGCGTCGGCTCGCCGAGAATTCACCTTCCATCGTACGCCGCGGGCGGTTTCCCGCCCCCGGCGCGCAGTCGTCCTGTCCGGCCGGACAGGACGCCAACCACCGTGCGGCCGGGGCGAATTGACGGCAGTGCTGTCGGCCCGCCGGACGGCGCGTGGCATCATCCTGCGGGGTGACGCCCCGCGGCACGGCGGAACCGGGCCCGCACGGGCGGCGTCTCCACGCCCAGCATCCCGACACCCGAGAGGGGCCCGGCATGACCGGCACGGCGAGCCGCTATCTCTATCTGACCCGCCACGCGGAGGCGCTGCCCGACGAGAGCGGCCTGACGGAGAACGGCTTCCGGCAGGCGGAACTCCTCGGCGAGCGTCTCAAGGGGACCCCGATCGCCGCCGTCCACCACGGCCCGCTCCCCCGTGCCGCGCAGACCGCCGCGCTCATCGGCGAACGGCTGGGCGGCGCGGTGCCGGTGGGGGCGAACGACCTGGCCGGCGACTACCCGCCCTACATCCCGCAGGAGTCCGAGCTGCCGTCGGACAGCGCGTACTACCTCTCCCGGTTCCTGGACCGCTTCGGCCCGGAGGAGCGGGCGTGGGGGCCGGAGCTGGGGCGGGAGGCGCTGGCGCGCTTCGCGGGGCCGCCGGCCGCGGGCAAGGCCGCCCACGAGCTCGTGGTCACCCACAACTTCCTGATCGGCAGGCTGGTCTCGGCGGCCCTGGACGCGCCGCCGTGGCGCTGGCTCGGCCTCGACCACGCCAACGCCGCCCTGACCGTCATCCGCTACACGCCGGGCCGTCCGCACTCCGTCCTGCTCTACAACGACATGCGGCACCTCCCGGAAGAACTGCGCTGGACGGGTTTCCCCGCCGAACTGCATTTCTGAGGCGGTCCCCCGCACGCTCCCGCACGCCTCCGGGCGCCACCGGGCCCGCCGACGGCCCTTTCGGCCTCTGGCAGCGCCTCATCCGCAGTGCTACAAAGGCGACATGGCCGACCTTTTCGGCTGATTCGGTGCGTACCGGTGCGATCACTGAGCGAGAAGAGTCCCCGCAGCGTCGCCGGGCAGGTCTTCGTCCTCCAGGTGGCGGTCGTCGTGCTGCTCGTGGCCTGCGGAGTGCTCGCCCTGGTGCTCCAGTCGCGGCACGACAGCGAGCGCGAGGCCGTCAACCGCTCGGTGGCCGCGGCCCGCACCTTCGCCCGTTCCCCCGGGCTGCCGCAGGCACTGAGAAGCCCCGACCCCTCCAAGGTGCTGCAACCGGTCACCGAACTGGCTCGCAAGGAGGCGGGCGTCGACTTCATCGTCGTCATGGACACCCACGGCACCCGCTACACGCACCCCATGCCGGCGCGGATCGGCCGGCGGTTCGTCGGCACCATAGAGCCGTCGCTGCACGGCAAGGTCTACACCGAGAGCGTCCGGGGGCCGCTGGGTCACGAGGTGCAGGCCGTCGTCCCGGTCCACGACCCCGTGGAGGACCCGCGCGGCAGGATCGTCGGCCTGGTCGCGGCCGGCATGAAGGTCACCAATGTGACGGTCGTGGTGAACCGGCAGCTGCCGATCATCCTCGGCGCAGGCGCCGCCGCGCTCGCCCTGGCCATGGCGGGGACGGCACTCATCTCCAGGCGGCTGCGGCGGCAGACCCACCGCCTGGACCCCGCCGAGATCAGCCGCATGTACGAGCACCACGACACAGTGCTGCACTCCGTGCGGGAGGGCGTGCTCATCGTCGCCGCCGACGGCCGCCTGCTGCTGGTCAACGACGAGGCCGCGCGCCTGCTCCACCTGCCGGCCGACACCGAGGGGCGGTACGTCACCGAGCTGGCGGACCTCGAACCCGCCATGGTCGAGCTGCTGGTCTCCCGCCGCGAGGCGACCGACGAGTTCCTCCCGGCCGGCGACCGGCTGCTGGCGGTGAACCAGCGGCTCAACCACGCCGACGGCGTCCTGTCGGGCTCAGTGGTGACGCTGCGCGACTCGACCGAGCTCCAGGCGCTCGCCGGCCGCGCCGAGGTCGCCCGCGAACGCCTCAAACTGCTCTACGACGCCGGGCTGGGCATCGGCACCACCCTCGACGTGGTCCGCACCGCGGAGGAGCTGGCGGAGGTCGCGGTCCCCCGCTTCGCCGACTACGTGACCGTCGACCTCGCCGACCCCGTCCTGCACGGCGAGGAGCCCACCGGAGTGAACGCGGTCGACATGCGCCGCACCGCCGTCAACGGCATCCGCGACGACGCCCCGCTGTACCCGCTGGGCACGCTGATCGACTTCCTGCCGTCCACCCCGCAGGCGCGCGGCTTCGGCACCGGGCGCTCGGAGGTGGTGGGCAGACTCGGCGAGGACCCCGGCTGGCTCGCCCAGGACCCCGAGCGGACGCACAGCATCGTCCGCTACGGCATCCACTCGCTCATCGCGACCCCGCTCAAGGCCCGCGGCGTCGTCCTGGGCGTGGTCAACTTCTGGCGCTCGCAGAAGCCGGAGCCGTTCGACGAGGAGGACCTCTCGCTGGCCGAGGAACTGGTCGCGCGTGCCGCCATCAACATCGACAACGCCCGCCGCTACACCCGCGAGCACGCCCTGGCCGTCACCTTGCAGCGCAGCCTGCTGCCGCGCGCCCTGCCGGAGCAGAGCGCCCTGGACGTCGCCCACCGCTACCTGCCGGCCCAGTCGGGCGTGAGCGGCGACTGGTTCGACGTGATCCCGCTGCCGGGCAACCGGGTGGCGCTCGTCGTCGGCGACGTCGTCGGCCACGGACTGCACGCCGCCGCCACCATGGGCCGGCTGCGCACCGCGGTGCACAACTTCTCCACCCTCGACCTGCCGCCCGACGAGCTGCTGGGCCACCTCGACGACCTCGTCGGCCGGATCGACCAGGACGAGTCCGACACCGAGATCGGCGCCGGCGTCATGGGCGCCAGCTGTCTCTACGCGATCTACGACCCCGTCACCGGGCGCTGCGCCATGGCGCGGGCCGGGCACCACCCGCCCGCACTGGTGCGCCCGGACGGCGCCGTGGAGTTCCCCGACCTGCCCGCCGGCCCGCCGCTGGGGCTGGGCGGCATGCCGTTCAGGACCGCCGAACTGGAGCTCGCCGAGGGCACGCAGCTCGTGCTGTACACCGACGGGCTCATCGAGGACCGCGCGCGCGACCTGGACGTCGGCATGGAGATGCTGCGCCGGGCGCTGGCCGCGCACCCCGAGCGGCCGCCGGAGGAGAGCTGCCGGGCCGTGCTGGAGGCGCTGCTGCCCGGCCGGCCCAAGGACGACGTGGCCCTGCTGATCGCCCGAACCCGCCGCACCCCGGCCTGCCACGTCGCCGAGTGGGACGTACCGCTCGACCCGGCCGCCGTCGCGGGCATGCGGGCCGCGGTGACCGAGCGGCTGGAGGAATGGGGCCTGTGCGAGCTGAGCTTCGGCGCGGAACTGATCCTCAGCGAACTGCTCACCAACGCCATCCGCTACGGCTCCCCGCCGATCTCCGTACGGCTGCTCCGCGACCGCGCCCTGACCTGCGAGGTCTCCGACGGCTGCAGCACCTCGCCGCACCTGCGGTACGCGGCCACGACCGACGAGGGCGGCCGGGGCCTGTTCCTCGTCGCCCAGATCGCCGAACGCTGGGGCACCCGCTACACCCCCGAGGGAAAGGTCCTGTGGGCCGAGCAGCCGCTGCAGGAGTGGAACGCCGGGGAGGCGGCCGCGGGGCTGGCGAACGCCCTCGACACGGCCGCCCGCTGAGCCGGAGCGGCCCCGCCGGGGGCTGCTCCCGACTCCCGGCCGGTTCCCGGTGACGTCACACTGGGGCGGTGATCGTGGACGTCCGGCTGCCCTCCCCTCTTGTCGAGCTGACCGGCGACGAGCGGCTGACGGGGCGCGGGCTGCGCATGCTCGTCAAGCGGGACGACCTGATCCACCCGGAGGTGCCCGGCAACAAGTGGCGCAAGCTCCACCTGAACCTGCGCGCCGCGGCGGACCAGGGACACCAGGTGCTGCTGACGTTCGGCGGGGCCTACTCCAACCACCTGCGCGCGACCGCCGCCGCGGGCCGCCTGCTGGGACTGGCCACCGTCGGGGTCGTGCGCGGCGAGGAGCTCGTCCGGCGCCCGCTGAACCCCTCGCTCGCCCGTGCCGCCGCCGACGGCATGCGCCTGCACTTCCTGGACCGCGCGACCTACCGCCGCAAGGACGAGCCGGAGGTCCTGGCGGGGCTCCTGGAGCGGTTCGGCCCCGCCTATGTGGTGCCCGAGGGCGGCAGCAACGCCTTGGCGGCACAAGGGTGCGTGGCACTCGGCGAGGAACTGCGCGGCGCGGCGGACGTCGTGGGCGTCGCCTGCGGCACGGGCGGCACCCTGGCGGGGCTTGCCGCGGGACTGGGTCCGGAGCAGCGCGCGATCGGCTTTCCCGTCCTCAAGGGCGGCGGATTCCTGCGGGAGGACATAGGCCGCCTCCAGGAGGCGGCCTTCGGCGGGCGGCGCGGTGACTGGCACCTGGAGGAGCGCTTCCACCACGGCGGCTACGCCCGCCGCACGCCCGCCCTCGACGCCTTCGCGGAGGACTTCGGCGCGCGCCACGGCTTCGTGCCGGACCCCGTGTACGTCGCCAAGATGCTGCACGGCCTGTTCTCTCTGGCCGCCGAAGGGGCCTTCGCCGAGGGGACGGTCCTCGCCGCCGTCGTGACGGGCCGGCCGAGCGGTTAGCCTTGGCCGCATGATCCGATCCGCGGCGCCCGGCGACATCCCGGAGATCCACTCGATGATCCGCGAACTCGCGGAGTACGAGCGGGAGCCGGACAGCGCGCGGGCGACCCCCGCGCAGCTGCACGAGGCGCTCTTCGGACCCGGGGCCGCGGTCTTCGCGTTCATCGCCGAGGACGACGACACCGGCGCCGTGGTCGGCTTCGCCGTGTGGTTCCTGAATTTCTCCACCTGGACCGGCACCCACGGCGTGTACCTTGAGGACTTGTTCGTGCGCCCCTCCGCGCGCGGGGGCGGCCACGGCAAGGCGCTTCTCGCCGAGCTGGCCGCCGTCTGCGTCGAGCGGGGCTACGAGCGCTTCGAGTGGTCCGTGCTGGACTGGAACGAGCCGTCGATCGCGTTCTACCGTGCGATGGGCGCCCGTCCCCAGGACGGATGGACGGTGCAGCGGCTGACCGGCGAACCGCTGCGCACCCTCGCGGAGCAGGCCCGTGTCAACAAAGCGACTTCTCTTTCGAATTGAGACCCCTCGCCCCCTACCCACGGTGCGTGCGCATGCGCCTACTATGGGTGACAGCCATGGGGTGCCGGGCCGGGGCTCATTCATGGCGGCGGCCGTGCTCCGTCCGGGCGACACCGGGGTACGGATCGCGATAGCGTCGCTGGCGAACCGAACCAGATCAGTGCAGTGCCGATGAGGGCAGTGCGAGTGCCACCTTGGAGGTGAGGGTGTCCGAGATCGCAGGCGAGCCCGGGTCGAAGGACTTCGTCGAGGTCCGGCTGCCCGCGGCGGGGGCCTATCTTTCGGTGCTGCGTACGGCGACCGCCGGCCTCGCGGCCCGCTTGGACTTCACCCTCGACGAGATCGAAGACCTGCGCATCGCCGTTGACGAGGCGTGCGCGATTCTGCTCCAGCAGGCCGTCCCGGGGTCCGTGCTGAGCTGCGTCTTCCGCCTGGTCGGGGACGCACTGTGGGTGACCGTGTCGGCTCCCACGACCGACGGCCGCGCCCCGGAGCGCGACACCTTCGCCTGGACGGTGCTCTCCGCCCTGGCCGGCGAGGTGGACTCCAGCGTGGCCGAGGACAAGACCGTGAGCATCGCTCTGCACAAGAAGCGCGGTGCAGGACCGGGACAGCTGTAACGGGGGAATCGCCGTGAACGATCTGGAAGGCAGTACGCCCGGGGTGAGGGGCCGCCCCGTACCCGCCCCTGCGGCGCGACAGGACGAGGCACGGCCCCATCCCGGCGGTGGACCGGCGGACCGTCCCGACGACAAGGACGCGCCCGAGCAGACGGATCTGGCGGATCAGGCGGGTCGCATGGAGCAGGAGCAACAGGAGCAGCACGGGCACCACGACCCGCACGACCGGGCCGGGGCGCGTGCGCTCTTCGTGGAGCTGGGCAAGCTTCCGCTGGGTTCCCCGGAGCGGGCCGAGCTGCGCAACCAGCTGGTGCGGATGCACCTGCCGCTGGTGGAGCACCTGGCCCGGCGCTTCCGCAACCGCGGCGAGCCGCTGGACGACCTCACCCAGGTCGCCACGATCGGCCTGATCAAGTCCGTCGACCGGTTCGACGTCGACCGCGGGGTGGAGTTCTCCACGTACGCCACCCCCACCGTGGTCGGCGAGATCAAGCGCCACTTCCGGGACAAGGGCTGGGCCGTGCGCGTCCCGCGGCGGCTCCAGGAGCTCCGCCTGGCGCTCACGACGGCGACCGGCGAGCTCTCCCAGCGGCACGGCCGGGCCCCGACCGTGCACGAGCTGGCGGAGCATCTGAAGATCACGGAGGAGGAGGTCCTCGAAGGCCTCGAATCCGCCAACGCCTACAGCACGCTCTCGCTCGACGTGCCCGACACCGACGACGAGTCGCCGGCCGTGGCCGACACCCTGGGCGCCGAGGACGACGCCCTGGAGGGCGTGGAGTACCGGGAGTCCCTCAAGCCGCTGCTGGAGCAGCTGCCGCCGCGCGAGAAGAAGATCCTGCTGCTGCGCTTCTTCGGCAACATGACGCAGTCGCAGATCGCGCAGGAGGTCGGCATCTCCCAGATGCACGTCTCCCGGCTGCTCGCCCGCACCCTGGCGCAGCTGCGCGACAAGCTCCTCGTCGAGGAGTGACGGCAGCGTCGGTCGCCCTCCGGGCGGCCGACGCCGGGGGCACCTCCCAGCGGTAGCTGGGGGATTTCGAAACGGTCCCTAAAGGGTGTTGCACAAGGCTCTGAGCTGGGCATCTTCTCTGTATGGCTGGGGTGTTACGGGCTGAGCGCGTGTGGGTGGAGACGTTCACGG